>JBCCNM010000159.1:0-6638 GCA_039025835.1 Pseudomonadota bacterium | reverse complement strand
TCTTTGCACTCGCGTTGCTGGTCGTGTTCCTGGTCTGGGCGAGAGCGGCTGTCATGGTGACCGTGTTCTTCCCGACAGACGCCGGTGCCTCAACCGCCGACTACGTCGTGTTTTACGCGTTCGGCACGTCGATCGGCGCCGTTTTCGCAGCCATAACCTTTTCCGCCAGCGCCTTCAGCCTGCCGATGATCATGCATCGCGACGTCGACAGTGTAACGGCGATCGTCACGTCGGTGAACGCGGTGCTGAGAAACCTGCCGGCGATGCTGGTATGGCTGTCACTGATCGTCGTGCTGCTGCTGATCGGCATGGCGACCGCCTTAATCGGTCTGGTGGTCTTCGTGCCGCTGATCGGTTTTGCGGCCTGGCACGGCTACCAGGAGACGATCGACGCGAGTGACTTTCCGCGTCACACCGAAGGAATTACCTCGGTTCCGAAAGACTGATCAGGCCTCGAACAGCGTCTTGGCAACGTAGGCCGCCCCAAGCAGACCGGGCTGGGTGTACATGATGAGCTGCGTGGGCACTCGTTCGAGTTGTGCACGGTACCGCCCTTTGCGCTCAAAGCCGGTGCGAAACAGGCTGGTGACGACGATCTCCGGATAACGCTGCGCGATGCCGCCTCCGATGTAGACCCCGTCATAAGTACTTAAGGACATCGTAAAGTCGCCGGCAAACTGACCGAGCACCTCGAAAAACACCTGCACGGCCTCGACAGCCAATGCGTCCGAATTGTCGATAGCAGCCGCGAAAATATCCGCCGGCGATTTGTGCAAACGCTGTTCGTCATGAATTTGCGTCAGGGCCCAGTAAACATTCTCGAGGCCCGGACCGGACACCAGCCGCTCCGTTGACACACGATCGAAGCGTTCGCGAAGGACGTTCAGGATCTGGATCTGCACCGCTGTCTCCGGTGCGAAACCACCGTGGCTGGATTCACTGGGAATCGGCACATACTGACCGTCGACGCATTTCAGGCCGACCGAACCTAAACCCGTGCCGGGACCAACGATGCCGATCGTGAATGTGTCCTTGCTCAAAGGTGCAGGCAGCGGCAGGCCAATAGGCAGCAGGTCATCCTGCTGGATAAACGGCATCGAGTACGCGATCGCCTCGAAATCATTCAGCAGGCGGACCCGTTCGATCCCGAAGCCCTGCGCGAGAACGTCAGCCGAGATGACCCAGTGATTGTTGGTGAAGCGGACACTGCGATTGACGATGGGTCCGGCAGCGGCGAGGCAAATGACGTCGGGCGGCGTTGCGTCGACCTCGTCGAGGTAGTGCCTGATCGCCACATCGGCAGACTCGTAGTCATTGCACTTTAGGGTCAGGTCTTTGTCGAAGCCGGGCTCCGACGTGCGCGCTAGCGCAAACCGCGCGTTGGTGCCCCCGATGTCCCCGATCAGCAGCGTGCTCACGCGTCAGCCACCAAGTTCCGCCGCGGCTCTGGCCAGTTTGCTGATCGCGGCGAAATCACCGGCGGCGAGCAAGCTGCCCGGGGTAATCCACGACCCACCGACGCAGGCGACGTTCGGCAGCGCCAGGTAGTCCGTCGCACGCTCAGCCGAAATACCACCGGTCGGCATGAAACGAACCTCCGGCAACGGGCCGCCGACCGCTTTCAGCATCGGGATTCCACCGGCAACCTCGGCCGGGAAGAACTTCTGGGTGGTATACCCCAGCTCGTAGAGTCGAAGCATTTCGCTCGGCGTTGCAGCACCCGGAAAAAACGGCACGCCGCTTTGCCTGGCGGCCTCAAGCAGGCCTTCTGTCGCCCCGGGACACACGGTAAATCGGGCGCCGGCGTCGACCACCGACTGCATGTGCGCAGGCGTACGTACGCTGCCAGCGCCGGTCACCATGTCGGGAACCGAAGCCGCGATCGCTTCGATCGCAGCCAGCGCGGCCTCAGTGCGGAGTGTGATTTCAATCACTGTAATCCCGGCGTCCACAAGCGTCTCGGCCAACGGCACAGCGGTGTTCAGATCGTCGATCACGACCACCGGCACAACTTGTGCGCCTCTTAGAATATCGGTCACGACTGACCCTCCGTAAAAATGCTGCCACCGGATTCCGCCGTAGAGCAGCCGTCCCTGAAACTGGCGAACAGCTCACGACCCATACCGTAGTGGCTGCTTTCGAGATTCGGCACTTCAAGCTCGCGCGAATCCAGCGCCACCGGAGGGTCGACGTGCAGCACGCCAGCCTCGGCGTCGATGCTGATCATGTCGCCGTCGCGAATCAGTCCGATGCTGCCGTTGTCGAGCGCTTCCGGCACAACCTGGATCGCGGCGAGGACTTTACCGGAGGCACCGGACATGCGCCCGTCGGTCAACAGCGCCACCTTGAAGCCGCGATTTTGCAGGACACCGAGGTAGGGCGTCAGCTTGTGCAGCTCTGGCATGCCGTTGGCACGCGGCCCCTGGAACGCGAGCACCGCGACAAAGTCGGTTTCAAGCTCACCCGCATTGAAGGCATCGGCGAAGTCCGCCTGAGTATGAAACACCTTTGCCGGCGCCTTGATCGCGCGATGCGCCTCGGCAACGGCAGACACCTTGACCACGGCGCGGCCGACGTTGCCCTGCACCAGTCGCAATCCGCCTTCGGCATCGAAAGGGTCGGAAGCCGGCCGGACGATGTCGAGATCCAGCGACTCCGCCGGCACATCGCGGTAGACGAGCTCGCCGCTTTCCAGCATCGGCTCGACGCAGAACCTGCGCATGCCCTCACCCATCAGGGTTTTGACGTCCTCGTGCATCAGCCCAGCATCCAGTAACTCGCGCATGATGAAACCCAGCCCGCCAGCCGCGTGGAAGTGATTCACATCGGCGATGCCATTCGGATACACACGCGCCAGGAGCGGCACCACGCGCGACAGTTCGTCGAAATCCCGCCAGTCGATCACGATTCCCGCGGCTTTCGCCATCGCGACGAGGTGGATGGTGTGATTGGTCGAGCCACCGGTTGCCAGCAATCCTACGATGCCGTTTACCACCACTTTCTCGTCAACAACCTCCCCCACCGGGATGTAATTTTCGCCCAGATGGGTGATATCAAGGACGCGATTGACTGCGTCGATCGTGAGTGCGTCGCGTAACGCGGTACCCGGATTGACGAAGGAACCGCCCGGCAGCTGCAGCCCCATGAATTCCATCAGCATCTGATTGCTGTTTGCGGTGCCGTAGAACGTGCATGTCCCGGCACCGTGATATGCGCCAGACTCGGATGCCAGCAGCTCGTCGCGGCCCACCTTGCCCGCCGCGTAGTCTTCACGGACGCGCGCTTTTTCCTTGTTGGACAGCCCCGTCACCATCGGCCCGGCCGGCACGAAAATCGTCGGCAAATGACCGAAGGCCAGTGCACCGATGACCATGCCCGGCACAATCTTGTCGCAGATGCCGAGCGACAAGTTCGCGTCGAACATGTTGTGCGACAGCGCGACGGCCGTGCCCATCGCAATCACGTCGCGGCTGAACAGGGACAAATCCATTCCGTCCTGACCCTGTGTCACCCCGTCACACATGGCCGGCACGCCACCGGCGAACTGCGCAACAGCGCCTAGCTCGGTCGCGCGCGCCTTGATAATGGCCGGGTAACCCTCGAACGGCTGGTGTGCGCTGAGCATGTCGTTGTAGGCAGACACAATCGCAATGTTTGGCACATCCCGACCGGAGAGTTTTTTCTTGTCGCCGACAGCGCTTGCGGCCATACCGTGCGCAAGGTTCGAACACGACAGTGCCTTGCGATTAGGCCCGTCATCCGCGGCCGAACGAATGCGCTTGAGGTACGCACGGCGCGTGGCCTGGCTCTTTTCGATAATTCGCTGGGTGACGCGTTCAATGCTTGCGTGCATGGGAACCTCCGTGCTCAGGGTGCCCAGAAAACGTGGACCGGCGCCTGTTTCTGGCGCAGCAGACTGGCGACGGGGTACGTCGAATCGCCGTCGATGGCGGCGTTGATAACCTCGAGTTTGTCGCCGCCAAAAATCAGCAGCAGGACAAAGTCGCTGCGCGCGATCGCGGACAGGCTGAGGCTAAGACGCCGATACGGACTCGCGACTGTGTCGACCGGCAAACAAAAATGTGCGCGCTGCTTGTCGAGTCCGTCTTCAAGGTTTTCGGCATCCGGAAACAGGGACGCGAAGTGTCCATCCGAGCCCATGCCGAGAAGCGCGGCCGCAAACGGAATCGGCAGTAGCTTGAGCTCCTGATCCAGGGAGTCGACGCGCGCTTCCAGACTCTCGTCGTCGCGGTAGACGCCAACCAGATTGGCGGAGGCGGCGTTGCCGATCAGCAGAGTTTCACGGGCCTGTCTTTCATTGCTGTCATCGTGTTCGGTAGGCACCCAGCGTTCGTCGCTGAGCACCAGATCAACCCGTTGCCAGTCGATCGGCGCCTCGCGCATTTCTTCGTAACACTGCCCCGGTGAGCTGCCTCCGGTGATCACCATCGACGCCCTCGCCTGCAGGTCCAGTCGTCGATTCAGCGATCCGACCAGTGCCTCCGCCGCGGCGACAGAGGCATCTTCCCGGCTGTCAAACTTGAAAATTTCCATTGTATTGTTCGTCTTGTTGATTAGTCGTCTGGCTGCCAGGAACGGCCGTCGCGGTCGAGCAGCAGCGACGACGCGGCCGGCCCCCAGGTACCGGCGACGTAGGAATCCACCTTGTGCCGGGTTTGCTCCCAGGCATCGATGATCGAGTCGATGTAGTGCCACGCGGCCTCGACCTCGTCGCGCCGCATGAACAGGGCCGGATTGCCGCGCAACACTTCCATCAGAAGGCGTTCGTAAGCATCCGGGTAGCGATCCCCAAAGGTCTCCTCGAAACTCAAGTCCAGCGAGACCGGCTTCAGATCGAAACCACCCGGACCGGGTTGTTTGGCCATGACCGACAGCTTTACGCCCTCGTCGGGCTGCAGACGGATGCTCAGACGATTAGGCCGGACGTTGTACTCCTGTTCCGGAAAAATCGAGTGAGGTACGTCCTGGAACTGCACCACGATTTCGGAGTGCTTTTCTTTCAGGCGCTTACCGGTACGCAGGTAAAACGGCACACCGGACCAGCGCCAGTTTTCGATCTCGAGCTTCAGCGCCACGAAAGTCTCGGTCTCGCTGGTGGCGCCGTCCAGCTCATCGATATAGCCCGAGACAGTACTGCCGTTGATCGCGCCCGCCTTGTACTGACCGCGCACGGTGTTGTCGCGGATAAACTCCGGGGTGATGGCCTTCAGCGCGCGCAGCACCTTCATTTTTTCGTCGCGCACAGCGTCATGGTGCAGGCTGCTGGGTGCTTCCATAGCCACCAGGCACACCAGCTGCATGATGTGGTTCTGGACCATGTCGCGCAGTGTGCCAACCTTGTCGTAGAACTCGACGCGATTACCGACTCCGAGGTCCTCTGCGACCGTGATCTGCACATGGTCAATTGCGCCACGTCGCCATAAGGGCTCGAACAGCGAATTGCCGAAGCGCAGTGCCAGCAGGTTCTGCACGGTTTCCTTGCCGAGGTAGTGATCGATTCGGTAAACGCGATCCTCAGGGAAGCACTGCGCAATGGCCGCATTGATCTCTTCCGCGGAGTCGTGATCGTGACCGAGCGGCTTCTCCAGCACGATACGGCTGTTGGTGGTTATCAGGCCGTTGTCGTGCAGACCGTGAGCGAACGAACCAAACAGGGACGGCGCGGTCGCCAGATAAGCGACGCGAACCTTTTCCTCGTGACCGCTGAGGATGTCGGTCAGGCCCTGCCATTGGCCATGATCACCCGCATCGACATGCGCGTAGTGGATTCGCGAGGAAAAGGTCTGCCACTGCTTTTCCTCGAACTCACCGTCGCCGAGATTGGCGCGCAGCGCCGTCTCGACCCGGGCCAGGTAGTCGTCGCGTGAAAGTTCGCTACGACTGGCACCGATAATCCGGCTGTCGTCGACAAACTGACCGTCGCGATCGCGGTGGTAAAGCGCCGGCAACAGTTTGCGCATTGCAAGGTCACCGGTGCCGCCGAATATCACCAGGTCGAACTCGTCGACCGGTACAAAATTCGCCATAAGTCTGCTCCTTATTTTTGAAATTTTACTAGCTGAACACGGAAATAACGAGCATTGAATTCGATTTCATGGAGTTATTTGTGTAATTTTGCTACATGCTTGATCGCATAGAAAAGACGGCGGCTCAGCTCAGCCCCGCGGAATCTCGCGTGGCACGCTGGGTGCTGGAGCACCCGCGAAGAGCCGCGGAGGCCACGCTGGCGCAGGTCGCAGAGGAGTGCGGCACAAGCCAGCCAACGGTGATTCGCTTCTGCCGGCATGTTGGTCTGGCCGGCTTTCGCGAGTTGGCGCTGCGCCTCACCGAAGACCTGAGCCGACCCGGCCGCTTCGTGCATCGCGATGTGAATGCCAATGATCGGCCGGCCGATGTCGCCACCAAGATCATCGATTCCGCGGTACGCACGCTGCTGGAGCAGCGTCAGTGGCTGCAGTCCAGCGACATTCTTGACGCGGCGGAACGACTCGCTGACGCCCGGCAAATCGTGTTCGCCGGCATTGGCGGATCGGGACACGTATCCTCCGACGCCTGCCACAAGTTCTTCCGCCTGGGCATCCCCTGTTCGGCGCTGACCGACATTCCGAGCATCCGGC
>JBCCNM010000158.1:0-6673 GCA_039025835.1 Pseudomonadota bacterium | reverse complement strand
CAAAAAGCGTGTCGCCGCCCGGTGAAAATTGATCTCATAGTGCACACTGCACTGACCTGACCAAGCAAAAAGCCAATCGAAGCGGCTAGCCGACTCGAAGTGCGACTTGACGCTTGCCCCAATCGACGCACCAGTGGGAGTGGCACAGCCTCTCGATTCGGAATGGCCCTGAAGATCAATCCGCAATCACTGGCAGCGCTTTATTTAGTATCGAGGGCGGATTGGGGTTCGAGTCCCATCGTCCACCCCAATTTTCCCGCCGGCGACAAAAAGCGTGTCGCCGCCCGGTGAAAATTGATCTCATAGTGCACACTGCACTGACCTGACCAAGCAAAAAGCCAATCGAAGCGGCTAGCCGACTCGACGTGCGACTTGATGCTTGCCCCAATCGACGCACCGGTGGAAGTGGCACAGCCTCTCGATTCGGAGTGGCCCTCAAACGGTCACCCACGCCGCCAGACCGAGAATCTACTCTCCCATAGCCTCTTCAAGCCAGCCCACCGCATCTGAGAAATCCGTCGAGCGCGACTTGGCGCTTTTCTCGGACAAGCGAATAATCCGGCGTCGGCGATCTTCGGGATCCTGTTCATCGGTGAGCCAGCCCTTGTCGATCAGGCTGGCGAGCGAGCGGCTGACGGTGGACTTGGGGATTCCCGTTGTCTGAGCGAGCAGTGTCGGTGTGCAGAGGTTGTCGTTGAAGGAGTACCAATACGCGGCATTCATGACACGGAGTTCGTTGATCGTGCAATCACCGCCGTATTTTTTTGCCACCCGCTCGAACAGGTGCCGGGAGAATTCAGCGATGGTTTTTTCCGTGATTTTCAAATTGCTGCTCTTTTTTCTTTTTCGATACGCGATCGCGCCGCGCCACGAAGACTAAGGAATACCGGGAAAACTGCAAATCAAGTTCCGGCATCGGAAATACATTTACTTTCAGGAACTTAAATTGCAGTTTTCATCTCACATGTGTCCCTGATGGTCGACCGTTTCGCAATCGAGAAAACCCTGAATTGACAGCTCGCAATTCCTGAAGGTCTGAATTGCGTGATAGGCATCTCGCACAAGCCCCTAATTAAGGGGGTCCGGCGTCACACTCGACGACGATACGGAATCGGTGCGATACTCCCCGGCCTCCAAACGCGGGCCTCTAGCTCAGTTGGTAGAGCAGGAGACTCTTAATCTCTTGGTCCGGGGTTCGAGTCCCCGGGGGCCCACCAACTCTCCCTCTGCGGTAAAACCCGACGCCGTCCACAGAATCTGCGAATGCCTGTGCCATACTGGCCACATCGCAAGTGGGGATGCGGTCTTATGTCGAGTGGTATTCGGGGTTTCCGACAGCTGGTTGTTTTCAGTGCCTGTGTCGCGTTGGCCGCCTGCGGTGGCGGCGGCGGCTCTGACCCTGCACCGACGCCGACACCGACACCTCTGCCGACACTGACTATTGCTAACGTCAGCAGCAGCGAGGGCGACAGCGGCACGTCGTCGTTGGTGTTCACGGTTTCTCTGTCCGCAACCAGCGCTGACACGGTGTCCGTCAATTACGCCACGCAAGACGGCACGGCTACCGCCGGTGAGGATTACCAGAGTGCCTCGGGCACCCTGCAGTTTCTGCCCGGTGATCGTGCTGCGGATTTGTCGGTCACGATTCTTGGTGATGAAGACGTCGAGGCCAATGAATCCTTCACCGTGCGACTGTCCTCCCCGGTCAACGCAACGCTCGCACAAGCCAGCGCGAACGGCACGATCAGCAACGACGATGCGATTGCCACAACACCGGGTCTGAGCGTACGGCCGGACAACCAGACCTGCGTCGCGCCCGCGGCCCCGGAAGTGGACAGTGCAGTCGTGCTCGTCGATGCCTATCCGGGGCTGCCGGACCTGTTTTTACCGACCAAGCTGCTGCTGGAACCTGTCGCCTCGCCGCGCTGGTTTGTGCTGCAGAAAAACGGTGTCATCCAGACCTTTGATCCTGACAATGCGACCTCGCTGGTCGAGTACCTGGATCTTAACGACACGCGCTCGGTGAATACCGACTCCGAAGGTGGGCTGCTCGGCATGGCGTTTCACCCGGATTACCCGGCAACGCCCGAGATATTCTTGTCGTACACCATTGATCACACCGGCCCGTCCATGCGCAGCGTGATTTCCCGATTGATTGTCGACGATGTTGTCAGTCCGGGCGGCGGCACCGTCGAACAGGTGCTGATCGAGATCGACCAGGATTTCAACAATCACAACGGCGGCGATATTGCCTTCGGTCCGGACGGACGCCTGTACATTGGTCTGGGTGACGGTGGCAGCGGCAACGATCCGCGACGTCGTGCCCAGGACACGACAACGCTGCTCGGATCCATGCTGCGTCTTGAAGTGCGCGGCACGGGCGCAGGCTACAGCATCCCGACGGATAATCCCTTCGCCGGCGAGTCGCCCTGCGGACCCGGCACAAACGCAAATAATTGCCCCGAGATCTATGCCTGGGGGCTGCGCAATCCGTGGCGCTGGAGCTTCGATCCCGAGACCGGTGATCTGTGGCTGGCCGATGTGGGTCAGGGTGCCCGCGAAGAGGTCAATATCATTGAGCTCGGCGGCAATTACGGCTGGCGCTGCCGCGAAGGCACGCGCGACACGTCAAATGCGGGCGACTGTCCGAATGGCGGTCTGATCGACCCGGTCACCGAATACCAACACACGCTTGGCAACTCGATCACCGGCGGCTTTGTCTATCGCGGTACGGCGATTCCGGATCTGGCCGGCCGTTATGTATTCGCCGATTACGGCTCCGGCCGCCTCTGGGCCACGGAGGCCGACGGACTCGGCGGACTGGATAATGACGAATTACTCAACTCGTCGATCAATCCAACGGCATTCGCGGTCGGCGACGACAGCGAGTTGTACGTCGTTAATATCGGCGGCGGTGGCACCGGTCGTGTGCGTCGCCTCGAGCCGGGCAGTGGAACGAGCAACGACACGATTCCGGATCTGCTGTCGGCGACCGGCTGTACGACGCCGTCTGACATTCTGCAGCCCTACAGTGGCTTGTTGCCGTACGATCTGAACGCGCGCTTCTGGTCCGATAACGCCGACAAGGAGCGCTACATCGCGCTGCCGAACGGTACGACAATTACACGTAACGCCGACGACGACTGGGCGTTCCCCAACGGCACGGTCATCGTGAAAAATTTCCGCATCGGCGGAGACCTCGTCGAGACACGTCACCTGATGCGCCATCCGGACGGCAGCTGGGGCGGATACACCTACGAGTGGAATGCCGCGCAAACCGAGGCCACGCGAGTGCGCGGTGGCAAGACCGTGATGGTTAACGGCCAGCCGTGGATTTACCCGTCAGAATCGCAGTGTCTCGAGTGCCACACCGAGGCCGCCGGCGTGTCGCTGGGGCCGGAAACAGCGCAGCTCAATAAGCCATTTACCTACCCGTCCACCGGGATCACGGCAAACCAGCTCTCGACGATCGACCACGTGATGATGTTCACCTCGCCGCTGCCGGGTCCGGTCACGACGCTGCCGACGATGGCAGATCCGACAGATACGTCGGCCGATCTCGGCGACCGTGCGCGGGCCTATCTGCACACCAACTGCGCGTCCTGCCACCGGCCCAATGGCCCGACGCCATCGACGATGGATCTCCGCTACACCACCAGCCTCGCGTCGACCAACGCCTGTGACCAAATTCCGCTGGGTGGCGACCAGGGCCTGAGCAATGCGCGCCTGATAGCGCCCGGCAATGCAGCGAGCTCGGTGCTCGTCAATCGCATGGCCAGACGCGACAGTGCCGCGATGCCGCCGATTGGCTCGGCGCTTGTCGATGATGGCGGTGTGGCCCTGTTGTCGAACTGGATCGACAGCCTGGGCAACTGCAACTGATCCGGATCATCCGGCCGTTTTGACCGGCCCGCCCGGTCTTGTTTCCAGTCGTGTCCGGGTGACGACAGCACCAAATCCGTTCGGCTATAATGGCGTGCTGTCGGCGGCGAAAGTGGCGGAATTGGTAGACGCGCTGGATTTAGGTTCCAGTGGGGCAACCCGTGAGAGTTCGAGTCTCTCCTTTCGCACCACTACCGTAGGCGCGATAGCGCTCATCCCACTGCCGTAGCGATGCGTTGTCGGGTTAACGAGCACCGGACGTCACTGACGAGGTTTGCAGTGACAGAGCCCCAGGACGTAGAGAGAACGTCACTCGTGCGATTTCGCGTAGTTGGCGACGGATGTGCCCTGAGCTACGGCAGTACCCGGGTCTACGAAAGTGGCCCGACGACGCGACAAACCAGTTACAACGAACAACGTCGACGAAGTGCTGGGTCAGGCCTCGTCGAAAAAAGGACAAGCAAACACAACCGCCGGAATGGGGCTGAGCCCGGATCCCGGTCAGTCAATACACAACACATTTAGTCTAGGAACCCCCATGCAAGTCACAGTTGAGTCGACCAGCACACTGGAACGACGTATGCGCATTGAATTACCGGCCGACCAGATTGAAACGGAAGTCGAGAGCCGCCTGAAAAATGTCGGTCGAACCGCCAAGATCAAGGGCTTTCGTCCTGGCAAGGTGCCGGCGAAGGTCGTCAAGCAACGCTATGGCAAGCAGGTTCGCCAGGAGGTCCTGAGCGACCTGATACAGCGCAGCTACTCCGAAGCGGTCATCCAGGAGAAACTGAACCCGGCCGGCAGTCCGCGGATCGAGGAGGAAGAAGATCTCGACAACCGAAATTTCGCGTTCGTCGCGAAACTCGAAGTGTTGCCCGAGGTGTCGCTCAAGGACCTCGACAAGATCAAGATCGAGGAGCCGGATATCTCTATTGGTGACAGTGACGTCGATGCAATGATTGAGAAGCTGCGAAAACAAAAAGCGGACTGGGCCGAGGTTGATCGCAAGAGCAAGGAATCCGATCGCGTGGTTGTGGATTTCGACGGTCGTCTGGATGGCGAGGCGATCGAAGGCGGGCAGGGCACAGAGGTGCCGGTGGTTCTTGGCGAAGGCCAGATGTTGCCGGACTTTGAGAAAGGCCTGACCGGCGTCAAGCCCGGCGATGAAAAAACCTTCAAGGTGAAGTTTCCGAAGGACTACCACGCTGAAGACCTGCAGGGTAAGAAAGTCGACTTTACGGTCAACGTGCACCGGGTCGAGGAACAGACGCTGCCCGATGTGGACGATGCCTTCGCTGAGTCATTCGGCATTGCCGATGGCGGCATGCAAAAATTTCGCAGCGACGTGCGCGAGAACATGGAGCGCGAAGCTGACCAGCGCATAAAGTCAGAAGTGCGCGACCAGCTCACCGACGGCTTGCTGGAAACCAATCCGATCGAAGTTCCACAGGTCATGAAGCACAACGAGATTGCCAACATGCAGCAGGAGGCGATGCGTCGCATGGGTGTCGAGGATCCGACACAGGCACCGCCGGCAGAGCATTTCATCGACACAGCGGAGAAACGCGTGCGTCTCGGTCTGCTGGTCCGCCAGATCATCACCGAGCAGGGCATCTCGGCAAACGAGGACGAGCTGCGTGAGCACATTACCGCAATGGTGGCGAGCTACGAGAATCCCGACGACATGGTCAACCTGTACATGGGCAACCCGCAGCTGCGTCAGCAGCTCGAGCCGGTGGTATTGGAACAAAAGGCTTTCGATTGGGTCCTTGAAAACGCCAAGACCAAGACCAAGAAAACGTCGTTCACGGAGTACATGGATTCCTGATCTGTAAGGAATCGTGCGACACTACCGAAAAACCACGTTAGCGATGAGCAAATACCCATGAATGAAACGGCTTTGAACCTGGTCCCGATGGTCGTCGAGCAGACGGCGCGCGGTGAGCGTTCCTACGATATTTACTCACGGCTGCTGAAAGAACGCGTCATTTTCCTGGTCGGCCCCGTCGAGGATCACATGGCCAACCTGATCGTGGCTCAGCTTTTGTTTCTGGAATCCGAAAACCCGGACAAGGACATTCATCTGTACATCAACTCACCGGGTGGCTCAGTGACGGCCGGTATGTCGATTTACGACACGATGCAATTCATCAAATGCGACGTCAGCACGATCTGCGTCGGCCAGGCGGCCAGCATGGGCGCGCTGTTGCTGGCGGGTGGCCAGTCGGGCAAGCGCTTTGCGCTGCCGCATTCAAGGGTCATGGTCCACCAGCCGAGTGCCGGCTACCAGGGCCAGGCTACGGACATCAGCATTCATGCTCAGGAAGTGCTGGAAATGAAGCGCCGGCTGAACCAGATCATGTCGAAACACACCGGCCAGTCCATCGAACGTATCGAGCAGGACCTTGAGCGCGACAACTTCATGAGCGCCGAGGCGGCTGTGGAGTACGGCATTATTGACACCGTGTTGGCGTCACGCGTCGAGATGGGCACGCCGGAAGACGCATAATTCCATTTAAAACAGAGACTTAGTCGCTGTTAAGTCGGGTTATGAGACATGCAGCTTTGCATGTCTCCAGACCCCATGATATACACAGTCTAAGGCGTTTCTGGCGCGCTTAGTTGATTGGAAGGCAAGCTATATGAGTGATGACTCCCGCGGTAAGAACGAGGACGGAAAACTCCTCTACTGTTCTTTTTGCGGCAAGAGCCAGCATGAAGTCCGCAAGCTGATTGCGGGCCCGTCCGTATTCATCTGCGATGAGTGCGTCGAACTCTGCAATGACATCAT
>JBCCNM010000157.1:0-6840 GCA_039025835.1 Pseudomonadota bacterium | reverse complement strand
CGATGATGAGGTGCGCGGGCGGGTCAGCAGCATCTGGGGCATGATTGCGTTTGGCGGCACCGCGTTTGGCGGGCTGGCCATCGGCGTGGTTGCCGACCTGGTCGGACTGACGCCAACGCTTATCGTGATAGGTGTGCTGTGCCTTGCAGCGGCGGTGCTACTGCCGGTGCCGGCGGGGTCGTCGGTACAATCGCGCGCTTGACGGCGAGCGCCGCCACGGCCGCTGCCTCGTCACGCATCGACAGGCGCAGCCCCGGATCGAGCGTGAACAAACCGCCGGACTCCGGAATCACCTCGACGAAGAAACGCGCACCGGCCTGGCAGTCGACGGACTGTGAATTCCGCCAGCTCTCGCGTGCTTCGCGCTGAATGTCGCCTCGATAGTCGAAATTCGGCCAGACAGTCAGATCAACGGTGCCGGCGGTATGACGTGAGACATGATACGCGCCCGGCGACAGGAATCCCGCCGAGTGCTCACCGATCACCAGCTCGAAAAAATTCAATCGCCGATCCCAGCCCTGTTTACCGGTGGTGGCGAATACGACGAGCTCGCAGTGTTGTCTATCCAGCGGCGACGCCTGCTCGAAGCCCGGATCGCGAACCGTCACAACCAGCGGATTGGCCGGCGCGTCGTCATCGCCGGCGACGTGGTAGGGAAACAGCTCAGCGCAGTGGCTTGAGTCGTCACACCAAGCCCGGCGGTTACCGAAGGCATCCTGGCCGAACAGAAAAATCGCGTTGACGTAATCGTCAACGTAGTTGACCTGCACAATCACCGGCGTTGTTCGCTTCAGGTCGTTGTAGTCGCCGGGCAAAACGCGCCAGTCTCCTGCGCTGTTCCGAATGCCGAGGTAGACGTCGAAGTCGGTATAGCTCGGCTGCGTCGTCCGCGGCACACCCCAGTAGTCGTGCACCGTCTGTCGTGCATCGCCGATCGTCACGCGATCGAGATCAAGCCCATAGCGGTTGTAAACATCGTCATTGCGCTGCAGGCGGTCTTCGACCAGGGACACCGGTGCGCTAAGCACGCCGCAGGCTGACAGAGCCAGGGTCGACAGCAGGATTGAGAAAACGCGGAACATTCGTGCAGATGGGTGGCAGCCAATCGGCCGCTGTTGTCGTTCAAAACGCAGTGTTACCACTTTGTTCGCCGCCGGGTATGAACACAGGGCGCGAAATGACATAAAACAGCGTCGTTTCGTGAAGCAGGTCTCAGTTTACCGCCCGGCTAGAGCTCGAGTCGCATGCCCTCGCGGGCAATCCGGTAGCCCTCTGCAGTCACAGCTTTGGACGCGTCGCTGTCCGGATCGAGCATCGGGTTGGTGTGGTTCGTGTGGATAAACACCACGCGGGTTTTCTCATCGTCATCCAGTGAGTCGAACAGTGCCATCGACTCGACAACAAACGGATGCGGCACCTCGCTCATCGCCCGGTTCGGCAACTCACCGTCGGCATAAAACGTGGCATCCAGCAGTGCGTAATCCACCTCGCGAACGATGTCGACGATGTCCGTCGACCACTGCTCCCATTTGTCGATATCCGGAATGAATATGGCCGACCGGTTAGGTCCGTCAATGCGGAAACCGACGGTTTCTGAAAACTCATCGCGATGCGGCACCGTAAACGGCGTTACCGACACGACGCCCAGGACAACCGCGCTGTTGTCCTGCAGAGGGCGAAGCTGAATATTCTCGAGGTCGACCAGCTGGCTCCACGGACCGTTGCCCTCGAGGAATTGCTGCATTCGCGGCATCGCGTAGACCGGCATTTCGTCCGCGCCCATGACTTCACGACCGAGATGCATCAGCCCGGTGTAGTGTCCGATGTGCGCATGCGTCAGGAAGATGCCCGCCAGCGGTGCGTCCGGCGCCTGCGCGGTCAGTCGATACAGCTGGTCCGGAAAGTGCGGCGTCGCATCAAACAGGTAACTCGCCGAATCGTCGACGACGGCGATTGAGCTGGCCGTGAGACGACGGTCGTGCTCCTGCCATCCCGGCATGCAGTGCGGCCGGAAACAGGCCGCCTGTGGGTAGCCGGCGTCCTGCGTGATGCCGAGGATATAGATGTACGGGGTCTCGGCCGCCGCCGCGCGGCCCAACATCACCAGGCAAACAAGAATCAGCGCTCTCATCGCTCCAGACTGGCGAGGTCGTCGGCAAATAACAAGAACCGGCTTGCTTCGGAAGGACTTTTCTCTCGGCGGAAGTGCCCGTCGAAGGAATTGCCCGACACATCGCTCACAAGCTCGAGGCGTCAGGCCGGCTCCGCGCGAGCGTCGCCCGGTTGCAGGACCGGCAACACAAACACCAGCAGGAACCCCACGTTACCGATGACATTCAGCGGCGCGCCGGCTGCGACCGACAGGCCACTGTCGATGACGAACCACGTCAGAATGCTTTTCAGGATCAGGGAACGACCCAGCTCGGGATGGCTTGCGAATACCTCGGTCGTCACCAGCCACATCATGACGCCGAGACCGCCGAGCAGGCCGCCGGTGATAGCACACAACAGTCGCGGCTCCGTGCCGATCAGTGACTGGGCGCCATCGAGCGGAAAAACCACAAGGTCCAGCAACCAGGTCGTCGGACCGCTCAGGGCCGGGATCGCGGCCGCACCGATCAGCAGACCGCTTATGAAGGTGATGGCAGAGCCGGCTTTCAGCCAGCGAAGTCGGGTTTCCATGGTTATCTCCTCGTTGTGGTAGCCGATATGCTCACTGCTACAGGTAAGCGCGGCAATTACCTCGGAGGTAAGTGCGTTGCTTACCTGAGGCACTAGAATGGGGCGCACGAGGAGAAAGGAGAAAACGATGGCGGACAGTTTCGGAGCGCTGCTGAAGCACTGGCGCGGTGAGCGGCGTATGAGCCAGATGGAACTCGGCCTCGCAGCGAATGTTTCCGCGCGGCATATTTCCTTTCTCGAGAGCGGCCGCGCGACGCCGAGCAAGGCCATGATCATCCAGTTATCCGACACGCTGAATGTGCCCCGCGGCAACCGCAACGCACTGCTGAGCGCCGCCGGTTTCGCCCAGGCCTACGCCGCGCGCAACCTGGAGGACGAGGAACTGCGGTTCGTGCGCGAGGCCATGGACTGGACCCTGCAGCGACACTGCCCGTACCCGGCAATCGCATTCGACCGCCACTGGACGCTGGTGCGCATGAACGCTGTCTCGGAAGCGCTGCTCGGCGGTTTCGGCCTGAGCGTCGGCGACAGTCTGCTCGAGGCGCTGGTCGTCAACGGACCGTTTGCAAACGCTCTCGCCAATCGCGACGAGATCGCCGCGCACCTGGTGACGCGACTGCGCACAGAAAGCGCGTTCTACGGCGGCGATCCGGTGTTGGATGCCGCGGCGGACCGGCTGCACGGCTCAGTCGACAATGATCGGGTCGACAGCGGCGATCCGCCGGCGATCATCTCGGCACAGTACGTAGCCAACGGCATCACGCTGTCGCTGTTCACGACCATCGCCAGTTTTGGCTCAACCGAGGACATCGCGCTCGCCGACCTGAAAATCGAATTCATGTTTCCCGCGGACGATGCCACACGCAACTCACTGCAGGCGCAGTTTGCCGCGCTGACGCACTGACCATGAAAGTCACCATAAGCATCCTGCTGCTGATCGTCGGCGTGATTCATCTCCTGCCCGTCATTGGTGTGCTCGGCACCGAGCGTCTGATCGCGCTGTACGGGATACCGATCAGCGACCCCAACCTTGAGGTGTTGATGCGGCATCGCGCCGTACTGTTTGCGTTACTGGGCGGCTTTCTCGTCTACGCCGCCTTTACCCCGGCTTTGCAGATGCTCGCCGTCATCGCCGGGTTGGTCAGCGTCGTGTCCTTTATCGCGCTGGCGCAGCCGGTCGACAGCATCAATGCGGCGCTGCTGCGCGTCGTACGCGCGGACCTTGTCGCCTTGGTCAGTCTTGTTATCGCCGGCGGCTTGCTGCTCCGGCTGCCGCGTTAGCTCAGGCGAAGCGGACGAATTTCGAAAACGGCATTTCGCGCAATCGTTGACCGGTCGCAGCGAAAATCGCGTTGGATAGTGCGGCGGCCGCCGGCGGCACTGTGGGTTCACCGATGCCGCGTATCTTGCTGTCGGTACCCAGCGAGCGCACCTCGATGTCCGGGCACTGATGCATGCGCATGCCGGTGTGCTGGTGATAATTGCTCTGCTCGGCGCGGCCATCGGTGAAGGTGATCTCGCAATTCATCGCGTGTCCCAGCCCCCAGATCACGCCGCCCTTGACCTGGTTGTCGAAGGCGACGGGATCGAGCACCTGCCCGACGTCCGTCGCCACCCATGCCTTGTCGATGGAAAGCCCGCGCGGCCCGTTGCTGACCTCGACGACTTCGGCCACGTACACGCCAAAGGAATACACCAGCGCGATTCCGCGGCCGACAGTGTCCGCGGTGTCCGATCCCCAGCCCGACATGTCCGCGACTGCCTCCAGCACGCGGCACGCCAGCGGGTCGTCACACAGGCGCAAGCGTTCTTCCAGCGGGTCACCGCCGGCTGCGTGGATGAGATCATCGATGGCGGTTTCCAGGAAAAACCCGCCGGTCGATGCGCCCACCGCGCGCCACGAACTGGTCGGCGCCAGCTCCGGGACGCGGTAGGCGCGCACGCGAAAGTTGGGTATCGCGTACGGCGTGTCCCAGATGCCGGCAGGAATCTGTGCATCGGGACCGGCCAAGGGCAAACCGGCCCGTGCCATTTGCGAGGCCAGCACCGACGGCGTGGCAACCTCGATGTCCATCGCCTCGATGCGTTTGTCGTTCACAACACCGCGAACCCGACTGATCCCGATCTGCCGCAGGAAGTCATGCGCAAAGTCTTCCTCGCGGGAGAATGTGAGCTTCACCGCTGTGCCCTTGAGCTGGACTCCCACTTCCGCCGCGTAGCGCACATTCTCGAATTCGAGGCGATGGCCGAAGCTGCCGCCGGCGAACTGGTTGTGCAGGTATACGTCGTCGCGCTTGAGCCCGACGATGTCCGCGACGATATCCTGCGCCTGACGAGGAAACTGGTGCGCCACCCAGATATCGGCGCGCTCATCGGTGACAAGAATCAGTGCGCTCAGCGGTTCAAGTGGCTGGTGTGCCACGTACGGCGCGCGGTACTCGAGTGCCTCGGTAACCGGTCCGGCGGCCAGAGCGTCGTCGACGTCTCCGTCGTGCCGCCATTCGCGATCGAGAAACTCGTCACTGAACGACGCCTCGACGGCGGCCCAATGATCCGCAGATTCGGCCGGATACGGTGCCTCACCCCAGTCGAAGTTGATCGCATCCGCCGCCTTGAACGCATTCCACGTGTTGTCGGCTACGACGGCGACGCCGTTGCTCACCGCGACTATGTGTTTTACGCCGGGCATGTCGGCGGCGGCGTCTGCGTTGTAGCCGTTGAGGACGCCGCCCTGGCGTGGATTGAAGCGCACGGTCGCGTTCAGCATGCCGTCCCGATGCAGGTCGATGCCGAACGTCAGTGTGCCGGTGGATTTCGCCGGGATGTCGCTACGCAACATGGACTTGCCGAGCAAACGCCATTGCGACGGCGGGCGCAGGCTGACCTCGTCGACCGGCTCGGTACCGGCAGCCGCCTCAGCCAGCGCCGTATACGGTACCGCCACGCCATCGGGCAGGATGACCGCGCCGCTTTCGGTGAGCAGCTGGTCGACAGGCACCTTGTGAACGCGGGACGCCGCGATCTTCAAGGTCTCGCGAGCCACCGCTCCTGCCGTACGCAGCTTGTCGAAGGAGTCCGGCACCGTCGACGAGCCACCCGTGATCTGTAAACCCATCACTTTGGCCGCGGTGCTGATGAAACCGCGGCCCGTGTTGGCCACAAAGCCGTCGTCGCGCTGTCGGAACGGTGCGCCGTCGGTTGCCGCGACCGCGTTGTAATACGCCGGCGCCGGTGGTCCGGTATCGACATCGAACTGGCCAAAATCGAGATCCAGCTCCTCGGCAATCAGTGCGGCCTGCACCGAGCGCGCGCCCTGGCCGACGTCGGTGTGCGGTGCGATCAGCGTGATGCGTTCAGCGCTGATTTTTACCCATGGATTGAAGCTCGCTTCATCGTCACTCAGCCCGCGCAGTAGCGGGTTGTCATGCGGTTGGCGCGTTGTGTAGATGCCGAAGGCGACGCCGCCAACAATGGCCGCTGAACCGATCAGAAAGCTGCGTCGGGCAATGGTCTTCACGCGACTCATGTGTCCTGCTCGCGGATATTTTTAGCCGCCGTGCGCACCGCCGCTCGAATTCGTGGATAGGTGCCGCAGCGACACAGATTGCCGCTCATCGCATTGTCGATGTCTTCATCGCTGGGCTCGGGGTTGCTGGCCAGCAGCCACGCCGCCTGCATGATCTGCCCGGACTGACAGTAACCGCACTGCGCCACCTGGTGCTCGATCCAGGCCGCCTGCACCGGGTGAGGGCGCTCCGGGTTGCCCAACCCCTCGACCGTCGTAATCTCGGCGCCGTCAAGAATCTGCAGCGGCAACTGGCAGGAACGCATCGCCGTGCCGTTGAACATGACCGTGCAGGCGCCGCACTGGGCGATGCCGCAACCGTACTTGGTGCCGGTCATTTTCAATTCGTCTCGCAGCACCCACAGCAGCGGCATATCGCTGGGGGCGTCGACGGTCACGGTCTCGCCGTTTACTTTGAATGTTGTCACAGAAGATCCCACACGATCTCGTTACCCGTGCCCATTATAGGCAAGCGCAACCGGGTGGCGCGGCTATTTGGCCAACAACCAGTCGATCCCATCCTGCCAAAGTGCCGCGGCATCTTTGCGGAAGAAGCCGAAGTGACCGAGCTGCTGCAGACCGTGTTCGGTCGG
>JBCCNM010000156.1:0-6946 GCA_039025835.1 Pseudomonadota bacterium | reverse complement strand
GTGTTTACCAGCATGGTGCTGGTGCTGAGGAGAAGCTGCGGCAGCTCATCCTCCACGATCTCGAAGGTGATGGTCTCGCTGCCGCCCGGTCCGATGGGCGCAGCTCCGGAGGCGGTTTGCACAACTTCCGCGTTCGCGTCGGCTTCGGCCAGCAGCGCATCGTTGGTACCGGCCTCGGCCAGTTCTTCGAGTCCGACCGTTGCCGGCTGGCCCACGGTGAACACGGCGAAGTCCGAGTAGTGAGCGATGACCGCGACCGGCGACAGCGGTTGTGCGTTCGTCAGGTTGGTGACGGTCACGTCGAAGATCGCGTTCACCGGTGGTGGAGGCGTGACCGGGGGCACCATCGCCACCGGATCCGAGTCGTCGCTGTCGCAGGCCTGCAGCAGCAGTGCCGTCACAACGACGCCCAGAACTTTTGCATTGAGACGTGTCATGGCAGCCTCCTAGCGCACGGTGATCGTGACGCGAACCACCGGGTTCAGCCAGCGGTGGATGCGGTTGTCGAGGTCGCTGGTGCCACCCGCAGCGTCTGCATCGCCGAGAGCGCCGCGGTGTATGTGCACGGTCGGGTTCTCATCGGCCATCGCAGCGCCGGTGCCGCCCGTGCCGGCGCGACCACCCGGATCCGCCGGCATGCCCGGTACGCCAGGCGCGCCGCCACCGGTCAGCAGCTCGTCGTTGGCTTCCGTGCCGGAGTCGTAGGCGGGGAGGTTGTATACATAGACACCCGGCTCGGTCGGGATACGGATGCTGTTCAGGCCTGCGAAGGCGTCATTGGTCGGCAGCAGCATGGCCACGACGCTGAGCAATATGTTGTCGGTGCCGTCGGTGTTCAGGTCGGCGCTGGCGGACTCGGTCGGCGCGAGAATGCCACCGGCCGGATTGGCCGCGACGGTGCCGCCGATGCTGTCGAGAACAGCCACAAGTCCGGCGATGTCACCGCCTTCGGCCATGGCCTGGATTTCCGCCGAGGCCGGCTCGCCGACCTGGAACAGGCTCGTGCCCTCCGGGTGTGCGCCGACAAGGAACGGCGTGAAGTGGATGCCGTTGGTCAGGTTGGTGATTTCCACGGTGAAGTCAGTGGCATTGGCGCTTGGCGTGAGTGCGAGGCTGCCAGCCAGCACCGCAGCCGCAAGTGTCTTTTTCATGATGCTCTCCGAGAAGTGTGTGTGATCGGGGCGCAGTCTCGGGCTGAGATATCACACAAATCTCACGCACGGCTTACAAAAGTCGTGGTGAGTGCTCACGCTTTGACGACCGATGAACGCGTCAGACAGGTATAATTCGCCGACGTGAGTTTTCAGGTACTTCGATGACTACAGCGACGAACGAAAGCACGCACCCCACAAGACTGGGCTGGGTAGCCGTGTTGTTGGGCTTTGTGTCATTTGCCGCAGTGGTCGGGCATTTTTTCGCCGGACCCTTCGATCCGCCACCGCCGATGGAAGTGTCCATTGCCGATGCGGCGGCGAACATTCGCGATGCGACGGTGGCTGCGCTAAAGGGCGAGGAGTATGAGGCGGAGCCTGCAGTGCGCGAACGGACGCTCGATGATTACCTGACTTATGCCTTTATCGGTACGGCGTTGCTCGCGATGTTTGTCGCTGTCATCAGCTTTTTGAAGCACGAACCGTGGCGGCCGGCGTTTGTCGGTGTGGCGTTCGGCGCTATGGCCATCACGTTCCAGTTCGCCGTCACCGTGTTCTTTGTCGTGATGTTCGTGCTGCTGTTGTCGGCCGTGATCGACAAACTGGGCTTTGACTTCTGACGGGCAGCCTCGGCTGCCCGTCAGCTGGTCATTACCGTTCGTCGGGACTCAGCCTTTTGTTTTCCTGATCCAGTAATCGAACTTACCGGTTGACGTAGTCCGATTGTCGGCCGACGGCTACAGCGACGAAGTGACGCAAAATCTGCCCGGGCAGGTTGCCCCGTTGATTCGTGCCGGATTCACCGGCGTCACGACCGATACAGACGGGCGTTTAAGCGTGGATGCCGAGTCGGCAGCGAACACCTCCGATGTGATCCCGCGAGTGTTGTCGAAGGTCTACGCGCAGATCGGACAGGTCGGTTTATATGTGGTCTGGCCGTGAAGGGCAGTCGAAAGAAGCATTATCAACTGCTCGTACATCGCACCACGATCCCCAGTGGGCACCAGTGCGCGAGGAACCGGGTATTCGGGCTATCCTGCGTGACCTCAAGCAACGCTGGGAGCGATTCGACAGTTGAGTCATCCCTGTCCCGGCGTGCGATGATGGCAGCCAGCAGGCAAGTGGAGATGCTCCGGTGACAGACTTCGAACAGGCGACCCTTTTCTTTCAGATAATCGATACGGCACATTCTGCGGTGGCGAACTTCTTGACCGTCGTGTTTGCGGTAGTCGCCGTCAGCTACTTTGTGGCAGAACGCCTGGACCGCAGCGTGTCGTTGTTGCTGCTGGGCGTGTACTCGTTGTTTTGCATCGGCATGATTCGCGAGATTTTTTACCTGTATTCAGATATGGCGCGACTGGGTCACGCGATGGCGCAGGAGCCTTCGGACGCGTTTGCCTGGCTGAATATTGCGCAAAATTCGGTCAACAACCCCGAGACGGTCATTCCCTACAGTGTGCTGACGATGACGGGGCTCGCCTTTGCCGGGTCGCTGTTGTTCTTCTATCGCATGCGTCGCAGCGCTCGCGCTGAGACATCCTGAAACACGCCGGTTGCTCGAAGCCATGGCCGAGGTGCTAGCATGCGCGCACCCTAACCAACCTGAAAGGAGCAGCGCGATGAGAATGCTCATGCTTGCTGTCGCGGCGTTCGCCGTTGTTAATCCCGTACTGGCTGCCGATATCGATGACAAGGTCGCCGCCGCACTGGCCGCTGAAAGTCGTCCGGATGCCGATCGTGAGCGCGATCGCAATCGTCTGCCGCTGCAGACGCTGAAGTTTTTCGGTCTCGAGGAGGACATGCGGGTGCTGGAACTGATTCCGGGCGGTGGCTGGTACACCCGCGTACTGGCACCGGTGCTCGCGGAAGACGGGAAATTGTTCGTTGCACTGAGTACAGGTCGCGTTGCAGAAAGTGTGCTCACCGAGCCGGGCTTCGAAGGTGTCTCAGTCGTTGAGGACGAAGCCAACATTCGCCGCGAGTCGGGTGCACGCTACTACACCATGGACGCGTTCGATCTCGACGTAGACAACGTCGACATGGTGCTGACCTTCCGCAATGTGCACAACTTTGATGCCGCCGGCCGTGCGCGCATGCACGAAGCGGCGTTCAATGCGCTGAAGTCGGGCGGTGTGTATGGCGTCGTCGACCACACGATGCGTCACATGGAACCCGAGACGCCGGAAAACCGTCGTCGCTTCGATCCGGTGATCGCGATCAAGGAAATTCAGGCCGCCGGTTTCGAATTCGTGGACTACTCATCGCTGCACTATCGCGCCGACGATGAGCTCGAATACGAAGTAGGTCGTCGTTCGGTATCGGGTAACACGGACCGCTTCACGTTTCTGTTCCGCAAACCGTAAGCCAACGTACTCCCGGCCGGCCTTGTCCGGCCGGGACAGCCTTTCTGGCTAGTCCCCGTTCTGCGCGGGGCCACCAACAGCATCGTCCGGCGCCGCATCCACGTAGAGTTTGTTCTTGATAAGCAAACCATTGATCTCGTCGACGATGCCTGGCAACTCGGACTCGTTGTAGCCGGTGTGCGTGTAGGCCACCGTCCCGTCGACATCGAGAATCACCATGAACGGTATGCCCTTGACCCCGTAACGGCGGGCAATCGTGCCGCGTTTGTCGTGCACGAAAGTCAGCTCGAAGTCCTTGTAAGCGCGCATCGCACGGCGGAATTGCTTGCGCGGCTCTTCAAGGTTGATGGCAATAACGCGCAGCCGGTCTGCACCGACCTGTGTCTGGATCGCGTTCAGAATCGGCAGCTCTTCGCGACACGGAGGGCACCAGGTCGCCCAGAAGCTGACGATCTGCAGCTGCCCCTTACCTTCCGACAGCAGGATTCGCTGGCCTTCCGTCGAGTTGCCGAGCTCGTCCGGCGGCGGCTCGCCAACCAGGATCGGATTTGCCTGCGACGGCACGGCCAGAGCCAGCAGACACGCAGCCAGCAGTGCTTTCAGTGAGTGTCGTATCATTCCGGCGCTCCCCATACGCTTGTGTTAGAGGTTTAACACATGCGGGCCGTTTAGGCATCTGATGCGACGTTCTCAATCAGGGGAGTTGGCGGGCGAGGCCGCAGTTCCTTGTGTCCCGGCGAGCTCGGCCCCAGGGGTCAGCCCGATGACAAACCGGCACTTAGGATTCCCGGGAATTCCGAACGGATCTGCGCCGCCATCGCGTCGTCGCCGTGATACCACTTCGGGATCCAGTTCAGCGATCCCATGATGGCGTTACCGGTCATGCGAATGTCGCAGTCGCGAATGCTGCCGTCGTCGATGCCCTGTCGCAGCAGTTCCTCAAACCGCAGGCTGTGGCGGCGGGAGAGGGCGAGAATCTCGTCCCGGTGCGCGGGCTCGAGCGACGGGATTTCACTGAGGATGGCGACCGGCCCCGCTTTGCCGACCATGGCATCCACGTGGTAGTCGAAGTACCGGACCAGGATGTCATAGCCGCTGCCGCCTTCGTCGATCGCACGAGTCAGGGCATTCCAGCCAACGTCGGCCGCTCGCAGGTAGCACAGGTAGACGAGCTCTTCCTTGTTGCGAACGTAGTAGTACAACGCAGCATCCGTCAGGTTCAGCAGCTTGGCCACATCCTTTAGCGAGGTGCCGCTGAACCCTTTCAGGTTGAAGCACTGCGCAGCGGCTTTCAGGACCTGGTCGCGCTTCGCGGAAAAGCGGGTATCTGCAGCTTTCTGGACCATGCTTGAGCGGACTCCGAAGTACTCCAATACCGGTACTTGTCTTGGCGGGTTTGCTCGATTATTTTAATCGGGATTAGAATTTATGCAACTCGCGAAGCCGTTGATTTTAATAATAATTCTCCGGACGGTTCGCCTGTTCGCGCGCTAGAAACGGAGGATTCTGACCGTGAGTATTCCCGCAAGCCAGGTGCCGGGGGCAACCAGCGACACATCGCCGCTTCGGTTTGTCACCGCGGCGTCCCTGTTCGATGGCCACGACGCGGCGATTAACATAATGCGGCGCCTGATCCAGGCACAGGGTGTTGAAGTCGTGCATCTCGGCCACAACCGGAGCGTGGACGACATTGTTCGGGCGGCGATCCAGGAGGACGCAGACGGCATCGCGATCAGCTCGTACCAGGGCGGTCACAATGAATACTTCCGCTACATGGTCGATCGCCTCAAAGAGGCGGATGCCGAGCATATTCGGGTATTCGGTGGCGGTGGCGGTACGATCACGCCGGAAGAAATCCGCGCACTGATGGATTATGGCGTCGAGCGCATCTACCATCCGCACGACGGCATGGAGATGGGCCTTGAGGCGATGATCAAGGACCTGATCGCCCGCACCCAGACATCGCGCCGCAGTACCGTCGCGCCGACGACCGTCGACGCCGCGTCATCCAGCGACATCGCCAACGTGATTTCGGCGCTCGAGGAGTCGCTGATCGATGAGGCCGAGCTCCTGCGATTGCGCAAGGAATGGCAGATTGCTGCCAAACCGGTGCCGGTTATCGGCATCACCGGGACCGGCGGTGCCGGCAAGAGCTCGGTAACCGACGAAATCCTGAATCGCTTCCTCGCGTCGTTCCCGGACAAGAACATCGCCATCCTCGCGGTGGACCCGACCCGTCGTCGGACCGGTGGCGCGCTGCTGGGTGATCGCATTCGCATGAATTCGCTGCGCTCCGAGCGCGTGTACATGCGCTCGATCGCGACACGTCGCCAGCACCTGGCGACCAGCGAGATGCTGGCGGACCAGATCCGGTTTCTGAAGTCGCTGGATTTTGATCTCGTGATCGTTGAGACCGCAGGCATCGGCCAGTCCGATTCCGAGATCGTCGATCTCGTCGATTTCTCGGTCTACGTCATGACCAGCGAGTACGGTGCCGCCAGTCAACTCGAGAAAATCGACATGCTCGATTTTGCGGAGCTAGTCGTGCTGAACAAGTTCGACAAGCGCGGTGCGGAAGACGCGCTGCGCGACGTTCGCAAGCAGTGGAAACGCAATCATCTGGCGTTCAACATGGCCGACGACGAAGTGCCAGTCTACCCGACCATTGCCAGCCAGTTTAACGACCCGGGTGTGTCGTGGATGTTCAAGCAGCTGTGCGCGCGACTTGTCGACAAGCTGGGCCTCGATGCCAATGCATGGACGCCGAAGCTGGACACAAGCCTGAAGGAGCCGCGTGCGACAGCGGTCATTCCGGGCGCGCGCATACGCTACCTTGCAGAAATCGCCGAACAGGGCCGGAGCGTCAACGAGAACATCCTCGTCGAGGCCGAGGCGGCCAGCCAGCTTCAGCACCTGTATGAGTCGCTGAAAGCGCTTGAGGATGACTGCCTGCCGCGGGTCTTTGAGGCATATGACGGCACCGACCTGACCGACAATAGCGATCGCTCGCTGCTGACACTGCGCCAGCGTTACCAAGAAACGCTGCGCGCACTGTCGCCTGAGTCACTCGCTTTGCTGCGCGAGTGGCCCAAGCGCCGGGAGGGCGTCACCTCCGATCAGTACAGCTATGAAGTGCGCGGTCGCACGATTACCGGCAGCAACTACCGTGAGTCGCTAAGTCATCAGAAGATCCCGAAAATCGCGGCGCCGAGGTACAAGGACTGGGGAGAGCTGTTGGTATTCCTGTCGAAAGAAAACCTGCCGGGCTCCTACCCGTACACAGGTGGCGTCTATCCGTACCGGCGCGCCGGCGAGGCGCCGACGCGCATGTTCGCGGGCGAGGGCACGCCGGAGCGCACGAACCGGCGCTTCCATTACCTGTCCGAAGGCAATCCGGCGGCGCGTCTGTCGACCGCCTTCGACTCGGTAACT
>JBCCNM010000155.1:0-6947 GCA_039025835.1 Pseudomonadota bacterium | reverse complement strand
TATGGTGAAAACCGCGCTGGGCGATGCCGACCTGTCGTCGCGCCACCGTTTCAGCTCGGCCAACAGCATCAATATCGGACGCCTGCTACCACAGAGCATTTACTATGCCCGGTCGGCACTCGCCCACGTCCGCAGAACCGGTAGTCGACCCGGGTTCATCATCCCGACCGGCAACCTCGGCAATGCGCTGGCCTGTCTGTTGGCACGGGAGATGGGTCTGCCCATCGGATCGGTAATTCTCGCGACGAATGCCAACCGGACGATCGCCGACTACTTCCAGTCTCTGGAGTGGCTGCCCAGGGCCAGTGTACAGACGCTGGCGTCGGCGATGGATGTCGGTAACCCGAGCAATATGGAGCGTCTGCGACACCTGCTCGGTGAAGCGGACACTCTGCGGCAACGCATCGGTGTGCGGGCCGTCAACGACGAGCAAATCCGTGAGGAAATCCGGCAAAGCTACAGCGAGTTCGGGTTTGCCATTTGCCCGCATACCGCGACTGCGAGCTGGACCTACCGCCAGCTGGCGGACGATGTTCGCGCAGCAGAAGACTGGGTGCTCGTCGGCACGGCGCATCCGGCCAAGTTCGAAACCGTGGTCGAACCGCTGATTGACGCCGACGTGCCGTTGCCCGATGAACTGGCGGCCTTGCTCGAACGGCCAAGCAACGCCATTCGTATACCGGCTGAGCAGTCGGCTCTGGAACAGATGCTGAACCGGCATTTTTCGACGGTACAATCCGCGGATGTCTGATTTTGGTCTTGTCGTCGCCGCGGTATCGGTCGCGGTCGTGTTAATTGCTGTGGCCTTGTACCGCAGGTTCCACAAAGGTGATCGTCTTACGCAACTGTTTCGCGCGATTGGCCACGCGCGCATAGACGCACTGGTCATTCCCAACGGCGATGACGGCGAGATCCAGATTGATCACCTGCTGCTGACGTCAAAAGGCCTGTTGCTACTGAATATCAAGGAAGTCGCCGGCAGCGTGTTTGGCAGCGACAAGATGTCGGACTGGACCGTGATCGCGCCCGAGCGTCGCTACACCTTTTCCAATCCGCAGCCCGGGCTCTATGACCGCGTCGCCGCGGTACGTCAGATCGTCAAGGACGTGCCGGTCGAGGGGCGCGTTTTGTTTCTGGATGGCGCGACGTTTTCCAAGGGCGTTCCAGCCATGGTGACCACGATCGATGAACTGCGCGCCGAGTACGAGGAAGCCGATGCCGCGGCGGCCGGCCGCAAGGTCGAGGCGTTCAAACCGTTCTGGGAGACGCTGCAG
This sequence comes from Pseudomonadota bacterium, assembly GCA_039025835.1. GTDB lineage: Bacteria > Pseudomonadota > Gammaproteobacteria > Steroidobacterales > Woeseiaceae > UBA1847. Next base: position 5,673 of record JBCCNM010000155.1, on the reverse strand, counting down.
GCCGCAGCCGTGTCCGGCAAGTGGTCCTGATCCGCACTCAGGCGGTCGCCGACTCCGCGGACTGACGATCGGGCAGCGCGAAAAAGCGCCGTGCGTTTTCTGTGGTCAGTTGCGCGACGGTCTCCACATCCTGACTCCGGCAGCGCGCCACCGTGTTGAGCACTTCCGTCAGGTAGTGCGGCTCATTGCGACGGGATTTCGGCCGCGGTCGCAGGGTGCGTGGCAGCAGGTAGGGCGCGTCCGTTTCGATCATCAGCCGGTTGTCCGGTATTCGATGCACAATGTCCTGGAGGTGCTCGCCGCGCCGCTCATCGCAGATCCAGCCGGTGATGCCGATGTACAGGTCTCGGTCAATGTAGTCCGCGAGTTCCTGCTCTGAGCCCGTGAAGCAGTGCGTGACCGCGCGAGACAGTTTGTCCAGCACCGGGTCGAGCACAGACAGGTAGTCTTCGTGGGCATCGCGCTGGTGCAGAAACACCGGTTTTCGCGTGTCGATGGCGATCGCGAGCTGGCGTTCGAAGGCGCTGCGCTGGGCATCGTGCGGCGAGTAATTGCGAAAGTAGTCGAGTCCGCATTCGCCGACGGCTACGACCTGCGGCTGCGCCGCCAGTTCGCGGATCAGCCGATCGCTGTCGTCGGTGTAGTCATTCGCGTGATGTGGATGGACACCGGCGGTTGAGTACAGAAAGCCCGGATGCGCGAGGGCCAGTGCTGACGCGTCGCGGTTGCTGGCATCGCTGCTGCCGGTCAGCACGATTTCCGTGATGCCGACCTCACGGGCGCGTTCGAGCACCGCTTCGCGGTCATCATCAAAACTGTCGTGCGCGAGATTCGCGCCGATGTCCACGAGTTCGTGCACGCTCAGGCCGGATCCCAACGAAAGAAGCGGGCACCCACACCCATGAACACCAGGCTCATCGCGACGAGTATCGCGAGACTGGGCCAGATGTCGACGAGGCCGTGGCCGTCGAGAATCACGCCCCGGGCCGCATCAAGAATGTGCGTTAGCGGGAAGATGTTGGCGATGCTCTGCACGAGATCGCCGGCGCCTTCGAGCGAGAACCAGACCCCGGACAGCAGCATCATCGGCCAGTTGATCATGTTCAGCAGGCCGCCGGCGAGCTCTTCACTGGTAACGCGAGCTGCCACCAGCAGGCCCATCGACACCAGTGCGACCGAACCGACAAAGCCGACCAGCAACAGAGTCAGAAAGCTGCCGTCCATCCGCGTATCCAGAACGAGGTGCATCACCACAAAAATGATTGAGGTAATGGTCAGCGTCAGCAGCAGCCGGGACGCGACCTGCGCAATAATGAACTCGATCGGTCGGACCGGCGTTGCGCGCAGCCGTTTCAGAAAGCCGTTCTTGCGGTAACGCACGACCACGTAACCGACACCGAACAGACAACTGAACATCATGTTCATGCCGAGGATGCCGGGCAGCACCCAGTCGACATAGTTTATGGCATCACCGGTGATTTCCGATTTCTCGAGCGTGCCGCCAGCGGTTGAGTCCGCCTGCAACAGGGCCAGCTCCACGAAGTATCCCTTCGGGGAGCTGGGGTTCACCCAGTAGCGCTTGCTGCTGGATACATCGATCAGCAGGTCGATCTGGTGCCTGGCGATTTTTGGCATCGCTGAATCGACACTGTCGAACACCACGAAATCGATATAGTCGGTCTCGAGAAACGGGTGTGCGTCATTATTGAGGGTGCCACCGGATTCGACGACGCCGACGGTGTACAGGGTACGGCCGTCACCGCCGAGTGCCGTTGCGAGGCCTGCCATCAGCAGGACGGGAAGCAGGATGTTCCAGGCCAGGGTGCCGCGATCGCGCATGAATTCGAGGTTCCTGGCAAGGAAAATGGCGTAGATGCGTTGCAGCATGTCAGCTCCGCAGACTGTGGCCTGTCAGGTCGAGGAACAGGTCCTCGAGGTTGGCCTGGCGAATCTTTATTCGATTGATGTCGTGCACGTGGGGCGTCAGTTGCTGCAGGCTGGTTGCAATGTCGGTGGAGACGACTTCGGCAATACCCAGGTTCTCGATCACCGTGTGCTCGATCTCATCCAGCCCGTTGGCCACGTTGTCCAGTGGCAGCTCGATGATCAGGCCGGCATAGCGCTCACGCAGCAGCGTATCCGGCTCGCCCTGCGCAATGATATTGCCGGAGTCCATGATGGCAATCTCGTCGCACAGCACATGTGCCTCGTCCATGTAATGCGTGGTCAGGATGATGGTCGTGCCGTCTTTCTGGATGCCCTGCACGAGGTCCCAGAAATTGCGCCGGGCCTGCGGATCAAGACCTGTAGTCGGTTCGTCGAGAAACACCACGCGCGGCTGGTTAACGAGGGCGACGGCCAGCAGCATGCGCTGACGCTGGCCTCCGGACAGTTTGCGATTGTCCCGATCCAGCAAATCACCGAGCGCACAGGCCTCGATGATCCGGTCCAGGTTGCCTTTGCGGTTGTACAGGGTCTGGAACATCCGCAGTGTTTCGCCGACGCTCAGGAAGTCCTGCAAGGCGGTGTTCTGGAACTGGATACCGGCTTCTTCACGGAATTGCTGACCGGCCGGACGACCGCGATACAGCACCTCACCGGAGGTTGCCGGTGTTACGCCTTCCATGATCTCGACGGTCGTGGTTTTACCGGCACCGTTCGGGCCGAGCAGGCCGAAGCAGATGCCTTCACGGACACCGAAGCTGACCCCGTCGACGGCGAGGACGCCGGGGTAGGCCTTGACCAGTTCGCGGGCTTCTAGGATAAACGAGGAACTCACGCGCGCAGAGTAGCCGAATATCGGGGATTCGGCTATTTCCGCAGCCGCTTTCAACCAAAGCGGCGCGAGCGGTATCAAACAAGCAGAAAACCACACAGGGAGCCTCCCATGATCAAGAAATTCGCCTGCATTTCGGCTCTGGCCGGCCTGCTTTTTATGTCGATGGCGGCAAACGCCGATACGGTCAACAAGAGCATCCGTATCAGTGATGGCGCTACGTCGGATGGTGCGTCGTCGGTAAACGGCAGTGTGACGGTCGGCACGGGTGCAACCGTGACCGGCGAGGTCAGCACCGTCAATGGAACAATCCGCATCGGTTCGTCGGCGATCGTCGGCGAGGTGTCCACGGTGAACGGTTCCCTGCGGATCGACGACGGCGTCCAGAGCGACAATCTGAGCACCGTCAATGGCAGTATCCGCTTTGGTGGCAACGGTTCTGTCAACGGCACGATCGAGGCGGTCAACGGCAAGATTTCCGTGGGTGCCTCGAGTGTCGTCTCGGGTGATGTCGAAAACGTTAACGGCGAGATCCAGCTCGACGGAACGCAGCTGCAGGGCGGCGTCGGCACGGTCAACGGTGATATCACGGTGACCAACGGTTCGACGGTGCAGGGCGACATTGTCATCGAGAAACCCAGTGGCTGGAATTTCTTCCGCAAGACCAAGCGGATTCCGCGTATCACGATTGGACCCAACTCGCGTGTCGAAGGCGTCATTCGTGCGGAACGTGAAATCAAGCTGTTTGTGCACAGCTCAGCCGAGATCGGTGGCGTTTCGGGTGAAGTTACGATGGACAAGATGGTTCGCTTCGACGGCCAACGTCCGTAAGATAGGGGCTGTGCAGCGCGCAGCCAAACAACTTCCACTGTTCAACGACGAGCCCGGTGCCGACACACCGGGCTTTTCTGTGCGCGTCTCTGGTCGAGCCAAGCGCATGTCCATCAAGGTCTATCCACGCGGTCGCGTTGAGGTCGTCGCGCCGAAGCGCAGCAAAGCAAGCGACGTCGAGGCCTTTGTCACAGAACACAGCGACTGGATTGAGAAGACCCGTGCGGCGTTCGCCGAGCACGTAGCACCGGAGGCGTTTGCGCTGCCGGAGCGAATCGCATTGCCCGCGATTGATGTCAATGTTCGCGTTTGTTACCAGCCGCGCGCGGATAAACTGCGCTTGCGCGAGCACGGCGATGTGCTGGTTTTGCGCGGCAATGTGGATGACGAGAGGCAGTGCGTCGATGCGCTGGTGCGATGGTTGAAAAAGACCGCCAAACGGCGCTTTGAGCCGCAGCTTCGCAGCTTGTCACTGCTGACGGGTAATGCCTATAAGCGCATGCAGGTCCGTGGTCAGAAGACCTGCTGGGGTAGCCACAGCAGCACCGGCACGATCAGCATCAACTACAGCCTGCTGTTCCTGGCGCCGGAGCTGGTGCGTTACCTGATGATTCATGAGCTCTGTCACGCCCAGCACATGAATCACTCCGAGTCGTTCTGGCGTCTCGTCGAACGCTTTGAGCCTGACTATCGCACGCTGGATCAGCAGCTCTCGGCCGCCTGGCGGGACGTGCCGGTCTGGCTCGGATTGCACTGACAAGGCTTCACGAAGACCCGCAACGGTTTGCACGAAATCGGGTCGTTGCAGACCGAACACTGCGGCACGTCACAGGCTGCGTCGTTTATCGTTTAGCCCTGGTCCAGCAGCTCACGCAGATTGATGACGGCGGCATTCGCGCGCGCGAGGTAATTCGCCATTACCAGCGAATGATTGGCAAAAATGCCGAAGCCACCGCCATTCAGCACCATCGGCGAGTGCAGTGGCTGCAGGCTGGCCTCGAGTTCACGGATGATCTGGCGGACGCTTGCCGTTGCGTTCTTGTCTTCCAACACCTGCGCGAAGTCGAGTTCGGCAGCACGGAAGAAATGCAGCAGTGCCCACGCTGAACCCCGAGCTTCAAAAAAGATGTCGTCGGTTTCCCACCATGAGGTTTGCACGTCGACGATGTCTGGTTGACGCTGCGCGGCTTCCGCGGACGGATCACCCGCCAGTTCCTCGTTGATCACCGAGCCGGTGACGCTGTTGCCCAGACGGCGTGACAGGCTGCCGAGACGCTTTTCCACCTGCGCCAGCCACTCGCGAAGGTTGTCGGCACGCGCGTAGAACTGGGCATCAGGTTGTGTCTGCGAGGTCAGTCTGTCGCGATACTTCACGAAGCCTCGAATCGCATCGCGGTACTCGCTTTCGGTCGGCGGCAATATCCATGAGTTGTTATCGAAGAAAAACAGCGGTTCCGCAGCTGCGATGTCCGGGTCCTCGCTGGACTGTGATTGGCTGCGGCTGTAATCGTTGCGAATCACGCGCGCGAGATCACGAACTTGCTGCAGCGCGCCGAATTCCCAGTTCGGGATATTGTCGAGAAAGACGCTGGGTGGCGTGCGGTCGTTGCTCAGGTAGCCACCGGGTTTTTCCAGCAGTGTTTCAGCAACTCGCACCAGCGTGTCAGCGGTGGAATAGCCGGTCAGATGCTCGCCGTTTTCCTGGTAGTCATTGACCCAGAAGACACTCGGTGAGCGCGACCAGTAAAACGCAAGCACGAGGTTGATCAGCAGCAGGACAACCAGCCCGACGCCGGCAGTGCGCAGCCAGATTGGACGTTTCATTAACGATGCGGCACTTTTCTCAGCCAAGTGATTCTCCCTGGGGTCGCGACTTTTCCAGAAATGCCACCAGTTTCGGCAAAATCAAGCCGGACGGATACGGTAAAACCAGCTCGTACAGCGGGCTGCCTGTGGGATCCGGATTAATCTCGACGGTCACCGCGACCTTATGCTGTGTATCGGCACCTCGTCCACCGTGTTCCCGGCGGCGGCCCTTGCTGACCTCGCACACCAGTCGGGCGCGG
>JBCCNM010000154.1:0-7013 GCA_039025835.1 Pseudomonadota bacterium | reverse complement strand
GTCTCGATATCGCCGAAGTCATCGTCTTCCAGTGTGACGCCAAGGTCGTCGCGGTCTTCGTACAGCGCGATCGCGTCCCGGAGCGTCGCGCGTGATCCGTCGTGCATGTAAGGCGCGGTCAGTGCCACGTTTCTCAGGCCCGGTGTGCGCACCGCCGGTCGGTCGACCTGGATGGGCTTGCTCGGGTCGATCTCGTTGTCGGCGAGCATCGGGCCGGAATGGCAGTCGGTGCAGCCGCCGTTGATGAACTTGTTCAGTCCGGTAATTTCATTTGTCGACAGCGCGGTATCGTCGCCCGCCAAAAAGCGATCGAAACGCGTTGCTTGCGTCACCAGTGTTCGCTGGTAGGTCGCCAGCGCTCTCGCGATGTTGATTTCGCTGATCGGGTCGGCGTCGGGGAACGCGGCGCTGAACAGGCGCTGGTATTCGGGAATCATCGCGAGTCGCAGCACGAGCTGTTCCATGATTTCTTCTTCGAGAAAATCGCTGCTGCGCATCTCGACTTCGCTCAGAATCGGCTCGATGGCCTGCGCCTCCAGCGTCCCGGCGCGCAGGTCCCAGAAGTAGCCACCGGCAACGAAGTCACCCGGTGCCTGTGTTTGCTCAAGGCCGGTGAATGCCACATTGAGGATAGACGGCGAGTGAAATGCCGTCTCTGCGAGGCCACTGCGTGCGGGCCCCAGCCCGAGACCGTCGACACCGATCGAGAATCGGCGGCCGTCTGCCCAGCCGTGATTCGGGTGGTGGCAGGAGGCGCAGGCGACGTTCATGCGGCCGGACAGGATCGGGTCCCAGAACAGCAGCTCACCGAGCTCGCGTTTTTCGTCGCTGTACGGATTGTCCGGCGGGAATACCTCGGCCGTTGGTATTGGCGTAAAGAAGTCGGTGTACGGCAGTGCCGGGGCATCGCCGGACGCACCGTCCTCCTCACAGCCGACCAGACATAACACAGACAACAACAGGGTTAACGAAAAACGTCGATTCATGACACACTCCATCCCATTAGCGGAGTGCGATGCTATTCCGCGGTGTCACCACGCGCGCCCGCATTTTCGCGGATGCTGCGATTACTTCGTGAGTTGTCCTGTTCTGATCGTGGATCGTCCGCCCGTAAAAGCATGCTGCTGAACTCATCGCGCAATCTGCGGCTGGGTGCGCTGCTGCTCGTTTTTATCGCGATCAACCAGATTGACGATCCGCTGGTGGACCCGACGATTGGCCAGGAGCTGCTCTACTGGCTGGTGCGCATCGTGGTTTTGGCGGCAGGGCTCTGGACGGCCGATTATGTCATCAGCCGGATGCCCGCTGAGCGCTGGGCTCGCCCGGTCTGGCTGCGGCCGGTGGTGCTGGTCTCGATTGTTGGCCTGGTGCCGTTCGCTGTGGCTGAGGCACTGATCGAACCGATGCTGCCCATCCGGCCTGAGTACACGGACGACGACCTGCGCGCGCTGTCGCCGGTTCTCGTGTACCTCGGCGAATTCGTGACCATCCTGTCGATACTCCTGCCGGTGCACTTCCTGTTGTGGCTGATTCTCGATCGACACACGGACAAATCGGCTGACGCGCCCGTCGACGCAGCGATACCGCCGTTCCTTGAGCGATCTGCCATCCGGCGACTGGACGACGTGCTCGCCCTGCAGGCGGAAGAGCATTACGTGCGGATCTACACGAGTAGCGGTGCCGACCTGGTGCACTACCGCTTTGGCGACGCAATTGCCGAATTGCCCGACGGCCTGGGACTGCAGGTGCACCGCTCGTGGTGGGTGGCAGACACCGCGGTGATGTCTGCGAAGCGTGGATCGCGGCGCTGGCAGCTCGCCATCACGCCGGAGCTTTCGGTGCCCGTCAGTGACAGCTATATCGGTGCCGTTCGCGAGCATGGGTGGTTGAAGCGGAAAACGCGTGCGCCCTCTGAGGATTCATCGGGCCAGGCGCAGGGCGTCTGACAACAGACTTAGGGGTCTGTCAGCTGTAACTCGTGTGGCTCGGGATCCGGTCGTGGGATCGCCACAAGCCGACCGTCGCTGTCAAAACGCAGCCCTGAGTTACCAAAGTCCTGCTGGCTGAGCACGCGCAATTGCCGCAAAGCGCGCCCATTCGGGTCCAGTGTCGGTCCGGCCGGTCGGATCTGCCGGGTCGAGATAATCTCGCCATCGATAAACTCACCGGTCTCATCGAGCGTCGCAAGCACGATCGGCGCAACGCCTTTGATGCCTGACACGCTGATCCCGTAGTAGGTCGCGAAGTTGCCGAGGCTGTAGGCAATCAGCCGACCCTTGTATCGCTCCATCGCGCGCACAATGTGCGGCCCGTGTCCGAACACGAGATCGGCGCCGGCATCGATCATGGTGCGCGCGAAATACACCACGTCACCGCGCGGTTCGTTGTAGTACTCCTCTTCCGCAAACGGCAGCCGTGTGTGATCCACACCTTCTGCGCCGCCGTGAAAGGACACCACAAGAATGTCGTACATCGACGCCAGGGCGCGCACGCGCATTTCGGAGAGCTCGTAGTCGAGCAACATGTTGGAGTTCTTCGTCACGGCGAACGCGATAAAGCCTATTGATACGCCGTTGACCTCGAGACTGGTAGTCGTGCCGTCGCGACCGGAGTGGTGTATGCCCACCGAGGCCAGCGCCGCCATGCTTGCGTCTCGCCCTTCCTCGCCAAAATCGCGGGCATGGTTGTTGGCCAGCGACAGCAAATCAAAGCCCGCCGCCCTGAAGCGTTCGGCGTATCGCGGCGGCGATCGGAACAGCCAACAGGCGCGCGGGTTGCTGCACGGCTTGCCGGGTTCGCCGCCGGCCTTCAGCACGCCCTCGAGATTGCCAATGGCAACATCGACGCTTGCGAGGAACGGTGTGACGTCGGCTAAAAAACCGACGGCGTCATCGTCGGGCAGACGATTTTCCGGAAAGTCCGTACCGATCATCATGTCGCCGACCATCGCAAACGAGACGTTTGCTGGCGGTGGTGGCGGCTCCGGTGGGGACGGCTCTGCAACGGGCTCAACCGGTTCGATGGCTTCCACCGGCGCCGGTGGTGGCTCGGCGGGTGCGGGCGCCTGCGGAGCGGAGCCGCAGGCTGCGAGCAGCAAACACGATGCTGCGACGATCAGCCGCATCAGTCGGCAGACTTCGTCAGAACGTCAATGTCGGCTTCGTCGAGCTGCCGCAGGATCAGGTTCAGGCGGTCGAGGTCCGAGATCGGGCCGATAAAGGTCCGATAGCGCGTCTCGCCGTTGACGCGTGCCCGTACCACGCGGGACTCGATGCCGAGAAAGCCGAGCTCCGCCCGGCGGCGTTCGGCATCGGCTTTGCGGCCGAACGAGCCGGCCTGCAGAAAGTAGGTACCCTCTTCCTGAATCGCCTGCGGTGGCTGGGCGCTGCCGCTGTTACCGGGGACCGATTCGGAGTCCGGCCCGACTTTCATTTTGGTCAGCAAGTCGTGAAACGAGAAGCGCTCTTCGTCCTCGGGCTGTGACTCGACCGGGTCATTGCGGGGCGTCTGCGCGCTCGCGGCATGTTGCGCCGGCGCCTGCTGCACCGGTGTTGCGGCCTGCACAATCGGCTCGGGCACCTGTCGAAACCAGATCGCTGCCGCGACGGACAGACCGATGCCGAGGCCAAACAGCATCCAGACCCAGCCGGGCCAGGAATCGTCTGCTTGTCGGCGACTGCGCTTACGCTTGCGCGCCATTACATTGAGTTCGGCGCAGACACGCCGAGAATGTCGAGACCGGCGGCGAGCACGACGCGGGTCGATGCGCACAGGTACAGGCGTGCATCACGCAGGGCTGTGTCGTCGACAATGAACTGGTGCGCGTTGTAATAGCTGTGGAAGTCGTTCGCGAGATCGCGCAGGTAGTGCACCAGTGTCTGTGGCGCGCGATTCGTCGCGGCTGTCTCCAGCATTTCGGGATAGCGACTGAGCGTCGTCATGAGCGCGCGTTCCTGAGGCTCGATCAGCAGGTCGAGGTTGTCCTTGCCGTGCGTTTCATCCCACTGCGTCTCTTCTGCGCGCAACTTCGCGAAGACCTGTGCGATACGCGCATGTGCATACTGTATGTAGTAAACCGGATTGTCGCTTGACTCGGACTTCGCTACATCCAGATCGAAATCGAGATGCTGGTCGTTCGAGCGGGAGACATAGAAGAAGCGAGCCGCGTCGTTACCTACCTCGGCACGCAGGTCGCGCAGCGTGTCGAACTTGCCGGAGCGCGTCGACATCTGGACTTTCTCGCCGTCTCGATACAACACAACGAACTGCACGAGGCGAACTTCGAGATCATCACCCTCATAACCCATCGCCGACAGCCCGGCCTTCACCCGCGTCACGTAGCCGTGGTGGTCGGAGCCGAGGATATCAACCAGGTGGTCGAAGCCGCGTTCGCGCTTGTCGAAGTGGTAGGCGATGTCCGACGCAAAGTAGGTCTTCACGCCGTTGTCGCGAACGACGACGCGATCCTTCTCATCGCCGAAGTCGGTCGCCTTGAACCACGTGGCACCGTCTTTCTCATACAGCATGCCGCGTTCCTGCAACAGCGCCAGTGCCTTGTCGATGCGATCGGTCTTGGTGAGGCTTTGCTCGGAGAACCAGCGGTCGTAGTGCACGCCAAACTCCGCGAGGTCATCCTCGATGTCGTCGCGGATCGTGTCGAGCGCCTGCTGGCGGATACGGTCGAAGCCGTCCTCGTCGAACGCGATCTTGGCGTTCGCGATCAGCGCTTCGATATGCGCTTCCTTGTCGCCGTCCGGGGCGTCAGCCGGGGCATCAACAAACATCTGCTCGACGCTGACCTTGCCGATGCCGGTGGTCCTCAGATTGGCCGCAATGTCGGTGATGTAGTCACCCTTGTAGCCGGCGTCCGGAAATGACGGCAGCGTCTGCCCCAGGTGCTCCAGCCAGCGCAGGCAAACGCTGACGCCGAGGATGTCCATCTGGCGACCAGCGTCATTGACGTAGTACTCGCGATGCACCGGCAAGCCTTGCGTCTCCAGCAGATTGCCGACGGTTGCGCCGAACGCCGCGTGCCGGCCGTGGCCGACGTGCAGCGGGCCGGTCGGGTTGGCCGAGACGAATTCGAGCAGGATGCGCGGTGACTGCTTCGGTGGCTTGCGACCGTAGTCGTCACCCTGGCGAAGGATGGTGGCCAGTTCGCCGAAGTAGGCGGTCGCGCTCAAATGGAAATTGATAAAGCCCGGACCAGCGATATCGACTTTCTCCAGCAGCTTGTTGTCACCGATGTGCTCGACGATTTCGCCAGCCAGGTCCCGCGGGCTGCGGCGCGCCGGTTTGGCCAGTCGCATCGCGAGATTGGACGCGAAATCCCCGTGGCTTGCGTCACGCGTACGCTCGATCGTCGATGCGACGTCGATGCCTTTCAGGACAGCGCGAACTTCGGGCAGATCAGACAGAGCAGACTCGAGCGCCTGCGCGATGATGGACTTCATGCTGGGTGTGTCGGAGGGGCTTTCGAAGGACGCAGAGTCTACAGGAGTTCGATCGGGTCCACATCCACCGACCAGCGCACGCGACGTGCTTCCGGCAGCCCCTCCAGCACCGGTCGCGTGTGCGACAGTGCCCGGTGCAGCAGCGCTCGATTGCCACTCTGCAGCAGCAGCTGCACCCGATAGCGACCGGCACGCCGCGCCATCGGTGCCTCGACCGGGCCGAGTACGGTCAGATCGTCAAAACGCGCGAAGCGCTGCCGCGCCAGCTCGAGAAAACGCAGTGCGTCTGACTGGCGATGCGCCGATGCCCGCAGCAGCGCGAGTCGTGAGTACGGCGGCCAGCCAAGCTGCTTTCGCATGATCAGTTCGTCGCTCGCGATACCGGCGTAGCCGGCATCGATCAGGCGCTGCCAGAAGGCATGCTCCGGAAACGCGGTTTGAATCAGCACTTCGCCAGCGCGGTGTTCGCGTCCGGCGCGTCCGGCAACCTGGATAATCGACTGCGCCATGCGCTCGCCGCTGCGGAAATCGGTGCCGAACAGGCCCTGGTCGGCGTTGACGATGCCAACCAGCGTGAGCTTCGGGAAGTGATGCCCCTTCGACAGCATCTGTGTGCCGACGAGAATGTCGGCGTCGCCACCGATCGCGGCTTCCAGCGCTTCGCCGATGGCGCCTTTGCGCTGCACGCTGTCACTGTCGATTCGTTTGACGGCCCTGCCGGGAAAACGCTCATTCAGAGCGTCTTCCAATCGTTCGGTGCCCTCGCCGAGGCTGCGCAGTTCCGCGGAGCCGCAGTTGGAGCAGGTCGTATCGATCGGGCGGCTCGCGCCACAGTGGTGGCAGCGCAATTGCCCTTGTCGCAGATGCACCGTCATCCGGGCGTCGCAGCGATGGCATTCCGTCACATACCCACAACTGCCGCAAATCTGCGTCGGAGCGAAGCCGCGACGGTTCAGGAACAACAGCACCTGTCCGTCGTTGTCCAGGTGCCGACCAATCGCATCCACGAGACCGTTACTCAGCCCCTCCAGGCCTCCGTCGCGATTCGTGTCGACAAGTCGTATCGAGGGCGGCTTCGCGCCACCCGCGCGAGATGGCAACGGCAGTCGCGTGTAACGACCCTGCTCGCACTGCCACAGCAATTCGAGCGTCGGTGTCGCCGAGCCGAGCACAACGGGGACCGCCACGCGTTTCGCGCGCGCAATCGCGAGATCGCGTGCCGAGTAACGAAAGCCTTCCTGCTGCTTCAGTGAGGGATCGTGCTCTTCATCGACTATGATCAGGCCGGGCCGCAGCAGCGGTACAAACACCGCAGATCGGGTGCCGACAATCAGCGCAGCGCTGCCGTCGCGTGCCCGGCGCCAGCTATCGAGCCGTTCCGTGTCGGTCAACGCCGAGTGCAGCAGCGCGGGGCGCAGACCCAGGCGTTGTTCGAATCGATTCACGAGCTGCGGTGTCAGTCCTATCTCGGGCACGAGCACCAACACCTGTTCACCGCGCTTGAGTGTCGCTTCGATGAGTTGCAGGTAGATCTCGGTCTTGCCACTGCCGGTGACCCCG
>JBCCNM010000153.1:0-7063 GCA_039025835.1 Pseudomonadota bacterium | reverse complement strand
CGACGCTCGATGACGGCTTCGAAATGTTTGGTGGCGCGGTTAACCTGCGCAACATTGTTGCGGTCAACGTCGGCGATGACTCCATTGACTACTCGGAAGGCTACAACGGCCTGATCCAGTACGCGCTGGTCCTCGACACGTCCGGCGCCAACCGCTGCATCGAAGCCGATAACACCGGTGGCGGTCGTGACGACGGCATCTCGCCGACGACCAAGGCCTGGATCTCCAATCTGACCTGCATCACCTCCGATGTTGGTGAGAGCACGGGCAGCAACCCGTCGTCCAAGGGTGATTCGGAAGGCGTTCTGTTCCGCGAAGGTGCTTTCGTCGAGCTGTACAACTCGATCGTTACCTCGCACAGCGTCGTCGCTGGCATCTACGAGTCGGACGACTGCTGGGAAGCCAACGACTCGGAAGGCCCGCAGACGATCGACGCCGTTGAAAACGGCGCTGGCGCGGCCGTAGAGCCGGCGGGCGGTTTCTCCCGCTTTGCCTCCAACATCATCGCCTGCAACGACGCTGTCGAGTCTTCGCCGGGCAGCTTCGCTAACTCGGCTATTGACGACGCCGCCATGCTGACGCTGATCACGCAGAACAACAACACGAACAACCTGATCGACACGGCAGGAACTGAGTTCGCCAGCCTGATCCTGAACAACGACGGTGCCGGCAACTACGATCGCGGCTACCTGACGGCTGACAGCATCGAGCAGACTGCGGGCACGGTGGCCTTCGACCAGGCGACCCAGCTGGCGGATCTGAACAACGCGACGCTGTTCCCGACACCGGCCGCGACAGGTTTCTTCGACACGCCGACGTTCATCGGTGCCGCGAACACGGCCAACGACTGGATCGACGGTTGGACGGTCGGCCTCGACCTGCCGCTCACGCCGTAATTTCGGTCAAGGCCGTACGGAACCGGCCCAGGGAGGTCGGTTCCGGCTAACGCCAGGGAGCGGGGCGCGCCGAGTGCCCCGCTACCACACAAAACATCTGCAAAGGTTTCGCAGCATGCACAGCAAACACCAGAAAACGAGTCTCGCCGCGGCCATCGCCATTGCCTGCAGCGGACTGACCGTCGCGCCGGGTGCCCTCGCCCAAGAGGAGACGTCCGACGAGCCGATCGAAGAGATCGTCACGCTGGGTCGCCTGAAGACCGGCGCAGCCGCACTGACCGACGAGCGGATGGAGGTGCCGTTCTCCGCCGACTTCCTGAGTTTCGAAGCGATTTCCCGCGCCGGCGATTCCGACATCGCCGCCGCTCTGCGGCGCGTTCCGGGCCTGACGGTTGTCGACGGCAAATTTGTTTATGTCCGCGGCCTCGGCGAGCGCTACTCGAGTGTTCAGGTTAACGGTGCCGCAGTGCCGTCTCCGGATCTCACGCGCAGCGTGATCCCGCTGGACCTGTTTCCGACATCAATCGTCGAGTCGATCAAAATCCAGAAGTCGCCCTCGCCCGATCAGCCGGCCTCGTTTGGTGGGGGTTCAATCGACATCCGCACCAAGAGCATCCCCGACGACATCGTGGCGTCCTTTGAAGTCTCCGGAGGTTTGAATACCGAGGGCGATTCCTCCGGACTGCAGTTTTCCAACGCGGCCATCTCGCTGCCGGCCCCGATCCGGGACGCCATTAACCGCTATCGCGGCGATATCTCAATCGGCAACATTTTTGTGACCGAGTCGGCACAGAACAACGGCTTCGACTTTGCATCCGCGCAGACGATTCACCAGGGACTCATCAATTCGCTGGATACCACGTTCCCGGACGCGACCTATGACAGCAACAGCCCCGACGTGGGGTACAAACTGTCGCTGGGTAACTCCTGGTACTTCGGTGCTGGCGAGGAGTGGCGGTTTGGCGCGCTGGTCGACTACAGCTACAACGAAAAATACCGCAACGATAATCAGCGTCGCGAAGCCATTGGTGACCCTGAAACGCAATTCGTGTCTATCGATCGCACGATCTTTGAAGAACGCACAGTCTCGTCACTGAACGTCGGTCTCGATTACGGCACGGACCACAGCACGTCGGCCAGCTACTACCTGCTGGAAAACGACGAGGCACAGGCAGACTTCCTGCGCGGGTTCGACCAGAACAACCTGGAAATCGACAACGATGAGAAGCAGGCCTTCGGTTCGCGTTTCGAGCAGCGAGAGCTTGAACTTTTTCAGGTGTCCGGTGAGCACACCTTTTACGACACGCCTTATCTGAACACCGTGCTGGATGCTGTGCAGCTGTCGGACCTTGAATTCGACTGGTTCTGGTCCGAGTCAACCGCGACCACCGACCTGCCGTTTACCGAATTCGTGGGCTCCGCCCTGTTGAACGACGCGGGTAACACGCTGGCCAGCCAGATTCTTGCGACCACGTCGGCGGGCATCTACTCGTTCCTGGAGCTCGATGATGATCTGTCGAGCTGGGGCGGCAACCTGCGATTGCCGATCGAAGTGGGCAATGCCGCGGTTGAACTGGCCGGTGGCTGGTGGGGCAGCAAGAAGTCGCGTGAGTACTTCGGCTACAACGTCAACATCAACGCCGTCGGTGTGCAGTCCTCCGACTTGAGCGGCGGCCTCGGCAACGTGCTGTCGGATGGCAACCTCACGGTGGCCAATGGCTTCGATATCTCTCTCGGCACGAACTTCGGCACGGAGTCCTACCTCGCTGCACAGAAGGTCGACGCGTTTTACGGCATGGCCGATATCGAGTTCACCAACTGGCGCTTCTCGCTGGGTGCGCGCTACGAGGACTACCAGCAGGCGACGCTCGCCGTCGACCTGCTCGACTTTTCGGGCAACACGATCCAAAACCAGATCGATGAGCTGGCGAACAACCCCAACCAGCGACTGGCGATTCGTGAGGACGATACCTACCTGTCGCTCTCGGCCACGTACATGGGGTCGGGTCTGCTCGGTGCGGACGATTACCAGTTCCGCTTCAGCTACGGCGAGACCGTGGTGCGGCCGGACCTGCGTGAGATCGCGGACGTGATCTACATCGATCCGGAGCTGCGCATTCGTGTCGGCGGCAACAGTCAGCTGCAAACCTCGCCGATCGACAACTTCGAGGCGCGCGGTGAGTTTTACTACGCGAACGGCGATAACCTGACCGTGTCCCTGTTCTACAAGGACATCCAAAACCCGATCGAGCGCATCCGCACAGCCGGTTCCGACGACAACATTCAGCTGACCTTTGTCAACGCAGAGTCCGGTGAGACCTACGGTGTGGAGTTCGAGGGTTTGAAAACCTTCGGCAACACGGGCTTTTTCCTGTCCGGCAACCTGACGCTCAGTGACTCTGAGCTGACGATCGACAACACGATCACCGGCGGGCCGACCAACGCGACCCGTCGACTGACCGGCCACAGCGAGTACGTGGCGAACACCACACTCGGGTGGGATTCGGATTCCGGTATCTACAGCGCGTTTCTGAACTACAACGTGTTCGGTGAGCGCGTGTTCTACGGCGGCATTGCCGGCAACGATGATGCCTTCGAGCAGCCGTTCCAGAGTCTCGGCCTGGTCTTCAAGTGGTTCCCGACGGATTTCGTCGAGGTCGACGTCAGCTGGGACAATATCTTTGACGACAATCGCGAGTTCCTGCAGACGAACCTCAACGGTCAGGAAGCTACCCTGATCGACCAGGTGGTCGGCATGACCTTCGGGATCAGCGCGACGATCCAGTTCTGAGCCGCTGCGGCATCGAAACGAGAAGGGCGCTCAATTGAGCGCCCTTTTTCGTTCCGGGGTCCTGTGGGACACTGCTGGTGCGGAACCTTTTGCCCTTTAGCCTGCCCCAATGAGCAGGAGGCTGACATGAAACCAGGTTTGATCCTTGCAGCAATGATCATCGCCGGCAGCGCGGCGGCGGGGACCTATGTATTAATGCAGCCGCCCAGCGAGCCGGTACCGTCGTCGTCAGACTTTGACACCTCCGCCTCAACCGAGGAGCGCCTGCTGGCGCTGGAGCGAGCACTGGCCGACGAACGCGAAGCCCGACAATTGCTTGAGACCGAGTTGTTCGCCCTGATCGAGACGGTCGATGACCGAGCGTCCGAGCGGACAACGCCAGCGACGGTCGCAGCGCCCGCCGAGCCACAGCGCGCGGCGAGTTCGGTGGCCCAGTTCCGCGAAGCCCGACGTTCACGCAACGACCCGGAAGCGAGAGCCGATTTTCTTGTCGATCAGGGCTTCTCGGCGGACCGCGCTCAGTACATTGCCAGTCGCGAATCCGAGTTGCGCTACGAGATGCTGCAGGCGCAGTGGGAAGCCCGTCGCAACGGCGAGGACATGGACTGGAGGAGCAGCGTGCAGAATGTCGACCTGGCCCTGCGCGCCGATCTCGGCACCTCGGAATACGAACAGTATCTGCAGGCCAACAACCGACCCACATCGATCACCGTCAACGGTGTGTTGCAGTCCTCACCCGCCGAGACGGCCGGGCTGCAGTCCGGCGACCAGATCACCCACTACAACGGCGAGCGCGTTTACAGCGTCTGGGACATCAACCGGCTCGTCGAAAACTACGATGGGTCGTCTCCGATCGTGGTTGAGGTCGATCGCGGCGGCGTCCCGATGCAGGTCAGCCTGCCGCCCGGCCCGATCGGCATCACCGGCGGTCGCGCGGCCCGAAGCATTCGACGCTAGCCCCCCGCAAACTGGATAATCCGGTCCTTGCGATGCAGAATGGCGGGCGTTCGTGGGGGAACACATCTTGTCTATTCTTCGCTACACCGTACCCAATGCCATCACGTCGCTGAGCCTGCTGCTCGGCATCGCTTCGATTATTACCAGCCAGCTCGGTGAGCTGGAGATGGCGGCGTGGTTCATTGTCTGGTGCGGTTTGCTCGACACTGTCGACGGGGTCGTCGCACGCGCCCTGAAAGCCACATCCAGCTTTGGCGCCGAATTCGATTCGATGGCGGACCTGGTGTCTTTCGGTGTCGCACCGGCGGTGCTTGCGCTGAATGCCGGCCTGCAGCTTGGTGGCGTCGAGGTTGGCAGCGGCAACTTCATGTTGCTCGCCGCGGCGTGCGGTGTGTTTACCCTCGCCGGTGCAATGCGGCTCGCGCGCTTCAACCTGCCGAGTTCCAACCCGCCGCAGGGCTGGTTCTTCGGGGTACCTATCACCGCCTGTGGGGGTGGCCTGTTGCCGTCGATGACGCTGGTGCTGATCTACTACGAGCAGCTCGCCCTGTCGCTGCCGCTGCATCGCTATCTGCCGATCCTGCTGTTCGTGCTGGCCATTCTGATGGTGTCTCGCCTGTATTTCCCGAAAGCCAAGGTGCGCGACAACCTCTGGATCAACAGCTTCCAGTTTGTGAACCTCGCGCTGATCTTTTACTGCGGCATCACGCGCACCTTCCCGGAATACCTGTTCGGAATCGGTGTCGTGATCCTGCTGGGCGGCATCGTTGCCGGGCGCATCAAAAAGGCCAATCTCGAGCCGTCCTCCGCGGCGGCATAGCCGCCAAAGTGCGCTACAGTGGCGGTTTTTTACCGCCGGAGTTGCCATGCGTGCGCTTGCCCTGATTCTCGTCGTTTTTCTTGCTGGCTGCTCGGAGCCGTCGTCACCGACGGCCACTGAACCGGACTACACGCGCATCCCGGGCTTCGTTGGCCTGCTGTGGAATGAGGCGGACGGTCAGCTGCTGCTGGAAATCGACCAACTCGACACCGACATGCTCTACCAGACCTCGCTGCCGCGCGGACTGGGCTCCAACGACATCGGGCTGGATCGAGGTCAGCTGGGCAACACGCGGATCGTGCGCTTCGAGCATCACGGCGACAAGCTGCTGCTCGTGGCGCCAAACATGGACTACCGAGCGAAGCCGGATAACCCGGCCGAGGCCAAAGCGGTGGCCGAGTCGTTTGCCTCATCGGTGCTGTGGGGGTTCCCGGTTGAGTCCCGCAAGGACGGCATCATCACGGTCGATGCGACGGCGTTCTTCCTGCGCGACGCACACGGCGTCGCGCGTCGCCTGAAGGGTCGCAACGAGGGCAGCTTCAGTGCAGATGCGAGCCGCTCGGCGATCTATCTGCCGCGCACCAAGGGGTTCCCGGACAACACCGAGATCGAGGCGATCGTGACTTTTACCGGCGAGCCCAGCGGTCCGTACCTGCCGACCGTGGCGCCGGATCCGCGCTCGTTTTCGCTGCACCTGCATCATTCCTTCATTCGCCTGCCGG
The DNA here is from genome assembly GCA_039025835.1 of Pseudomonadota bacterium. Taxonomy (GTDB): domain Bacteria; phylum Pseudomonadota; class Gammaproteobacteria; order Steroidobacterales; family Woeseiaceae; genus UBA1847. Next base: position 877 of record JBCCNM010000153.1, on the reverse strand, counting down.
ACGATGGCTATGAACCGCTGGCCTACGATCCCCGCGCCGGCGTGATTCCGCTGGAGTACGGCGGCTCCGGGTTTGCCGACTACACCACTCCAATCGGCGAGCCTTTGAAAGTGAATTACGGCATTCGTCATCGTCTCGAGAAGAAGGACCCGACCGCCGAGATCAGCGAGGCCGTTGAGCCAATCGTGTACTACCTCGACCCCGGTGCGCCGGAGCCGGTGAGAAGCGCCTTGCTGGACGGTGCCCGCTGGTGGAACCAGGCGTTTGAAGCGGCTGGCTACAAAGACGCGTATCGCGTCGAGATGCTGCCGGAGGACGCGGACCCGATGGACGTGCGCTACAACGTAATTCAGTGGGTGCATCGCTCGACGCGCGGCTGGAGCTACGGCTCGTCGGTGGTCGACCCTCGTACCGGCGAGATCCTGAAGGGCCACGTGACCCTGGGCTCACTGCGCGTTCGCCAGGACTACCTGATTGCCGAAGGCCTGCTGGCACCGTATGCCAGCGACAACGTGCCGCCGGAAATGCTCGAGATGTCGCTCGCGCGTATTCGCCAGCTCTCAGCGCACGAGGTCGGCCACACGATCGGCTTCGAACACAACTTTGCGGCGAGCACGCAGAACCGTTCGTCCGTTATGGACTATCCGTTCCCGCTCATTCGCCTCGACAACGCGGGCAGCATCGACTTGTCTGAGGCCTACGACGACAAGATCGGCAGCTGGGACATTCGCACCGTGATTTACGCCTACCAGGACTTTCCCGACGGCGTGGATGCCGACGCCGCGCGCGCCGACATCATGGCCGAGACGATTGCCGAAGGCTTCAAATACGTGTCCGATTCCGATTCCCGCGCCATCGGCACGGCACATCCGGACGG
>JBCCNM010000152.1:0-7099 GCA_039025835.1 Pseudomonadota bacterium | reverse complement strand
GTGCCGAAACGTCGCTGGTACTGCGCCTGGTAGACCCAGACCCGCTGGCCAATTCGCGAGCTGTCGACGCCCACGCCAACCGCCTCGATCACGCCGGCGCCGTCGCTGTTCGGGATGACGAAACCGTCATCGAGAAGTTCCGGAAAACTGCCGGCACGCTTGCGCACGTCAGACGGGTTGATGCCGCTGGTGTGCAGGCGAACCAACACCTCGCCGCCGCCAGCGACCGGCGTTGGTCTGTCACCGGTCTCCAAGACCTTGTCGGCAGGTCCGAAATCGTCAAACCAGGCGGCATGCATTGTTATTCTCCGGGCGGTTTGTCTGCTTGCGGCTAACGCGGAAGCTTCGGTATGGTTTCGCGTCGCGGTCGGTGAGTCTATCACCGGCGAGCCACGATAATGGACCCCATGAGCGACGAAGCTAACAAACAGGTTCTTCGACTGCAGCGTCGCCACGAACCGGATCCCGAGCCACCGCCCGACACTGAGATCGGCCGGCGCCTGCTGGCCGCTCAGTCTGTCCGGGCTGCCATCGTCGCCGGTTTCGTTGTCATCCTGGGCTTTAGTCTGCTGTGGGTGTTGCTGTCCCAGGCGCTCGACAAGGTCTTCCCGTGGTTTGTTCTCGTGCTTGGCCCGGCAATGGGCATGGCCGTTCGCCGCGCAGGTTGCGGGCTCGACTGGCGCTTTCCGGTACTTGCCGCCGTCCTCGTCCTGATTGCTGCGCTGGCCGGCAATATCGCCGTGGCGATTGCGTTTGCCGGTTCTGATCTCGGCGGCAGCGTGTTCGTTGTACTGCCAACCTTCACACCCGCCGGGCTTGTCGACTACGTCGCTGCGACGATGACCCCGGCCGATATCGTGATCGCCGGATTCTCGGGCGTGATTGCGGCGTTCTACGCGATGCGACGGCTCAATCGCCGCCAGTACCTGGCCTTGAGGCTGTATCGGCAGGATTTGAGCAAGCAAACCTGACGCAAGACGCGGCTTGTGGTTTGCACCTGGGGCTTCCAGAGCAGGAATTGACGACTCCGCATAGTGCGAATTCCAGTCCTGTCAGCCCCAGGGCAATAGGTGGATCAAGCCCCGTAAGGTCTGTTGCTCAGAATCGACGATCCCAGCCGAAGGTCATTGTTCGGCCGTTACCTCGGAAAAACGTGTCGGCGCGGGCACCGGTCTCGGTCTGCGCAAAGTAGGTGAAATACCCTTCGTTAAACAGGTTTTCGATACCGACTGAGAACATGCCAGCCCGGGTGTCCCAGTTCACGTAGGCATTCGCGAGCCAAAAGCCGTCGAAGTCCCGATCGACCGGCGCAGCCAGGCCACGGAAGTTACGATCCTCGAGATTCGACAGCATGAATCGCCAGTTGATGTCGTAACCGAATGGTCCTTCGGCATACAGATTCAGGCGATTCGGACCGATGTTCACACCATCGAGATCGGTATCGACACTGCCGTCGGAGTCCGAGTCAAATTCGCCGTCCGAGTTGCTGTAATTCGCGCCAATGACGTGGCCTGAAGAAAACGCATAATCGGCAACCAGTTCGAAGCCGCTGATCTCGGTCTTCTGGCGCTGCACGTCGAAGATGCCCGCCGGGTTCAGGATCAGGCGCGCACCGTTATCGGAATCCGACTGGAAGGCAGCGATACGCGCGCTTAACGGGCCATTACGGTATTCCAGGCCGAGCTCCACGTTGTCGGTGACCACCGGCTCGACATTGAAGAGGTTGTCGACATCCAGCCCCGGCGTGTTGATGCCGCGCAGTACACGACCGACGTCCGGCATTGTGAAGCCTTCGCTAAAGGCGCCATAAACCGCGACGTACTCGTTGATTTCAAAAATGACGCCGATGTTCGGCAGGGTTTCTTCGAAATCCGGCTCACCACCGGCGACCGGCGTACTGTTGGCCGCGGCGATTGTGACGTAGTCGTCCACCTCCAGGGTGGCGAATTCGGCTCGCACACCGCCGGTAATGGTCAGCGCGTCGCTAACATCCCAGCCAAGTTGTACGAACGGTGCCGTGGATACGAAACGGGTTTCGGGCACCCATTCACGACCGCTGCGTGCGAGTACCTGTGCCGAGTCATCCTGGAAAAAATCCACGCCGGCGGTGAAGGATACGGCGTCAAACTGGCGATTGAACGTCGTCTTAATGCCGAACTTGTCAGAGACTACGGCGGACTGGTCCAGGAAGGGATCGCCATCGACAGTCAGCCGGAAGAAGCCCCCGAAGGTGCCGCCTTCGAACAGTCCCTCAAAAGACTGATCGTAAACCTGGGCTTCGAAGCTGCCGCCGAGCACGTTGTCCTGGGTCAGTGTCACTGATACGAGTCGATTGTCATTACGCGCCGGATCGCCGACGATCGGGGACGGGTCACCGGCAATCGTACCCGTGGGGATTCCCGCCGCCCGGTCGCCTGCAACGGCCAGGAAGTCGCCGTTCCGCTCAAGTTCAAATTCGTTCACCAGCAGCGTGATCGCACCATCCTGCGCGTAGCGCCACGTGGCCTTGCCGAACAGGTTGTAGGACGTCGAGTCCATGATGTCGCCCTGCGTCGGGTAGAGACCAACAGGGTCACCATTGTCATCGATGAACAGACCGCGCTCGTGCAGCGCAGCACCAAAACTTAAATCCACATCGTCGCCGCCGTGGCTGGCAAGGAAAGAGGCTTTGTAGCCGAAGCTGTCACTGTCGAAATCGTCTGCGGAAATGACTCGCGCTCGTACGCGCGTGCTCCAGCCAGAGCCGGGCTCGGGTGTCACGGTGATCGTGTTGACGACGCCACCGGTGGCTCCTACGCCCTGGATGGCATTGGAACCGTTGATGACTTCGATGCGCTCGATAAAGTCGAGGTCAAAACTGTGGCCGTCACGCGAGCCGTCGCGCAACGCGTTGTGTTGCGGCACACCGTCTACGAGATACAGCGGATTTCGGCCGCGCAGTGTTTCACTGCGACCCGTCAGCTTCTGGATAGACGGCGCAAAACCGGGAACTGAAATGGACAGGACGCTGTAGAGATCGTCGCTGATCGCTGCCTGTCGTTCGAGTGTTTGCTGCTCAATGATCGACACCGTGCCCGCAATGGCGCTGACCGAGGCTCCAGTACGGGCGGCGCTGACAACGATCTCGTCGATCGTGTTTTCATCCTGACTATTGGTTTGTGCTGCTGCCGGGTTGCCGGCGGCGCTCAGCGCAAGCAGCACGATGGGAAGAACATGTCTCATGGTGTTTACCTCTGCGTATCCTGGTAAGCCACCCGACCCCGATTAATATGATAATACGAATCATTCGCATTTGTATATAATTTGCACCACTGACGGGCATTGCCCGGCGTCACAGTGGAAAGGGTTACGCATGGTGAGATCGACAAGGCATGGCAGTCTGTTCCCTACGATCAGGAAGCTGCATGCCTGGTCAGGCCTGTGCCTGTCGCTGGTACTCGCCATCCTCAGCCTGTCTGGTGTATTACTGATCTTCAAGGACGACTATCTGGCCGCAAGATTCCCGGAGGTCCGAGACGTCGCGGACACGGCGCCCGAGTCACTGGGGTCCGCGATCGAATCGTTCGAACGAAAATTCAGCCAGCAGCGACTGTCGTACGTGCTGCTTCCGCGGCCGGGATTCGGGCTGTATCGCATTGTGCTTCGAAACGGAGAGGCGGCTTACGCAGTATCCAGTGGTGAGGTTGTCGAACGATGGTCCGGCAACGCGCGAATCGAAGACTGGCTTTTCGATCTGCACCATTACTTGTTAATGGGTGAGTTCGGCGAATATCTGGCCGGACTGGTGGCGCTGATCGCCGTGGTGATGGCGGGAACAGGTGTTTACCTGTTCTTACCGTTCCGACGGCGATTCGACTGGCGATTATGGCCTGCATCGATGCGCCGACGAGATATTCTCGCCTACCACAGAAATGCGGGCGTTGTGTTTGCGCTGCCAATTGTTGTCATTTTGCTGACGGGCGGCGCAATGGTGTTTTACTCGCAGGCGTCTGCATTGATGTCGGTGCTGACCGTCTCGAATGCATCGCCTTTCGAGCAGCCGACAGCTCAGCCAGGCGACGTCGACTGGCAAAAGGCCCTCAGCGCGGCGAAAACACGATTTCCGGATGCGAGCCCGAGACTGGTGATTTGGCCGCGGAGTGACAATGCTGCTGCGGTGATTCGACTGCGCCAGGCCGGCGAATGGCATCAGAATGGCCGCAGTGTGGTGTACCTTAACCCTGAAGACAGCGGTGTGCTTGCGGTCAGGGACGCCACCACATTGAGTCGCGGAGAGCGTGCCTCGAATGCGATCTACCCGATTCATTCGACCGGGATAGGCGGTCGTATCTACGACCTGGTCGCCGCAGTATCCGGAATCACACTAACAGCATTGGCGCTATTGGCATCATGGACCTACCTAAGTGTGTTGCGCAGCCGCAAAGGCAGATCCATTTGATCGCCTGATGAGCTAGATCGGCATCACCAGGTCGTCTTCAACCTTGCGCCCGGTACCCGTGTAACTCTGCAGTTGTTTATCCACCAGACTCTCCATCTCCTCGGCGGTCGACAGAATGCCGAGGAAGTACGGCGGTTGGCGGCGAAGCTGTGACCAGTCGCCGCTGTCGAGGATTTTCAGCAGATGCGTCATGTTGGCGCGTATCGCATCGATATACGGATTGCGGCCGTCGAACAGCACTTCCATGTAGCGATAGGCACGGTTGAAGGTCTTGTTCAGGCGATCGCGCGATACCTGCTGATAGAAAAACGGCGTTTTCGCGAGCAGGTCCTCGCCCGACGTGTAGCGCACCTTGTGCTCGCCGGGCGTGGTGTTTTCGATAGCGATGCCGCCGAGCACAAACTCGCGGTACAGGCGGTCGCGACACTTTTCGAGATAACAGCGATCCGACATTTGTGCGATCAGATCGGCGGTGCCGATCAGGTGACCGCAAATAACATCGCGTGGGTCATCCAGCTCGATGTCCTCAATGTTCAGCTCGTAACCGGTGAAGTGCACGATCATGCTCGCGACCCCGATGTCCCGCGACATGCCCACCTCCGGCAGGTAGCTGCGCAGGAAATCGGCGCTGCGGGTGACGTGGTACATCGTGAACTCAGCGCCGTTTTTATAGTCCCGATCGCGCACTTCGTGGCGAATATAGCCGGCGTCGTGGAACAGCGAGACGATAATGGCGAGTTCCGCGCGGTGCGGGCCCAGTCGATCGGAAGGCTCCACACTTTGCTCATACCCGGCGATCAGCCGTGCCACGGCCAGCGTCATATCCAGCGTGTGCTGCTGGTCGTGATAGGTCGTGTCGCAGCCGACGTAGCCGGGATAGCGTCCGGCAAACAGGCGATTGAAGTCGTAAAACGCGAGCCACAGATGGTCGAATGACGCACCGGGGAACACGGTGGCGAACAGATCCCGCACGGCGTTACGCACGGCAACAGGATTGCTGACCTGCACCGTATTGGTGACGTCATAGTCATTGCGGCGGTCGTGCGACACGGTGCTTTTCTTCGCGTTATTCACCGTGACGACCCCGACGGATGTCAGTCAAATGCGCCAAAGGCCCCCCTAAAAAAACAACGCCCTGGCGGCGCGGGTCGAACTCCGCCGGATATTACACTTTGGAGACTCGGGGCTTCCCCCGAAAGTCGTCAATATGTCAAAAACCTCGAAAAAAGTCGCTTACTGTCTGAATTCCGCGACAACGGGTGCGTGATCGGATGGTCTTTCGAGCCCACGCGGGACCTTGTCGACGTAGCTTGCGCTGCAGATTTGCGCGAGCGGCTGACTGGCGAGGATCAGGTCGATCCGCAGCCCGGCGTTGCGGCGGAATCCGGCGGCTCGATAATCCCACCAGCTAAACGTGTTTTCTTCCTGTTCGAACTGACGGAAGACATCGGAGAGCCCGATGTCGAGCAGTCGCTCGAGGGCTGCGCGCTCCGGCGGGCTGCACAGGATGTCCTCGCCCCATTTCTCCGGGTCGTAAACATCCTCGTCGGCCGGCGCTATGTTGAAGTCGCCGAGCACGACCAGTTTGTCGAAGCGCTTGTGCTCTTCGATCAGGAATTTTTCAAGCGCGGCGAGCCAGTCGAGCTTGTACCGGTATTTGTCGGACCCCAGTGCCGATCCATTGGGCACGTACAGGTTAACTACGCGAGTATCGCCGATGGTCGTCGCAAGGATGCGTCGCTGAGGATCTTCGAAGCCGGGGAAGTCGGTGACCGGGTCTTCAGGCTCCGTCTTCGCGATGACGGCGACGCCGTTGTAGGTTTTCTGCCCGCTGGCGATCGAGCGGTAGCCGGCCGCGGCGATATCTTTGCCGGGAAAGGCTTCGGTGACTTGCTTGATCTCCTGCAGCACGAGCACATCCGGCGCGTGCTCAGACAGCCAGTCGAGCACATGCGGCAGGCGGACTTTGAGTGAGTTAACGTTCCAGGTGGCGATTTTCACGCCGCGATTCCGGTCTGCCGCAGCAGAGCGTCGATGCTCGGCTCACGACCGCGAAAGGCGATGTAGGCCTGCATGAAATCACGACTGCCGCCGATCTCGAGAATTTCCTCACGGAATCGTGACGCCGTGTCTGCGTCGAAAATGCCGGCTTCCTCAAACGCCGAGAAGGCGTCAGCAGCCAGCACCTCGGCCCACTTGTAACTGTAATAGCCCGCCGCATAACCGCCCGCGAAAATGTGCGTGAACGCATGCGGCAGGCGGTTGTACTCCGGGTGCTGGATCAGGGCGACCTCGTTGCGCACCTCGCCCAGCAACCCGAGGACGTCCGGCTGGTGTTCGCTTGTCGTTTCCGTGTGCAGGCGCAGATCAAACAGCGCGAGCTCGACCTGGCGGAGCATGGCCAGTGCGGCCCCGGCGTGGCGCGCTGACTCCAGTCGCTCGAACAACTCTCGTGGCAGGGGCTCGCCACTGTCCGCATGCGCTGAGCAGTTCGCCAGTACGTCGTGACTCCACGCGAAATTTTCCATGAACTGGCTCGGCAGTTCGACGGCATCCCAGGGCACGCCGTTGATTCCGGAAATGCTCGGATAGTCAATGCGTGTCAGCAGGTGATGCAGCATGTGACCGAACTCGTGGAACAGCGTCACGATCTCATCGTGT
>JBCCNM010000151.1:0-7124 GCA_039025835.1 Pseudomonadota bacterium | reverse complement strand
GCACCGATGACCGACATCAACGACTGGCTGGATCGCGACCCGGCTATTCGACTGGAGGGCACACCGGATGTGCGTGTGCCCGGCTGCTGGGACGGGTTCGAGCTGGCCGTGCGCGCCGTGCTCGGGCAGCAAATCTCGGTGGCAGCGGCAACAACGATAGCGGCGCGCATTGCTGAGCGCTATGGCGAAGCGATCGACATGCCCGGCAGCGACAGCATCAACCGCCTGTTTCCCACACCGCGTAAGCTCGCCCGGGCGCAATTCAACAACCTTGGACTCGTCACCAGCCGGATCAATACGATCAAGGCGATCGCGCGCGGCGTCGAACGCGGCGAGCTGGATCTTGCCGAGGATTCGGATCCGCAGGCTCTGCGTGAATCGCTGACAGCGATACGCGGTGTCGGTCCGTGGACCGCGGAGTACATCGCGATGCGGGCGCTGAAGGACCCCGACGCATTTCCATCGTCTGACCTGGGCCTTCTCAAAGGCATGGATCACCACGCCGGACAGCGACTAAAACCGAAAGAACTCGAACACCACGCGGAGGCCTGGAAACCCTGGCGCGCCTATGCGGCGCTGCGGCTCTGGCGCCGGTCCGCATCAGGAGGTTGATATGCAGTATCGATTTATGGATTCACCCATCGGTCGCCTGCTGCTGGCCGGCGACGAGGATGGCCTGTCGCTGATCGGCTTCCCGCAGGGCAAAGGGCATCGTGAGCCGGAGGCGGACTGGGTTGAGAACACCGCAGGTTTTGCTGATGTCAAACAGCAGCTTGACGAGTACTTTGACGGCCGCCGATCCGATTTCGACCTGCCGTTGTGCCCCGACGGCACCGAGTTCCAGCTCGACGTGCTGCGCGCACTGCAGGAGATTCCGTATGGCGAGACCGCGTCCTACGCCGACATCGCGCGTCGCATCGGACGGCCGAAGGCGGTGCGTGCCGTCGGCGCTGCGAACGGGCGCAACCCGTTGCCGATCGTGATTCCCTGCCACCGCGTTATCGGCAGCAACGGTTCAATGACCGGCTTCGGTGGCGGTATCGACACCAAGGTGGCGCTACTGGAGCTGGAAGCCCGGCATGCCGGTTTTCGCTTGAGTCCGTCCTAATTCAGGAAGCGCGGTGCCAGTGTGATCGCGACCGTCGACACCACGACGATGCCGACCAGATTGAGCAGGAAACCCGCCTTCGCCATCTTCGGAATTGTCAGCAGCCCCGAACCGAACACGATTGCGTTCGGCGGTGTCGCCACCGGCAGCATGAAGGCGCAGCTTGCGGCCATCGTGATCGCAGCGGTCAGCAGAATAGGGTCGATGCCCGCACTGACGGCGACCGCGGCGACCACCGGCAGGAAGGTCGTCGTCGTCGTCAGGTTGCTGGTCAGCTCCGTCAGGAAAATAATCATCGTCGCGGTTGCCGCGATCAGGATCGGCAGCGGCAATTCGGTCAGGGCCTGCAGGTTGTTGCCCAGCCACAGTGCGAGCCCCGAGCTGTTCACAGCAGACGCCAGAGTCAGGCCGCCACCAAACAGGATCAGCACACCCCACGGCAGCTGCTCGGCGTAACGCCAACGCAGCAGCACCGGATCCGATTTGTCGCCACTCGGTAGCAGGAACAGGATGATCGCGCCGCCGATAGCGATCATTGCATCCTCGAGCATGCCGAGACCCGGTACCTGCAGCAGCAGCGGGCGCGTCATCCACGACACGGCCACCAAGCTGAAAACGACGGCGACGCGTTTCTCGGGCACGGTCATCGGCCCGAGTTCTTCGCGCATCTGATGCAGCTCGGAGATCGCTGCCTGTGGCATTCGAAAGTCGACCGAGAAAGCGACTCGCGTCAGCAGGAGCCAGCACAGTGGCAACAGAGTAACTGACAGGGGCATTCCGACCATCATCCAGCTCGCAAAGTCCACCTGGACCTCGAAGTTGTCGCGCATGAATCCGGCGAACAGGGCATTCGGCGCGGTGCCGACGAGTGTCGACATGCCGCCGATGGTTGCACCGTAAGCAACGCCGAGCAGCAACGCACACTGGAAATCATCGCGCGCCTTGTCGCTCAGATCTTTCACCGACTGATGGATGACCGTGATAATCGAAACCGCAATCGGCAACAGCATCATCGTCGTCGACGTGTTCATCATCCACATGCTTAGCAGTGCCGCGACCAGCATGAAACTGCCGATCAGCGAACGACCGTTCTTGCCGGCGTAAGCCAGTACCGTCAGGGCGATGCGACGATGCAGACCCCAGCGCTGGATCGCGAACGCCAGAATAAAGCCGCCAAGAAACAGCATGACGGTGGCGTTAAAGTAGCCGCCGCTCGCTTGTTTCACGCTGGCGATGCCGAGCACGGGGAACATAACGACAGGCAGCAGGGCGGTGACAGCGATCGGCGCTGCTTCGGTCGCCCACCAGATCGCCATCCAGACACCCAGTGCAGCGACCCGCCACGCGGCAGGTTCAAGGCCTTCCGGTGCGCCCAGCAGCAGCATCAATACGGCTACCGCCGGTCCGAGGACGAGCCCCACCTTCTGGTAGCCCGCGCGTCCCTGCATCGTCTCGGTGTTCGTCAAAGCCTGCCCCCAAACTGAAATTTGCAGCGGCACAGCCTACCGTTTTCACCGTGTTTGGTCTGCATTTTCGCGATTTTTCCACATCTAGTATTCGTGTCGCTTTCCGCTACTACATATTGTAGTATCGCCCGCGTACCGTTTCGGTACGCACGGAGATGAGATGTCATCAGGCAACGTGAGCGTATTGCCATGCAGGATGCATGCGTTTTCGGTCGAGCTGCGGGAATCCTCTCAACCTGCTGTTCGTGCAGCGGTTTCGCTGACCGCCTGCCGAAGACTAAGTAATCGGCTTGCTGTAACCCTGGGAAACGAGGCGCTTCCTGCCATCGGAGTGTGAACGGTTTCGTCACGTTGTGGTTTTCTGCCGTTGTCATCTTAGCCACTCTTTAGCCGCCCGTTTTTCGGGCGGCTTTTTTCTCAGTCTCGTATTGCTCGCAGCTTGCGCCGCGCCCGGTCCGAGTGCGCCTTACCCGGCATTCATCACCGCCTCCGACGCGCCGGAGGTGTTCCTCGCGGAGCTGCCCGGCGTCCGCGCCTTCCGACTGGCGAGCACGGACCGACAGACCGGTCACTATCTCGTTGAATTGCCGGTCGCGTGGAACGGCAGCAGTGCGGCATCGCCGGGCAAGTCGGTGGAGATATTCGTGCTCGCCGGCGATCTGTCCGTTGGCAGCGATCTCGTGCTCGGGCCGGCCGGCTACGCCTATTTGCCGCCGGGCGGACTCGGCGTTGAGCTGCGTGCCTACGACGGGGCCCGCATTCTTTACCGCCTCGATGAGCCGCGACCCGACGCAATGATCCAGACCCCGATCCTGCTGGACAGTACGCTGCTCGACTGGCAGCCAACCGGCACCGACGGCGAATCGATCAAGGAACTGCGATTCGATCCGGGCAGTCAGCAGCGCACCTGGTTACGCCGGCTTGAGCCGGGTACGACACTGCCGTGGCGGCAGTCGCTGTCGTCAACCGAAGCGATCCTGGTGTCTGGCGCGCTCGATTATGCTGAATGCATCGACGGCTCTGCCCAGGTCGGACCTTATCTGCCGGGTGGATACATCCGTCGTCCGGCCGATGTGCCACACGGCGGGCCCGTCTCGGCCGTGCGGCAGGAATCCATCTGGCTGCAGCACGAATCGGTGTCCCTCGGTGCCGGCCAACCGGCAGACTGCGGCAGCCCCTAGCGGACGTTTGCGATGACCACGGCGCGTGTCGGCGCCGGCCAGCCCTCGATCGTCAGGTCGAGATTGTCCGGGTCCAGCGACTGCTCCAGGGATTCAAAGTCCATCCACTCCGTAGCGCGCTGCTCGTAGACTGTGGTGTGCGTGACATCGACGACCCGACAGTCCACAAAGCCGCTTCGCGCGAGCCACGTTTCCAGCTCTGCCACAGTCGGCAGCAGCCAGACATTGCGCATGCGTGCGTAGCGATCGGGCGGGGTGCTCGCGAACGCGTCGTCGCCGGGTAACACCAGCGTCTCCAGCACCAGTTCACCGCCCGGACGCAGGTGTGACTTCAGGTCGCTTAGATGATCGATCGGCGATCGCTGGTGGTACAGCACGCCCATTGAGAACACCGTGTCGACCGAGCGCACACCAGCAGGCAGCTCTTCGAGTCTGGCCGGCAGCAGCTGAATCGCCTCGCTGGACGCATAGCGGTTGATCGCGCGAAACTGCACGTGAAACAGCAGGGTGGGGTCGACACCGATAACGCAGCGCGCACCGGCACCCACCATGCGGAATGCGTAGTAGCCGTTACCGCAGCCGATATCGAGGACCGACCGACTATCGAGTGATGCGATGTGCGGTGCGACGCGAGCCCACTTCCAGTCGCAGCGCCATTCCGTATCGATTGCGATGCCACCGATATCAAACGGACCTTTGCGCCACGGCTTGAGCGTTTTCAGGGCTCGCATCAGTGCGTCGCGGTTGTCAGGACTGCCAGTCACGCGCACTGCCTCCTGGTCAAACTGGATATCGTCAACGGCGATGTCGGGCAATTGCGCAAGCGCATCCAGCCACGTTGGCATGTCGCCGTGTCCGCCGGCCGATAGTCGCTCGTCAACCAGTCGCGTCGCCGTTGCTGTCCAGTGTTCGAGTCCCGCGTCTGACAGCAGGGTGTGCAGTGTGCCGGGCATCACGTTTCACCTTTGATCGCGATGATCGACACGAAATTGAAGTAGCGCAGCCAGACCGCTATGTGACGAAAACCCGCCGCCGTCAGGCGGCGACGGTGATCACTGACCGTTTCCGGAATCAGCACATTTTCCAGCGCGGTACGCTTGCGGCTGATCTCGAGTTCGCTGTAGTCATTGCGTCGCTTGTGTTCGTGGTGCAGGTCGAACAGCAGGGTTTCCATGTCGGGATCTTCGTCGACGACTTTTTCTGACAGAACCAGCAGGCCCTTTGGATTCAGGCCGTCGGCAATTCGCCGGACCATCGCGTCACGGTCCTCGGGCGGCAAAAACTGCAGCGTGTAATTCAGCACCACCATCGACGCATTGTGCATGTCGACCTGGCGGATATCGTCCTGCACAACACGGATGCGCGGATCCTCGGCAGTGGCGTCCCGACAGCGGGATACCATGGCTTCCGCGGTATCGATCGCGAAGATGTCGATATCGTCGGTACGAGCACCCTGGCGCATCGCCAGCGTCGCCGCACCCAGTGAACAACCGAGGTCGTAACATCGCGTTCCGGGTTTGACGAAGCGTGCGGCGAGTGAGCCGATCGCCTCAATGGACGCAGCGTATCCGGGGATCGAGCGCTTGAGCATGTCCGGAAAGACTCGCGCCACGTTCTCATCAAAGCGGAAGGGGTCGCGTCCGTCACGGGCTTCGAACAATTTGTCGTCTTGCATGGTATGACTGGCTTCGAATATCCGGGATAATTCCGCCCGCTATGTTACGCCAGTTACACGACGAGCTTGGAATCCCCACCGACTACGGTCTCGATCTCGACCTGCCTCGATTCGACGAGGCTGTCGGCCTGATCGACGTCGGCCCGAATCTTATTGGCCGGATGCAGCGCCTGGCGCCCGAGGCTGCGGAAAGCTGGGCCGACATGACTCGCGCCGCGGCGTCTGACGGTGTGCGCCTGATGCTGGTGTCGGGATTTCGCTCCTTCGACTACCAGGCCGGCCTGATCCGGCGGAAGCTGGAGGCCGGGCAGGCCATTGATACCATCCTGAAAGTTAATGCAGCGCCAGGCTACAGCGAGCATCACTCGGGTCGTGCTGTCGACATCGCCACGCCGGGATCCCGGCCGCTGACCGAGGAATTCGAAGCCACCGAGGCATTCGACTGGCTGAGCCGCCGGGCGATCGAGTTCGGCTTTTCAATGAGTTATCCTCGGAATAATCCGCTGGGCTTTGTCTATGAGCCCTGGCACTGGGCGATTCGGGCCGATTAGCCCCGCAGTGCCCGAAAAACCGCGGTTTGGCGGTTGACAGGGTTGGGGTGGGTAAAGAGAATACGCGACCTGTTCCGCGGAGGGGTACTCAAGCGGTCAACGAGGGCAGACTGTAAATCTGCTGGCTATGCCTACGTAGGTTCGAATCCTACCCCCTCCACCATTTTCCTCGAGCAGACAGGACGGGTGAGTCCGATTGGGCCCCCTCCACCATTTTCCTCGAGCAGACAGGACGGGTGAGTCCGATTGGGCCCCCTCCACCATTTTCCTCGAGCTGACAGGACGGGTGAGTCCGATTGGGCCCCCTCCACCGCTTTCTTCGAGCAGATACGACGGGTGGCTCCGATTGGCTGAATCACCACGATTTCCCGTCAAATCGCGCTGTTCGCAGACACGGCAACAGTCGCCTGTTCGGCCGTCGCTGGACTGTTTCGCAGAGTGTCCGGCCTGCTTTCAACAAACACCCTGAAGAAATCGACTGAAACCGAGCAGCCGCGCGGCTTTCCGGCCGACCGCGGACAAGCTGCCAAAGCGTTGACTCCGCTGGGCCGAATCTATAATCTTCCCCGGCTTGGGGGCGAACCCCCCAGGTTTTTTTTGCCCAACAAAAAACCATAAGAGACTGAATTTACAAAAAAATCCTGCCATCACGGACAGTGGGAGGACGGTCTTTTGTCGTTTTGGGATTCCGGAAAAATGCCGGAAAAAGCAATTTTCAGGGGGGTTGGGTTGTATTGAGTCTGACCTTCCAGACGGAGTTGGCGGGTGTAGTTCAATGGTAGAACCTCAGCCTTCCAAGCTGATGATGTGGGTTCGATTCCCATCACCCGCTCCAGGTATGGCGTTAGGAATCGCTGAATCGCCCACATAGCTCAGGGGCAGAGCACTTCCTTGGTAAGGAAGAGGTCCCCGGTTCAAATCCGGGTGTGGGCTCCAGGGATCCGGTCGCCAGACAGTATGTACTTATATATAGCGCGTAGCGCGAGTGTTTAACCAATAGAGACAACCCGGGAAAAGGGCCATGGCAAAGGAAAAATTTGAACGTACAAAGCCGCACGTGAACGTCGGCACGATTGGTCACGTAGACCACGGCAAGACGACGCTGACGGCGGCGCTGACGAAGGTAATGGCGGAGCAGCACGG
>JBCCNM010000150.1:0-7141 GCA_039025835.1 Pseudomonadota bacterium | reverse complement strand
CCTGAGCCTCGTCAGGCGATTTGCCGGCGACGCGCTGGCAACTGCGACGGCGCGGAAAATGGAGTACGACTGGCGCGACACGGCAGCGTAAACCCCGAGTCGCCCGACTCAAGCTGATCGTCAAAAAAAACGGCAACAACAGTCATCGGGCTGGTTGACTTGACGCATTCCCTAATTCCGGATAAATTTTATCCATTATTGATGATTGCGAAGAAAACGTTGCGATCTACGGGCTTTGACACGTGAAGATCGGCAAGGGCGTTGAGTGGGCCGCGCACACCTGCGCACTGTTGGCTGCGCTGCCGCCGGACTCGTCACTGTCGGGCGAGGCGCTGGCCGAGTTCCTGGGCGTACAGCCGCCGTATCTCGCAAAGCAGCTGCAGGCCTTGAGTCGCGCAGGCATCGTGCGCGCAAAGCGCGGTGCGTCCGGCGGTTATCAGCTCGCGAAGACGCCCGATGAGCTGTCGCTGTGGGACGTCACGGCTGCAGTAGAGGGGACAGCGCCCAGTTTTCGCTGCACGGAGGTCCGGCGAAACGGACCCTGCGGGGCGAAGCCACGCGAGTGCTCGCGAGCCTGTCCGATTGCCGCCGCATTTGCTCGCGCCGAAGCGGGTTATCTCGCAGCGCTGTCCGCGGTCAGCCTGACGGACGTTATCCACTCGATCGCCAACGAGGCCACCGCCGCGAGAAAACAACGCATTCGCGGCTGGATCGGCAGGCACGCTGCCCACGCACGCGCGGGCTGAGAACGGTCGATGGCGGCACAACGCTCGCCGTCCGACCAAACCATTGGAGCAAGGCAAGGGGAGAAGCACATGCTCACAGAAAGCCAATTACCGAATCACCGGACGATCACCTACACGGCGCGTTTCCTGTTTACCTTCCTGTTTCTGCTGTCGGGGATCACGCATTTCACCAACATCCCGTACTACGTGTCGCTGATGCCGGAGGCTACCGTGTACCCGATGTTTTGGGTGCTGACCTCCGGTGCGGTCGAGCTGGCCGGTGCGCTGATGATCCTGTTTAACGTTCGGCCACGACTGGGGGCTTGGCTGCTGATTGCTTTCCTGATTCCGGTGACGATCGTCGTGCACGGCTACGAAATGCTCAACGCCGATGACCCGGTGATGCGTGCGGTGCAGCAAGCGCATTTCATCAAGGGATTCTGCCTGATCGGCGCGGCGTTGCTGGTCACCCAGATCGGCGCCGATCATCGCGACGCTCCCGCAGGCTGAGCCCGGTACCCGCCATCGCAACGGGATCGGCGAGTGTCGCGTCGTTAATACGAACCACCTGATCAATGATCCGCCAGCGGCGTGAGCTGACGCGCGCTTCGGAGTAGCATAGCGACCCGTCCGTTCTCAGGGAGACACACAATGTCTATTGCCACGCTTCGCAGTGCCTGTGCCACGCTGCTCATCTTCGCAGGCTTGCTCGCCACCGTTCCGCTAAGCCTTGCGCAAACCCAGGGCATGCCGTCGTTCCAGGACGGCCAGTTGCCCGAGATTATCGAGCTCAGTGACAGCGATGTAACTCGTTTCCTGTCGACGGCAGCGGAACTGGAGGCGCTTGGCGTCGAGATGGACGACGATGCCCTCGACAGTCTTGACACGTTAATGGGCCAAGAAAAGGCGCTGGACGTGCTCAGCAAGAACGGCTTCGAGCCGGAGGGTTTTTTTCAGATCGCTTTCAGCGTCGGGATAGCGTACGCGGTCATCGGACAGTCGGCCGAGGAACTGGCGGAGATGGAAGCCGGCATGAAGGAAATGGAACAGATGAAGGCATCCCTGCCGCCAGAGCAGTGGGAAGCCATCGAGGCGAGCATGGGTGCGGCTTTCGGCCTGATGAAACAGATTCGCAACCAGCCCGAGTCGAATCTCCGGCTGGCCGAAAAGTACAAGGATGAGCTCGCCGAGCTAATGGGCGAGTAAACTCGCACGGCTAACGGTGCCTCGACGGTGACGCGGCCGTCGAGGTCTGGCGTGATGCCGAACGCCGGCATCGCGTTCGCTATACTCCGTCTTTGTTCAGAGTTTCCGAAGCGACGGACACAGACCATGATTTTCAATACGCGAGCAACATTGCTCGGCTTGAGTTGCGCCAGCCTGTGTCTGCACGCAACGATAGGCTACACGCAGGACGTGGCCGAAATTCCCGATGACGTTCGTGACACCGTCGAGTCGCTGATCCAGGCCGGCCTGAACGACAGCATCGGCTACACCTTTGTTCGCGACCTGACCACCGAAGTCGGTCCGAGGCTGGCGGGGTCGGACGCGGAGATGCGCGGGCGACGCTGGGCGACCGCCGAGCTCGCCGAGCTGGGTTTTGCCAACATCCGTACCGAGCCGTTTACGATCCCCTACTGGGAGCGACGCGTGGACACGGCCAGCATCGTCACGCCGGCACCGCAATCGATGGTGATCACCGCGCTGGGCGGTTCGACCTCAACGGCGCCAGGCGGCGTGGAAGCGGACGTCATTCGCTTTGAGAGCATGGACGAGCTGCGCGCGGCGAGCACGGACGTCGTCGCCGGCAAGATCGTGTTCATTGACGAAAAAATGACGCGCACGCAAGACGGATCGGGCTACGGTATGGCGGTGCGCAAGCGCCGCAACTGCGCTACGACAACGAGCGAAAAGGGCGGCGTGGCCTGCCTGATTCGCTCAGTGGGTACCCAGGCACGACGTTTCGCTCACACCGGCATGATGGCACGCGGTGCGGCCGTCGGCGACGGGCCCGCAGCGGCCGTGTCGCCGCCCGATGCCGAGCAGCTGACACGCCTGCTGGCGATCGGTCCGGTAAGTGTGCAACTGAATATTCAGGTCGAAACCCAATCGGCGGCTCAGTCCGGCAACGTGATCGCTGAGGTCGTCGGTCGTGAAAAACCTGACGACATCGTGCTGATTGGCTGCCACCTGGACAGTTGGGATCTCGGTACCGGTGCGGTCGATGACGGCGCGGGCTGTGGCATTGTCGTTGCGGCTGCGCACCTGATCGCGTCACTCGACCAACCGCCTCGACGCACCGTCCGGGTCGTGCTGTACGGCGCGGAAGAAGTCGGTCTGCTCGGCGGCTTTGCCTACGCAGAGCGATACAAAGACGATATGGACCGGCACATTCTCGCGGCGGAGAGCGATTTCGGCGCGGATCGAATCTGGCGCTTCGAGACCCGCTTCGGTGACGGCGCACTGCCGTACGCGCGTGCAATTCAGAAAGTCCTCGAACCCCTGGGCATCGCGCCGAGCCACAACCTCGCCGGCGGCGGTCCGGATATTTCGATGCTGCCGCGAGTGGGTGTGCCGGTCGTAACACCGAGGCAAAACGGCTGGGATTATTTCGACCTGCACCACACGCCGGACGACACCTTCGACAAAATCGAACACGACAAACTCAATCAGAATATTGCCGCCTACGCGGCGTTTACTTACCTGGCGGCCGAGATGCCGTGGGACTTTCGAAAGGCCGAATAGTCGAGCGCATGATCCGCTACCCCGACTCGTACCAGGGCAGTTGGGTGCCGGACTGATCCCCAAGACGTAACACCGTCACTCAGTGTAAAACTTCGTCAGTTCTTCAGCTTTCCGCCTAAAGCAGACCATAGTCTAAGTATCGGTATAATGTCGGCTCGTGACCCGAAGCGGCCATCCTGTTCGATCTATAGTAGACAGTTAGTCAAATGGCAGAATTCCGCGTCTTTGAGATCCTCTTTGCTGTCTTTGTAGCGATCTTTCTGTTCAGAGACTTTTTGCTGAAGCACTTTCTGCTTCGACGCCTGCGAGAACACCATCTGGATGTCTGGAAGCAGATGGGGAGTCCCAAAACGCTTAGCATCTACGAATCGCATTGGATGTTGGCCGGCATCACGCGTGATTTTGATCTTTGTGCGAGTCTTGGCGCTGATGAAGCCAGTCGAAGAACACGCGCACACATCTACCGCTATCGAATATTTTCTGCGATGGAAGCAGTATCAGTACTCGCAATGATGGCAGCAATATATGCGGACATTTAGGCGTATCTGAATGTCAGCTTCTGGCCGAAAGCAGAACTTAACCAACCGAATAAAAGCAGACATCAAAGGTCCGCTTACACTGTATAGCCCGCCGTACACTTTCAGACTTGCCAAAAGCCAAGACGCTCTAGTTTTGCCGGTTGTCGCAAACAGGTGCGTTGCCAGCCCCTTAGACGAAGTCCAGATCGAGGCGTAACAACACGACTCCCGTGATAACGTCTACGCCTGCTCGCGTTGGGGTGCGGGCCAAAGAACAACAAGGGGTGGGGATGGACGCTGTAGAAAAGCTGCCGACGTCGTTTTGGGTGATCGCGGGGGTCGGTCTTGCCTGGAACCTGATGGGGCTCACGTCATTTGCGATGCAGATGACGGCAACGCCTGAGCAACTGGCTCAGATGTACCCGACCGAGGCGCAACAGGCCTTCGTCAATAACGTGCCGGGCTGGGCCACGGCCGCGTATGCGATTGCCGTTATTGGTGGTGTGCTCGGTTGTGTTGCGCTGCTGCTGCGTCGTAGCGTGGCCAAGATTCTGTTCGGCCTGTCGATCGGAGGCGTCATTGTCCAGAACGGTTATGGCTTTGTCGTGGCCAACGGCATCGAGGTGTTTGGTGCCGCGGCGGCCGTTTTGCCGCTGCTCGTCATCGCGATCGGGGTTGCCCTGTTGCTCTACACAGGGCGGGCTCAGAACAAGGGTTGGGTGACTTAGCTGCCCGGTGGGTGCAACGGGAAGACCAGGCAGGTGGTCGTGCCGTGTGCGTACAGCTTGCCGTCATCGACACCGACGATCTTCGCTTCTGCGGTGGCGATGGTGCGACCGATGTGCAGCACCTCACCATCAGCTCTGACCTTGCCCATGTCCGGGCGCATCGGGCGCACATAATTCACAGATAATTCGGCGGTCGTGTAACCGGTCGCCTTTGGCAGCGTCGTGTGAACCGAGATGCCAAGCGCGGTATCCAGCAGGGCTGCAGCGAAGCCGCCGTGGATACTGCCCATCGGGTTGAGGATGAAATCCGCCGGCTCTCCTTCAACGCTCGCCTTTCCCGTGTCGAGATCGAAAAGACGGGAGAAGTTCAGCGTGTCTGACACCGACGGCGCCGGGCCAAGCTCGCCCGCGGCCAGCGCACGAATGTAGTCGAGGCCCGTCATCTGCATGGCCGACGTCAGGTCAAGCTGGGTCGTTGAATACGTGTAGGTTCGGGTCCGGGTTTCGTGTTCCATCAATTGCCTATCGTCACGATGGTCAGGCCGACCAGTCCCTGTGGCGTGTTGTGCGAAATGCCGCCGAGGTAAATCGTGTCGCTGGCCAGATTGGCCCAGTCGATGCGCAGACGCTCAGTGGTGCCGGCGGCGACAAACGACGGAGCCGTCACGCCGAGGTTGCCGACATCGTCAACTTGCCCGAACGCCCAGCCGAGCAGCGAGAAGTTGGATCCCGGTCCGCCATTGACTTCGTCGGTCTCGAAGCCGTGCACAAGCACGGCGTAGATGCCGGCAGCCGGGAGGGCCAGGTTGAACTGCTCCTGCGAGGTCGTGCTGCCGCTCTCACCGATGCGGTTGCAGATGTTGCCGTCCGGACAGTAGTAGATGTACATGTCGAGGTCGTCGTCGCCGTCGGTCAACGCATCGAACAAGGCAAAGCGCAGGTAAAGCTGGTTTTCCGGGACTTCGAAGAGCTGCCTGACGACGCCGTTTCCGGTGCGGAAGGTGAAGGTCTTGGTCGGGTCGTTGTCGACGAACAGGCGCGCCACCGTCGGCAGGTTCAACCCATGGACACCGGCGGCATAAGCACCCGTATAGCCAAACTCCACGTCAAACTCGAGGGAACCGGTGCCACCAAAACTCACGACCTCGGCAGGCGCCGTTAACGACACCGGTCGAATCGCCAGCGGAGAGCGCACCGCATAGTCGTTGTTTTCCCAGCTCAGGCTGCCGTAACGCCACAGATCCAGCGGCCCGGACAGGTAACGGAAGGTCACGCTAAAGGCGCCGGTGTCGCCGGGCCCGAGACTCAGCGTAGTCGGTGAGACGGTCACGTCAATGCCGGGCGGTGCAGTGATCACCGGCGTAAACACCTGGGCGCTGTCGCTGACATTGGTCACGCGGCGATCGACAGTGCGCTCGTTGGCGAGTCGCGGCAGGGCGATCGACGGCTGGTTCAGGTCCTCCGGCGCAAACGAGAAGCCGCCGGCCTGAAGTTCGTCGCAACGCGCCTGGGTGACCGCCGGTGAAGCCGCCGCGCAGGCAAACAGATCGTATTCCTCAGGCGAGACCGTGTAAGCCAGGCCCGGATCGATGGCGCTGTTCGGCACGATATGCCCGGCGCCGAAGTCGAACGGGTTGGCCGGGGTTTCATTGTCATCGCGGACGATGTCCTGGCGCGCCGATGTCATCAGTGCCGAGCGCAGGATATCCGGAGTCCACAGCGGGTTGGCTTCTAGCAGCAGGGCTGCGGTACCGGCGACGTGCGGTGTCGCCATCGAGGTGCCGCTCAAGTAGCCATAAGTCTCACCGGACAGGGTATTCGCCGCATCGGGCGTGATGCCGGCCAGGATGTTGACACCAGGGGCGGTCACGTCGGGTTTCAGGATTGCCGGGGCAGGCGCGGGTCCGCGGCCTGAGAACATGGCCATGCGATTGCCGGTCTCGGGTTCGGTGAGCAGCAGGCCTTTGTCGAGCACGATATTGACGGTCTCACCGGCTTCAAGCTCGGCCAGGATCAGGTTGCCGTCGGCCTGGCCGATCATCAGCGCCGGTATGCCGACGAGGTCCGGCGAGCCGTTCATGACGATCGGATCACCGGCGACGTTATAGACCAGCACCGCGATCGCGCCGGCGTTCTCAGCGTTCACCACCTTGATGTCGAACTCGCAGCCACCGCGTTCGACAAACGCGATCTTGCCGTCGATTTCGGCGCCGTTGCTCAAGGCTTCGCAGCCGTCGGCCGTGGTACCGGTGCCGCCGTCGGCCAGCGTCGTCGTGTTGTCGTCCACCAGCACCAGCTCGGCTTCGATCGGGTCAACATCGGACAAGGCCGGCGTAAAACTGGCTTCCCGCACGGCGTACTTGCCGGCGATCGATCCGGGCGAGTTGACCTGCATAGCCTCGATCGAGGTCTGGCCTTCACGCGT
>JBCCNM010000149.1:0-7147 GCA_039025835.1 Pseudomonadota bacterium | reverse complement strand
CACGCAGCGTGGATTGTCGGTCGGGGCCGCTGAGATGAAACAGGAACAATTCGAAGCGCTGCATCGTAAGGAGTGGGATGACTTTGAGGACTGGTTGCGCACGCTCTCCGGCAGTCGACGCAGCGTTCGTCGCGAAGCCACAGAGCGCGGCAGTTACCCGGCCCTGTACCGGCGGATCTGTCATCATCTCGCCCTCGCACGGGCGCGTCGTTACAGCACCGGACTGCAGCAGAAACTCAATCACCTCGCCCTAGAGGGCCACCAATACCTGTACCGCCAGCAGGACCGGGTGCTGCTCGGCATGGCGCGGTTTCTTGCCTACGGCTTTCCGCGCGCGGTACGCGATCACGGCCGCTACCTGTTCGTGTCCTGTCTGCTGTTTTTCGCCACCGGGATTGTCACCGGGCTGGCGCTGATCTGGTATCCGGACCTGATCTTCTCGATCATGTCACCCGGCCAGGTGCAGGAAATGGAGCAGATGTACGACCCGGCCAACGACACCATCGGGCGCGATCGCGATTCCGGTTCCGACATGGTGATGTTTGGCTATTACATCTACAACAACATCTCGATCGGCTTCCGCACCTTCGCAGGCGGTTTGCTGTTTGGTCTCGGCACCGTGTTCTTTCTTGTGTTCAACGGACTCGTCATCGGTTCGGTGGCGTCACACCTGACGCTTGCCGGTTACGTGGAAACATTCTGGGGCTTCGTCTCCGGCCACAGTTCATTTGAGCTGATTGCCATCGTGCTGTTCGGCGCCGTCGGGCTGGCGCTGGGCAGCCGCCTGATCGCACCGGGTCGCAAGGCGCGCTGGCTGGCGGTCAGAGACCAGGCGCGTGAGAGTCTGCCGGTGATCTACGGCGCCACGCTGATGCTCCTGATCGCCGCGTTCGTCGAGGCATTCTGGTCAGCCACAACCTGGCCACCGGTCGAGCTCAAGTACGCCGTTGGCTTGTCGCTCTGGGCTCTGCACATCGTCTATTTCACTGTATTCGGCCGCAATGAATCTCGAAAACGTCACGGTTGAATTGCGCCCGCGCAGCGAATGGGAGGCCGTCGAACTCGGCGCCCGAATGGTGCGCCGGGATGCTGCGTCGATCTACCGCGCCTGGTTTACGCTGACCCTGCCGGCCATCGTACTGATCGGCCTTACCATCTGGTTCACCAACTGGGGCGGGCTGGCACTGCTGATTTACTGGTGGCTGGAACCGATCACCGACGGGCCGATTCTGCGCATCATCTCGCGGCACCTGTTTGGTGAGAAACCGGACGCCTCGGCCGCGTTGCGCGCAACCTGGCAAACCGCCTGGCAGAACAAGCTCTACTGGCTGACGCCGTATCGGCTGCACTTCGCGCGCTCCGCGATGCTGCCGGTGACTCAGCTCGAGGGCCTGACAGGAGCCCGCCGCCGGTCCCGCTCAAAAACCATCGGTTCACGGATCTTCAGCCACGGCACCGGCGTCACCGCGGCCTACCAGCATCTCGCCTTGTCCCTGTACAGCGGGGCCATCCTGCTGGTGTTCATGTTCATGCCCGAGTCGTTTCGCCTCGAGCACGGTGGTGACTGGCTGGAGCGCTTTTATTCACCGGCGACACCGGTCACCGAGATCATCAACCTGGTGTTTTTTTATATTGCCCAGTCGCTGCTGCATCCGTGGTTTGTCGGCGCCGGCTTCGGCTTGTACATCAATTGCCGGACGCAGCTTGAGGCCTGGGATATCGAGGTGGCCTTCCGACGGATGGTGCAGCGGCGGGCGCTGGCCACCGTGCTGCTCGTTGGCGTCTTCGCGGCCTGGATGGCGCTGCCGGGTTCCGCGCAGGCCCAGGAGGCGGACACGGTGGAGGCTGAGGAGGTCGACCCCGGGTTTTCCGGCTACTGGCAGAAGGAGGCCGTCGACGAGGCACTCGAGCGGGTCTACACCGTCGATGAGCTCGATACCTGGGAGACCTATACGACCAGTCAGCGTATCGATCGCTCTGAGGACGACGACGAAGTGTCCGATGGCCCCAATTTCGATGCTCTTGGCAGGGCGCTCGATGCCTTGTCAACGGTGCTCGCGGTGATTTTCGAGTTCGCGATCTGGCTGGTCGTGGCTCTTTTACTCCTTATGATTTTCATGACACGAAAGCAGTGGTTGCCGTACCTGACCAGCGTCAAGGACGCGGCGGCCTTCCGGCCGCGCGTCGTGCTGGCCGACGGCGAGGTCACACAGGACGACCTGCCGGACGATATACCGGGCGAGGTGCGCTCGCTGTGGCGGGATGGCCGTAAGCGCGAGGCCTTGTCATTGCTGTATCGGGCCAGTGTGTTTGCGGCGGTTATGCGTTACGAGATTCGGCTGCCCGACAGCGCAACGGAACAGGCCTGCCTGCGAGAGGTGCGCCGACACGCCGACGAGGCCGGCCACCGTTTCTTCCGCCGGGTGGTAACGGCGTGGATGCTGTGCGCTTATGCATCGCGCATTGTCGATGAGTCGGCGCTCGATGCGCTCACGACGGAATGGTCGCAGCACTTCGGAGAGACGGCATGAGGCCGATGACGATCGGCTTGCTGGTCGTGTTGATGCTGAGCCTGCTGGCCGGCTGGTGGTTTCAGAATTTTGAATCCGTCGAGCAAACCCGGTGGGTAGGCTATTCGGGCGAGGCGAGTTACAACCAGTTCTACGCGGCGGAAGCCCTGCTGCGAGAACAGGGTATCGAGTCCGACAGCCAGGCGACCCTGACACCGGCGTCGTGGCTACCGGCGACCAGCGACACGATCGTCGTCGCCTCGTCAGCGTCGTTGTCTACGCCGACGCAGATCAATGAATTGCTTGGCTGGGTGTTCTCCGGCGGCCATCTTGTGGTCCTGCCGCCGATGGATGACAGCGATTCGGACTGGCTGCGAGATGCGTTTGGCATGGCATTCGTCGAGCTTGAGGATCCGGAATTTGCGGAGGATACATCGGCTGACGCTGACGGCGAGGACGACTCACCGGACGCCGATGTCGATTACCTGCTCCAGCTCGGCAGCACGCGCTACCGAATTGAGTTAACAGACGCCGCCGACGCGACGCTCAGTGACGACGAGGGCGTTGTCATTGCCCGTCGCGGCGTACAGGACGGCGTTATCACCCTGGTGGGCAGTGAGTATTACTTCGCCAACGGGCAGCTCAACGAGGACGATCATGCCCGCCTGCTTCTGGATATTGTCGCCGGTTATTACGACTCCGGCAGGGTGTGGTTCATTTACAGCGCCGACTTTGATTCGCTGTTTGAAATGCTCTGGGACAATTTCCCGCGCGCGGTCAGCTTGTTTCTTCTGCTGCTCCTTGCGTGGATCCTGTCGAGCCTGCCTCGGTTCGGGCCGCCGCTTGCCGATTCGCCGCCGGAACGACGCTCGGTTACAGAGCACGTGCGTGCCGCCGGTTTGTTCGACTGGCGCAGCGGCCGCGCCGAGGGCCTCGCGCGGTCCGCGATCGACGCGCTGCTGCACGACGCCGAATACCGCCACCCGGGCATCGGCCGCCTGTCACCGGAGAAGCAGGCAAAACGTCTCGCGGCGATTACCGGCATGAGTGCCGACAGCGTCCTGCAGGCGCTGATGCTGCGCGACGAGGACAACCCGCGACAATTCACCCAGCATATGAAAACACTGCAAACGACAAGGGACAGACTATGACCCAACCGGACATCGAACAGCTTGGGGCAACACTGCAAGCGCTGAAAGCGGAAATCGGCAAGGCCTTCGTCGGCCAGGCGGCCGTCGTCAATGATCTGATGACCAGCCTGCTGGCCGGTGGCCACGTGCTGCTCGAGGGGGTTCCGGGCCTTGGCAAGACCCTGTTGGTCAAAGCCCTGTCCCGCGCTATCGGCGGCGACTTTGCGCGCGTGCAGTTCACTCCGGACCTGATGCCCAGTGACGTCAGTGGTCACGCAGTCTATGAACCGGCAACCGAGAGTTTCCGCATTCGCCGCGGCCCCGTGTTTACCAACCTGTTACTGGCCGACGAGATCAACCGCGCACCGGCCAAGACGCAGGCGGCCCTGCTTGAGGTGATGCAGGAAGGGCAGGTCACAATCGAGGGCACAGCGTCGCCGCTGCAGCCCCCGTTCATGGTGGTTGCGACCCAAAACCCGGTTGAGCATGAGGGGACTTACCCACTGCCTGAGGCACAGCTGGATCGCTTCCTGTTGAAGGTGCTGATCGACTACCCGGACGAAAACCACGAAATCGACATCGTCTCGGCGGCCACCGGCAACCGGGTCGGAGACGGTTTGTACGTCGATGACCTGACACCGGTCATGAGCAGCGAACAGATCGTTGCGGCACAAAAAACCACGGCGGGCATTACTGTCGATCCGGTGGTGCTCGATTACGCAGTGCGCATCACGCGGCACACGCGCGAGGCGTCGGGCATTCGCATGGGTGCCGGTCCGCGCGGCACGATCTCCATCATTCGCGCCGCGCGCGCTTCGGCGGTTCTGGCCGGTCGCGACTTTGTGACTCCGGACGATGTGCGCCAGGTGTGCATTCCGGCACTGCGCCATCGCATCGCGCTGGCGCCGGAGCTCGAGATCGAGTCGTACAAACCGGATGATATTCTCGCCGAACTGTTGAAGGACGTGGACGCACCCCGGCAATGATCCCCGCCCGTCCATTATTGGTCGGTCTTGGCGTCCTTGCGCTGCTGGGTGTACTGCCGTTCTGGTTGCCGTCCCTGGAGACAGCCTGGCTGGTAGCGTTTGTCGTTTTTGTGCTCGCCGCGTCGCTGGACCTGCTGCTGAATCGCCGCGCGCTCGTCAACGTCCGGCGGGATGCCCGTCCGTCGATGTCGCTGGACAGTTGGTCGGGCGTCACCCTTCAGGTGGACAACACGGCCAACAAGGTACCTCTGTCCATTGATCTCTTCGATCATCACCCGGATTCCTTTCTGGCCGAGGGCCTGCCGCTGTCGGTGCAGGTGCCCGCCGGCAAGCGCGCGGATGCCGAGTATCGCGTGCGGCCGGTGGAGCGGGGTCTCACCGCGTTCGGGAGTTGTGACCTGCGGATTCGCTCACGCCTTGGGCTCTGGTGGCATCGCCGGCGCGTCGAGCTGCCGGCTGAAGCCCGGGTCTACCCCAACTACTCGACGATCAAGCAACTGCTGGCATACGAGGTCGACAGCAATCTGCAGCTCGCCGGTTTGCGCTTGCGACAGCGGCGCGGTGAGGGCATCGAATTTCACCAGCTTCGTGACTACCGCCAGGGCGACGCGATTCGCTCGATTGACTGGAAAGCCACCGCTCGAGTCGGCCGGCTGATTACCCGCGAGTACCAGGACGAGCGTGACCAACAGGTCGTGTTTTTGCTCGACACCGGCCGGCGCATGCAGGCCAAGGACGCCAATCTCAGTCATTTCGACCACTCACTGAATGCGATGCTGCTGTTGAGTTACATCGCCCTGCGCCACGGCGACGCGGCCGGCGTGATGACCATGGGTACCGAGCGCAACTTCCTGCCGCCGCGCAAGGGCGCGGACGCTGTCAACGGCATTCTGAATCATGTCTACGACATCCAGCCCGAGCGTATCGAAGTGGATTACATCTCGGCGGCCACGGATCTCGCGGTGCGTCAGCGTCGCCGTTCGCTGATCGTCATGCTGACCAATGTGCGAGAGGAAGACACCGACGAGCTGCTGCGCGCCGTGCGCCTGCTGTCGCAGAAGCACCTGGTGATGATCGCCAGCCTGCGTGAACGGGCGCTGGACGACACGCTGGCGTCGCCGATCCGCAACCACACCGACGCCGTGACCTACGCGGCCACCCAGCAGTATCTCGACAGCCGGCGGGAAACCCACAAGCTGCTCGCCGCCAGCGGCGTGCATTTTGAGGACTGTCTGTGTGACGAACTGCCGGCGGCAATCACTAACCGCTATCTGGCGATCAAGCGGGCGGGTTTGTTGTAGTCGTGGCCTAGGCTTTGATGACTTTGGTGGCTGCCAGATAGTCGTGCAGGCAACGGCGCTGGCTTGTGAAGATGGCGAGATTATTGGCCAGCGCGATGAAAGGCCCGATCAGTGGCACGTAGGCCACAATTGAAAATGGCAGGAATCGAAGAAAAACGACTCGGCTCAGCGGCAGGATCCTGCCGTCTTTCACAGAGACTATGCGAGTCCCTACCACGCGTTTGCCGATAGTCTGTCCGGACGTGTGCAGCAGGTAGCCGTTAAACAGCACGTACAGAACGATGTAACCCAAAGCCGGTATCGTGTTGGCAGCCAGCGCCGAAGACGTACTGGCCATCTGCTCTTC
The DNA here is from genome assembly GCA_039025835.1 of Pseudomonadota bacterium. Lineage (GTDB taxonomy): Bacteria > Pseudomonadota > Gammaproteobacteria > Steroidobacterales > Woeseiaceae > UBA1847. Next base: position 874 of record JBCCNM010000149.1, on the reverse strand, counting down.
AATGTTCTCGTAATAACCGAGGGCGAACAGGATAGGGATAAACACCAGGCTGATCGCAATGCCGTCAATAATGGCGCCCCACAGGCGCGACCAGCGGCCCGCGAGCTCCGAGTCCGAATCGTCGATATCAACGTCTGCGCCGGGGCTTGCGTATAGATTCTCTTTGTCCATGAACAACACTCTCCCTGATTTTCCCGCATCACACCAACAGGCGCAGTGTGAGTCAATGCCTTGTGCCGCATAGCCGTCAGGGTACACTTGCCGCGGCAAAAAAAATCAAGGGATGGCTAATGAGCACAGATGCACCGTCGGGCTCGATCTACAACGCACCGGAAAGCGACACCAGCACGTCAGGCTCAGATGACCTGTTCGCAGCCTGGGTCGGACCAAAACGCGCGGAATACTACAAAGCGCGCTTCGAGAAGATTGCGGGCGGCGGGGGTAACGTTGGCTGGCACTGGCCGGCGTTCTTTTTCTCGTCGGCGTGGTTGCTGTACCGCAAGATGTGGCTGTACGCGCTGCTCTACATCATCGTCATTCCGATCGCTGGCGCTCTCGTGCTCGGCGTCGCTTCGGTCCTTGTGGATCCGGTGACAGCAACCACCGGCTACTACGTCATCTATTTCATCTACGCGTTCATTCTGATGCCGATGTTCGCAAACCGCCTGTATTACGGCCACGTCAAAGCCAAGGTTGACAAGGTCAGCTCGATGAACCTCAGCGACGGGCAAATGGCCGAGGAACTGGCGCGCAAAGGCGGCACAAGCTGGCTTGCCTACCTCTTTGTGATCATCCCGGTTTTCGGCATTCTTGCCGCCATCGCGATCCCTGCGTACCAGGATTACACGATCCGCGCGCAGATATCGGAAGGGCT
>JBCCNM010000148.1:0-7235 GCA_039025835.1 Pseudomonadota bacterium | reverse complement strand
GCTTTTTTGACGATCAAAGACCGACGCACGTGTTTCTTGCTGCTGCCAAGGTTGGCGGCATTCATGCGAACAGCATCTATCCAGCGGACTTTATCCTGCAGAATCTCGCAATCCAGAACAACGTCATTGATGTTGCTTACCGCCGTGGTGTTCAGAAACTGCAATTCCTGGGTTCTTCGTGCATCTATCCGAAGTTCGCAGAGCAACCGATGTCCGAGGACAGTTTGCTAACCGGTTCGCTGGAACCAACGAACGAGTGGTACGCCATTGCCAAGATTGCTGGAATCAAGACTTGCCAAGCGTACCGAAAGCAATACGGGTTTGACGCGATCAGTCTGATGCCGACTAATCTGTACGGGCCGGGCGACAATTTCGATCTGGAGAATTCGCACGTATTACCGGCGCTTATTCGAAAATTCCATGAAGCCGCCAAAAGCGAGCAGTCGTCGGTTGTTGTCTGGGGTTCCGGTAAGCCGCGACGTGAATTTCTTCACGTTGACGATATGGCCGATGCTTGCGTTTACTTGATGCAAAACTACAGCAGCCCTGAAATTATCAACGTGGGTTGGGGTGAGGACATCAGTATTCTCGAACTGGCTGAATTGGTCAGCGATGTCATCGGTTTCGACGGACGCATCGAGCTGGATGCGGATAAGCCGGACGGGGCCCCGCGTAAATTGCTGGATACCTCGCGACTGACTCGTGCCGGCTGGACGCCTTCCATCTCTTTGAGAGCCGGCGTCGAGGAGACCTACCGCTGGTATCTTGCCAACAGCAGCGTCGCTCGCACTTGAGTTTTCTGGCCATTTGCCGATAGCGCTTGGGCGGCAAATCGGCAGTTTCACACTATCGCCACTGCCATTGGCTGTGCTGTGTCCGGTTTCCGAAACCGATCGGCACAGTTTTTGCTTTCGTCCAGGTACGGTGTCAACGGAACCGGCTTTCGAGTCGTTGTAAGGCGAGATGGCGGAGAGGTTACGAATTTCTTGCTGTTTTTTGACCGTCTTGCGGTTAAAACGCCGTGGAATAAGGGTTAAATCGACAGAAAATCAGGAAACGGTTTCATAATTGCTACATATTTGGTTGAATATCAACAGCTAGCGTCCGTTATCGCTTTTTTTGTTCGACTTCCTTGTAAACCCGCAGTGCTCCACTATGGTGCAACTTGCGACCGTTATGGTGCGTTTCGCGAATTTGGGAGATCGTGTTGCAACCGAATGTTTTCTACACAGAGAAGCTGAATCCGGCGAAAGTCATGTCAGATCGTCGGCACGATTGGCTCATCGGTCATACCGCGTTAACCACGTTCATATACGCCGTCGTAGACGCACTCGCCGTTATCGCATCCGCGTTCCTGGCCGGATACATAACGAATGAGTCCTTTAATATCTCGCTGGGGACACGTGCCGCGATACTGATCGCAGTCCTGGTAACCTGGATAGTTTTTAATGCGGCAAGGATGTACGTCAGCTGGCGCGGTAGGTCGTATGTCGACCAGGTTCGCGCTGTCATAATTAGCTGGCTATCTGTCTCGTTTATCCTGTCGATGATGGCTTATTTGGTATGGCCAGAAATCCTGTCCGACCGCAGTTGGGTTCTGGCGTGGGCAACTTTCGGACTGTTGATGATCGTCACCATACGTGTTTTGACTATGGCGACGCTTAGGGCCTACCGTCAAAAAGGTCACAATCACAAACGGATTGTTATTGTCGGTGGTGGAAACTGGGGTCAACACGTCATTAGCCGTATCAATACCGCTGAGTGGCTCGGGCTCGACATCGTAGGCGTCATTGATGAGGACGCGGAAACGGCCGCGAACACTGATGGCGTTGTTCACCGTGGCGGTCTGTCAAAACTGCTCGACGTGGTGACCGAGCACAATGTGGACGAGGTCTGGATTTGTCTGCCGATCGGCTCGCGTCGCACGGCTTGCAGCGACCAAATCGGCGACGTCATGCGTATGCTTAATACCAGTACGGTCACCCAGAGGTTACTGCCGGAGATTGAGGAAATGCGGATCCTCGATCGACCGGTCACCGAGATTGTTGGTTTGCCAGTGGTCAACCTCACATCGTCGCCCATTCAGGGCGCACCCCGTTTTGGCAAGGCAATTTTTGACAGGCTGTTGGCCGCAATAATCATCCTGTTGATCAGCCCGATCCTGATCGCTATCGCGATCGCAATCAAGCTCGACTCCCGGGGGCCGATCCTGTTCCATCAGAAGCGCCACGGATCCGATGGCAAACCCTTTACGATGTTCAAATTCCGTACCATGAGAACGCATGCAGAGCAGCCAGGGGAGGTAACACAGGCGTGCCGAAACGATGATCGGGTTACCCGCATCGGCAATTTCTTGCGACGAAACAGCCTCGACGAGCTGCCACAGTTCTTCAACGTTATTCTGGGCGACATGTCGGTTGTCGGCCCACGTCCCCATGCCATCGAGCACAACGAGTTTTACAAGACGCAGATTGATTCATACATGCAGCGTCACCGCGTTAAGCCCGGCATTACCGGATGGGCGCAGATCAACGGATTTCGCGGTGCGACTGAAAGCATCGAAAAGATGCGCCAGCGTGTAAACCACGACTTGTACTACATTGAACGGTGGTCGTTCTGGCTGGACATCAAGATCATTCTGCGGACGATCGTCCACGGATTCAGGCACGACAACGCTTATTAGCTACCGCGGTCCGCGTCACAAAAGTGCGCCGGGCACCTTTCGGTTACCGTCCATTCGCAGCTATCATACCGCCGCGCTGCTAGGCACAAAAACGGATAACACTCGGAAGGTGAGTCGACCTTGAAACTTACAATATTTGGTTCAGGCTACGTTGGCCTTGTGACCGGCGCCTGCATGGCGGAAATGGGCAACCACGTTGTCTGCGTGGATATCGACCAAGGAAAAATTGACCGTCTGAACAATGGCGATGTGCCGATCTATGAGCCGGGCCTCGATGCCTACATCGAGCGCAACATGAAAGCAGCCCGACTGGAGTTCACGACGGATATCCAAAAAGGCGTCGATCACGGCCTGTTCCAGTTTATCGCGGTCGGAACCCCGCCGGATGAAGACGGATCCGCTGACCTGAAACACGTGCTGGCCGTCGCCCGTTCGATCGGTGAGTCGATGAGCGAGTACCGCATCATCGTCGACAAGTCGACGGTGCCGGTGGGCACTGCTGACCAGGTGAAGGCTGAAGTGCAGAAGTCCCTCGCGGCACGGGGTGCCAGCGTCGAGTTCGACGTTGTGTCCAACCCTGAGTTCCTGAAAGAGGGCGCCGCGATCGACGACTTTATGAAGCCGGACCGGATCATCGTCGGGACCGACAATCCTCGAACCACCGAGCTTCTCAAAACGCTATACGAACCGTTCAACCGCAACCGAGAGCGGCTGATCAGCATGGACATCCGGTCTGCGGAGCTGACGAAGTACGCGGCGAACGCGATGCTAGCGACCAAGATCAGCTTCATGAACGAACTGGCGAATATCGCTGAGCGATTCGGTGCAGATATCGAGAAGGTCAGGATCGGCATCGGCTCCGACCCGCGAATCGGTTACCACTTTATCTACCCCGGCGCGGGATACGGCGGCTCGTGTTTTCCAAAGGACGTTCGTGCACTGGCCATGTCCGCCAGCGGGGCCGACTACGATGCCGAGTTGCTGAATGCGGTTGAGTCCGTGAACAATCGACAGAAGCACCTGCTGTTCGAGAAGTTGTCCTCTCACTACGACGGTGACCTGGCGGGCAAGACCATTGCGGTCTGGGGGCTATCGTTCAAGCCTCGGACGGACGATATGCGTGAGGCGCCCAGCCGGGTATTGATGGAGTCGCTCTGGGAAGCCGGTGCGACAGTCAGGGCTTATGACCCGGAAGCTATGGAGGAAACTCGACGGTTGTACCCCGAGCAGCACGGCCTCGAACTCTGTGAAAGTGCCTATTCCGCCACGGAAGGCGCCGATGTTCTGGTTATCGTGACGGAGTGGCAGGAATTCAGGAGCCCGGACTTCACAAAACTCGGTGATATGCTCGCGGACAAGGCGATATTTGACGGTCGAAATCTGTATGAACCAGAAACCGCCGAGCTTTTCGGTCTCAAGTATTTCGCGATCGGTCGGGGCGGGACGCCGGGCGAGCAAAGTCCGCAATACGATCGTCGTAAGACGGATCGCGTCTAGGTTGGGTAAGTTCTTTACAGATTTTTCCCAAGAGAACCGCGTATCTATGACCGCGCGTCGCAGTAACCATTTTTCAGGAATAGACTGTTGGCCGACGTACTACCCGTAATTCTCTCCGGCGGATCCGGCACCCGTCTCTGGCCCGCATCGCGGTCCATGTACCCCAAGCAACTCCTGCCGCTGGCCGGTGAGAAAACTATGCTGCAGGCGACGGCGCTGCGTCTCGACGGACTCGCTGATCGCGCTGACATGACGCTCGTGGTCTGCAACGAGTCGCATCGTTTTTCAGTCGCTGAGCAGCTGGCAGGTGTCGAACAAAACAGCCGCCTGATTCTCGAGCCTGCGGGCCGCAATACCGCACCCGCGATCGCACTGGCCGCGATCTACGCCGTCGAGGAACTCGACGATCCGCTGATGCTGGTGATGGCGGCGGACCACGTTATTCTCGATGTGCCTGCGTTCCAGCAGGCGGTGAAAGCCGGGCAGTATGCCGCATCCAGCGGGCAGCTCGTGACCTTCGGCATCGTGCCGACTCACCCGGAAACAGGCTTCGGTTATATCAAGGCGTCGGCGTCTGGTGAAGACGTCGCGCCTGTCGAGTCGTTTGTCGAGAAGCCGGACATGGAAACCGCACAGTCCTACCTCGATGCCGGGAATTACTTCTGGAACAGCGGCATGTTCCTGTTGAAGGCGTCGAAATACCTCGAGAGCCTCGAACGCTGGGCGCCGGAGATATACCGGGCCTGCGTGGACAGCATGAAAGCACGCACACTGGACGGGCAGTTCATTCGCCCAGAGCCGAATCGGTTTTCTGAAAGCCCGAGCGACTCCGTGGACTATGCCGTTATGGAGAAGTCGGAGTCCGTCGCGGTCATTCCGCTGGACTGCGGCTGGTCTGACGTTGGTTCCTGGTCGGCGTTGCACGATGTACTTGAGTCCGACGATCGCAGGAACTCGATTGACGGCGACGTGTTGATGTATGACTGCGACAACTCACTGTTGCTGTCGGAAAGTCGACTGGTCGGCGCCGTTGGTCTCGACAACGTCATTGTCGTTGAGACCAAGGACTCTGTTCTGGTTGCCAATCGCGACCGTTGCCAGGACGTTAAAGAACTGGTGTCGCAACTGAAGCTGAAAGACCGTCCGGAAGCGAACCTGCACCGCCAGGTCTTTCGCCCGTGGGGTAGCTACGACAGCCTGGAAAATGCAGACAATTTCCAGGTCAAACAGCTCATCGTGAAACCCGGTGCCAAGCTCTCCCTGCAAAAGCACGCGCAGCGAGCAGAGCACTGGGTGGTGGTCAAAGGCAAGGCACGCATTACACGGAACGACGAGGAGTTTGACTTAAACGTCAACGAATCCACCTACATCGCGATCGGCGACATCCATCGAATTGCTAACCCGTTTGACGAGCCCGTACACATTATCGAAGTCCAGTGCGGTGATTATCTCGGTGAGGACGACATTGTCCGCATCGAGGACGACTTTGGACGTGAAGGCACTAACCACTAAGCAGTGAGAACCCGATGCCCGTAACTATCGACAGCTTCAAGGCCTATGACATCCGTGGCCAGATCCCGAACGGACTGAACCCCGATTTCTGCTATCGCATCGGCAATGCGACCGCCCAGTTTCTCGGTGCGAAGCGCGTCGTTGTCGGTTACGACATGCGACTGACCAGCCAGGAGTTCGCTACCGCCGTTGCGGAAGGTCTGCAGGAAGCCGGTGTTGAGGTTCTGGATATCGGTTTATGCGGCACCGAGATGGTGTACTTCGGTGTCAAACAGCTGGAGGCGGATGGCGGCATCATGGTGACCGCAAGCCACAACCCGGCGGACTACAACGGCCTCAAACTGGTGCGGGAAGAGGCAAAGCCGATCAGTGGCGATACCGGTCTTGAAGATATTCGCGCACTGGCCGAGTCGGACGATCGTCACACGGCGGGCGAGCGGGGCAGCGTGACCCAGGTGTCGATCTTCGACGACTACGTGAGTCACCTGCTGGGCTATGTCGATATCGATACGCTGAAGCCGTTGAAGCTCGTCGTCAACGCCGGCAACGGTTGCGCCGGCATCGCCGTCGACGGACTGGAGCCGAAGCTCCCGTTCGAACTCATCAAGGTGAATCACGAACCAGACGGTACGTTTCCGAACGGCATACCGAATCCGCTGCTGCCCGAGAACCGTGCTTCTACGGCACACGCTGTGCTCGCCAACAAGGCGGACATGGGCATCGCCTGGGACGGTGACTTCGATCGTTGCTTCCTGTTCGACGAGAACGGCGAGTTCATCGAGGGCTACTACATCGTCGGCCTGCTTGCAGAGTCGATGCTCCCAGCCAACCCGGGTGGCAAGATCGTGCACGATCCGCGATTGACCTGGAACACACTGGAGATTGTTGCCGACTCTGGTGGCGAGGCAGTGCAGAGCAAGTCGGGCCACTCCTTCATCAAGGAGAAGATGCGTGAAGTGGATGCCATCTACGGTGGCGAGATGAGTGCGCATCACTACTTTCGGGATTTTTCCTACGCCGACAGCGGGATGATTCCCTGGCTACTCGTTGCGGCCCTGGTTTCATCGACGGGTAAAACACTGTCTGAACTCGTCGGTGAGCGCATGACGGCGTTCCCGGCATCCGGCGAGATCAATCGCAAGGTGGCTGATGCAACCGCGACGCTTGAGTCTTTGCATGCGGCCTACGCGGAGAGCGCAAACGCGGTTGACGACACCGACGGTTACAGCTTCGAGTTCGATGAGTGGCGGTTCAACATTCGCAAGTCGAACACGGAGCCCGTTGTTCGCCTCAATGTTGAGTCGCGTGCAGATGCGAATCTGATGAAGGCAAAGACAGCAGAGATCCTCGCGCTGATCGACGGTTGAACGCCCGTCGACACGCGGAACGGGCGCTATTTTTCCGGTTTTTGCGCACATCCGGCCAAAATTAGGGCGAACCGCGCAAGAGCGATGCCAAATTCATTAAGCGGAAGGCCAGCTATACCACGCAAACTGCTGACATATAACGAAAAATAGACCCATTCCAAACTGGTAAAAAAATG
>JBCCNM010000147.1:0-7260 GCA_039025835.1 Pseudomonadota bacterium | reverse complement strand
CCGCGGCTTGCTGGCTGCGCCGAAAGGACCGGTTTACATCGCGAGTGACGGCGGCAGCAACAAGGTCGTGATGTTCGACCTGGAAAAGGAAGAAGAAGCGACCGTACTCGAAGGCGTGACCAGTTTCTCGCTGTCCGCGAATGCGAAGAAAGTGCTGTTTTCGGCCAGCGGCAAGCTCGGTATCGCCGATCTTGCGCCGAAGCAGGACGCGTCCGAGGGACATCTGGATCTCGATAACATGGAGCTGATTGTCGACCCGACGGTCGAGTGGCAGCAGATGTATGTCGACGGCTGGCGAATCCTGCGCGACTGGTTTTACGACCCGAATATGCACGGTCAGGACTGGGAAGCGATTCGTGAGCGCTACCGGCCGCTCGTCGCGCACGTCGCGCACCGCGCTGATCTCGATTACATCTTCAGCGAGATTGCCGGCGAGATGAACGCCGGCCATATTTATGTGCAGACCGGCGACCAGCCTTCGATCGAGCGCCGCAACGGCGGCTTGCTGGGTGCCGAGGTGGAGCGTGTTGGCGACGCGTATCGCATCGCGAAGATTTTCAAGGGCGAGGCTTGGCAGGCGGCGTTTTACTCGCCGCTGGCGGCACCGGGGGTCGATGTGACAGTCGGGGACTACATTCTTGCTGTTAATGGCGTTGCCGCTTCCGAGGTCAGTAACTTCTACCAGCTACTGGAGAACACCGGCGGCGACGTCGTCACCTTGACAGTCAACGATCGTCCGACGGCTCGCGGCAGTCGCGACGTCATGGTCCGCACTGTCACCGGCGAGACGTCGCTGCGCTACCTTGATTGGGTCGAGGACCGTGCCGAACGGGTGCGCGAATTGTCCGGCGGTCGTATCGGTTATGTTCACCTGCCGAATACCGCAGTCGCCGGTAACCGCGAACTGTTCAAACGCTTCATGCCGCAGATGAACAAGGATGCGCTGATTATCGACGCTCGCTACAACGGCGGTGGCTTCATCCCCGATCGTATGATCGAGCTGGTGTCCCGCAGACCGCTGAATTACTGGAAGCGTCGCGGGCTTGAGCCTCAGGCGACACCGGCGTTTTCGCACACCGGCCCGAAAGCCACGCTGATCAACGGCTACTCCTCCTCCGGCGGTGACGCCTTCCCGTATTACTTCCGAAAACTCGGACTCGGCCCGCTTATTGGCACGCGAACGTGGGGCGGGCTGATCGGCATCTCCGGCAACCCGTCACTCGCCGATGGCGGCAGCCTGATTGCGGCGACGTTCCGCTTTCTGGACACGGACAATCAATGGGCCGTCGAAAACGAGGGTGTAGCACCGGATGTCGAAGTGGTTGACCGACCGGAACTCGTCGCAGCCGGGGAAGACCCGACGCTCGAGGCCGCAGTTGAGTACCTGCTCGCCGAGCTGGAGAAAAGCCCGCCGACAGAGGTCAAGGCACCGCCGGCACCGTCGGAGTTTTAGGTGCGCGGTGACAAAGCGGGACGATGCTGTGTTCTATCGATTAAAACGGAGGCGTCTTTGACGTCTGATTGATGCCATGAAAATTTCCATTGCTCTTATTCTGCTCATTGCCCACGCCGCACCTCCGGGACCGGTGTCCGAATTGAAACACCGAGGTGCGGAAGCCGCCATGGCGCGCATTGTTCTTGAACAGGATTTCGGCGCGACGCTTCGCTTCGTATCGCGCGACGTCGTTACGTTCGCCGACAATCCAGAGGTACCCGGCTTAAACGGGCTGCTGTTCATGCGGTGGAAAGGGGATGACCCGTCCACGGAGGTTACAGCTTCTGTCCAGTGGTTTGCAGATGCTCAGGACTTGTTGTCTTTTTATCGCAGCGAGAAAGAACGGACCGCCCAGGGCCTGCAGACAGTTGGCGATACGGTGATCTGGAAAACCAGTGACAACAGCTACCTGTGGACCGATGGTGCGCATTTTGTCGTGGGTATCGGCGGTAACCCGACACCGCCTCAGGACATGCTGAAAGCCTGGCTTGAGTTGATTGCCAGTGTCCCGCCGGATCTTGCCAATGTGTCGGATAAACCTCTGTAGGTGAAGGCTGCAGGGGAAACCCAAAGGGCGTTGCTACAGACAGTAGCCTTGATCACTCGTCGGTTGAAAATCGTCAAAACAAGAGACTGGCACAAAGGGTCATTGCGCTGACGCTGTCAGGCGCCAGGTCTGAAAGCATGAATTACTTCCTCATTGGTCTCAAGACGCGGACCATTGATCAGATCGATGCAATACGGCACAGCGGGAAATACCGCGTCCAGACATTCTCGAATCGCTTTCGGCCGACCCGGAAGGTTCAGGATCAGAGTCTTGCCGCGAATGCCTGCGGTTTGGCGCGAGAGGATCGCAGTGGGCACATACAGAAGAGACGTTGTGCGCATCAGCTCGCCGAAACCGGGCAACATCTTTTCACACACTGCCTCAGTCGCTTCCGGTGTGACATCGCGAGGCGCTGGACCGGTTCCACCCGTAGTGATGACCAGGCAGCTGCCGTGATTGTCCGCCATCTCTATCATGGTCTCCTCTAGCTGAGTTTGCTCATCCGGTATCACGCGATACACAGACTCGAACTCGGTCGTGAGGTACTCCGACAGCGTGGCCACAACGGCCTTGCCGGGTACATCGTCGTAGACACCGGCGGCGGCGCGGTCAGAAACGTTGATAACGCCGATACGTACATCGCTCATGCTCTGTTTGTCCTTTTGCTCGATCGCAGCACATCATATCCGTCGCTCTGGGCGCAGCAAGTGCTGTGCAGCTACCGATGTCCGTTCTGCTATGATTTTTTACGGTCAAGCTGATGAGGGCGGAAGGTGCCGGACATGTGTTGTTGCCGAATGGTGTGGTTAGCTGAATTCAATGTCGGGCGTCGTTGCCAGACGCGAAGGATCGCAGGTTGAAAATGAGAGCGTTTCTGTTTTGTGTCATGTCCTGCGCCGGCATCGTTTCCGGCCAAGTCCGGTTGGCGCATGCCGATGCGCCAACGGTGGATCCGGCCGAAGACCGCAACTATTTCGGCGCTCCGGAGGCCGTTTTGACCTGGAGTCCGAGGCAGCAGGTTGCCGGTTATCGCAACGCGGACAAGATCTTCTGGACCCGGCGCGTTCCTGCCGGCAGTTCGGTTCACACACTGCCTTACGCGCGCATGGATCTTGATGACGTCAAGATTCAACTGGGCGATTCGACAATGACGGTGGATGAGTATTTTCAGCGCCAGAGTGTTGCCGGCCTGCTGGTCATTCGCAACGGCAATATTCTCTATGAGCGATATGGCCTGGGTAACGACCAACACAGCACCTGGATTTCCTACTCTGTCTCAAAGTCTGTGGTTTCCATGCTGATCGGCGCAGCGATAAAGGACGGCTACATTCAGGACGTCGATGAGAACGTGACAGACTATCTGCCACGTCTGAAAGGATCCGCCTACGACGAGACCACTATCGGTGATCTGCTGCAGATGGCGTCCGGTGTTGAGTGGAACGAAGACTACGCAGACCCGGCGTCCGATATTGCGACGGCAAGCTGGGAAACCGTCGCGTTGTACGAGTTCCTGAGGGACAAGCCGCGCCTGGCGGAGTCCGGTGCGCACTTCAACTACAACACCGCTGAAACCAATCTGGCTGGGACGTTGCTGCGGTCTGCGGTTGGCAACAATCTGGCGACCTACCTGTCTGAGAAGATCTGGCGACCTTTCGGCATGGAGTCTGATGCGTCTTGGAACCTGACTGAACCGGGCGGAGGTGAATTCGGCGGCTGCTGCATAAGCGCCACGCTGCGTGACTATGGCCGTATCGGACTGTTTGCGTTGGCCGAAGGCCGCCTTGGTGATGGCACCCATGTCCTCCCCGAGGCTTGGATGCGGGAGTCAACGACGAAATCAGACGGCTATGACGGGTACGGCTATCTGTGGTGGCTTAATAACGACTCCGCTTTTAGCGCGAAGGGGATTTTTGGTCAGGGTATCTATATCAACCGCGCCCACAAAGTGGTCATCGCGCTGCATAGCGCAAGACCCATCGCCAGCGATGACCGTGATTGGGCGTGGCAAGATGCAATGTATGAAGCGATAACGAAGGTGGTAACAGAGTAAGCCGAAGAGCCATTCCGTCTGCGTGAACCGTCCGTTCGCTTTTCAGTCGACGATGGTCGCTGGCAAAACGGGATTACCAGCAGAGTTCAAGTTGGCTTTTGCGTTGAGGCGAATTGTCACGCAGCCTGCTGAAACACCGGCAACTCAAACTCAAATCGCGTCCCCGCATCCAGCTTAGACTGCACCGTGATGCGGCTCTTGTGAAGGTCCAGGATGCGTTTGACGATGGCCAGTCCAAGACCGGACGAATCCGAGCGGGCTTCCTCGCCGTCCTTTGCGCGGTAAAAACGATCGAAGATTCTGGGGATGTCTTTCTCCGCAATACCCGGGCCGTTGTCTTCGACCGCGACCGCGAGCGCATCGGAACGCTCGGCGACTGAAATCGTAATCTGGCCGCCTTCCGGCGTGAATTTAACGGCATTGCGCACGAGGTTTTCGAGCACGCGCTGGATGAGTCCAATGTCGCCTTCGGTTTGCGTGTGCAGCACGTCAACCTGGATATCCAGGGTCTGTCGCTTGCGTTCCATCTCGACGCAGAACTCCTGCGCGGTATCAGAGACCAGTTCCGGCAGCGAGAAGCGATCGATTTGCGGCGTGACACTGGCGGCGTCCAGTTTGGACAGTTCAAACAGGTCTTCGATGAGCGCGTTCAGGCGCAGCGTGTGTTTGCGGGCCACCGTCAGGAATTTGTCGCGGTCGTCCGGTGTCATGTCGTCGCCTTTCAGGATCAGGGTTTCGATGTAGCCCTGGATCGCGGCCAGCGGGGTGCGCAAATCGTGGGAAATATTGGAGATCAGTTCACGGCGCAGGTGATCGTTTTCCTTGAGCTGGTCGATCTGCGCGTTGATGCGTGATGACATCGCAACAAAGCTGCGACCGAGGTTATCGATTTCATCGCCGTCGGCGTTCGGCAGCTCGATCTCCGGCTGCGCCTGGAAGTCACTGGCTGTGACCCGGCGAACTGCCTGATCGAGGCGTCGAATGCGTCGAGTCAGCAGCTTGAACACAATCAGGCCGACGATGCCGGTGAAGACAACAATACCGAGTGCCGCATAGGCCCCCATGCGGCCGGTGTAGGAACTGCCGAGGTCGGCTGCCAGTGACTCGTAGCGTTGGCCACCGAGCACAACATACAGATAGCCTTCGAGCCCGGCCCCGGAGCGCACTTCCTGTGCGGAGAAAATCTTGCGCTGGCCGTTGATGCGCGGGTCTGTGCCACGAATCGGCAGATGCGACGGATTGTCGAGCAGCGCGCGGACCGGCGCGAGATCGACGCGCGACTTGAGCGCCGTGTCGGCGGGCATGCCGTGGCCGAGTATCCGGCCCTGCGTGTCCAGCAGATAAATCTCGGCGGTCGGGTTGATGATCATCGCCCGGGCAGCCAGCTCGTGCAGGCTGTCTAGATCCGCTTCGCCGTTGGTAATGAGCTGTCGCTGGTCGGTCACGTACATAGCGATGGGACTGTTCAGTGTCTGCGACAGCTCTTCGTAATACACGCTGGTGTTGTGACGATCGACCGCAAACAGGGCGCCACCCATGAGCACGATCAGTGTGAGCAGAGCCGCGGACAGTCGGGTCGACAACGTGTTCACAGCACCGCGCTCGCAAATTTGTAGCCAACACCCCATACGGTGACGATCCGTTCCGGGCGTGCGGGGTCGCGTTCGATCTTCGCGCGCAGACGATTAATGTGGGAATTCACGGTGTGTTCGTAGCCTTCATGGCCGTAGCCCCAGACTCTGTCGAGCAAATCGGCACGGCGAAAGACCCGCCCCGGGTGACGTACGAAATGCTCCAGCAGATCGAATTCCTTTGCCGTCAGCTCCACCGGTTGGCCGCACAACGACACTTCGCGGCGCTCCGGGTCGATGCAGACGTCACCGCTAACAAGCTGTTCATCACCGGGCTGTACCGCTTCGGGTAGCCGCATGCTCTCGACACGGCGAACGATCGCGCGGACACGAGCTACCAGCTCGAGCACGCTGAAGGGCTTGGTCAGGTAATCATCCGCGCCGGTTTCCAGCCCGAGCACGCGGTCAAGCTCGGCACTTTTCGCAGTCAGCATCAGTATTGGCTGGTAGCTGCGGGCCTTGCGGACGGCCCGGCAGATTTGCAGTCCGTCGGGGCCGGGCAGGCGCAGATCGAGGATGATCAGTGTCCAGTCGGACTCGGTAGCGAGACGCAGGCCGTCATGCCCGTCCCTCGCGATCACCACCTCGTCGCACAGATCCGCGAGATGCAGTTCCAGCAGCTCGGCGATGTCTGCTTCGTCTTCCACCACCAATATACGGCGGCTCATAGCGCGTGACCTGCCATCGGATGGTTCTCCGGTACGAATGTCGGAAGAGTAGACCCTGAATCTCACGGAAATATCACAGCCCGGCCGCGCGTTGGCTCGCGGCCGGGCTGCGTCCTCTCACTGGACCCGCTCAATGCGGAATGCCACCGCCGGGTTGTCAAACCGGTGCTGGTTGTTCAGTGACGACGTAGGGAGTCCATCGTCCTGGCCAACCACGCCGATATGCATGGCAACCCGATCGTATTCATCGTCGCGAGTCGCGTTGAAACCTTCACCGCCGCCGGCGGGGCCCGGGATATGGATGGCCTCCTCGGTATCGGCTTCAGTTCCCGCGTCGTAGACGATGGCCCGTCGCGTGACGACATCACCGACTGCCATGTCTTCAATGAGCAGTCCGTTGATGCCGGAGATCGCGTCGTTGGTGTTTACCAGCATGGTGCTGGTGCTGAGGAGAAGCTGCGGCAGCTCATCCTCCACGATCTCGAAGGTGATGGTCTCGCTGCCGCCCGGTCCGATGGGGGCAGCTCCGGAGGCCGTTTGCACAACCTCGGCGTTCGCGTCGGCTTCGGCCAGCAGCGCATCGTTGGTACCGGCCTCAGCCAGTTCTTCGAGTCCGACCGTTGCCGGCTGGCCCACGGTGAACACGGCGAAGTCCGAGTAGTGAGCGATGACCGCCACCGGCGACAGCGGCTGTGCGTTCGTAAGGTTGGTGACCGTCACGTCGAAGACCGCGTTGGGCGGCGACGGCGGCGCGAGCAATTCCTCGAATACCGCCGGTTCCGAGGTGTCGTTATCGCAGGCCTGGATCAACAGCGCCGTCACAACGACGCCCAGAACTTTTGCATTGAGACGTGTCATGGCAGCCTCCT
>JBCCNM010000146.1:0-7288 GCA_039025835.1 Pseudomonadota bacterium | reverse complement strand
GCCGGACCTGGAAATACCCGGACAGCAGCTCGCCCCAATGAGCTCGCATCTTGTCGGAGACCCGGGCAAAGCCATACCCGGGAAGGTCGACGATCCGGGTGTTTGCGGTTAGCTTGAAAAAGTTGACGAGCTGAGTCCGGCCAGGGGTTTTGCTCGTTCTGGCAAACTGCCGTCTGTTTACCAACACATTGATTGCACTGGACTTTCCGGCATTCGACCGACCCGCAAAAGCGACCTCGGCACCGGCATCCGGCACAAACTGGTTCAAGGCGTTTGCGCTCTTTATGAAATTTGCTTCAGGATATTTCGACATCGCTTGTGCGGGTTTCTTTCTGGTTATAATACGCGGCTGAGAGAAATAGTGCCGCGCCCTTCTGGCCGGCGTCTTTAGTCCGCGCGTTGATTCGCCGATACCCCTGACTAGCTTGATAACGGTGGCCAGTCCACCGACAGGAACGCTCGTTATGATCAGAAGTTTGATTATTCTCGCCACGGCCTGCGTCGCAGTCGGCCAGGCCAGTGCCCAGAGTCTCGTCGACGGAGACCCCAAAGCCGGGGAAGATAAGTCGCTGGCGTGCGCTGCCTGTCATGGCGCCAACGGCATCAGCGTTAACCCGGAGTGGCCCAACCTCGCCGGCCAGCATGCAGGTTACATCGAGGTCCAGCTGCACGCGTTCAAGGAAATGAAGCGCGTTAATGCCCTGATGAACGGCCAGGCCATGATCCTCAGCGACCAGGACATGAAAGACCTGGCGGTGTACTTCGAAGCGATGGACGCACCGGTCCAGGAAGTGGCCGACCCCGGCCTTGTCGCTCGCGGTGAATCTATCTACCGCGGCGGTGTCCAAGAGAACAAGGCAGCGGCCTGCATCGCCTGTCATGGTCCGACCGGTAAAGGCAATCCGGCGGCCAACTATCCGGTGCTAGCGGGCCAGCACGCCACGTACACCGCGAAGACGCTGCGCGATTACGCATCCGACGAACGTCAGTCCGGCGAGCCGGCCTACATGATGCAGGAGATTGCAAAGGCGCTGAGCGAAGAGGACATCGTCGCCGTGTCGGCGTACGTCCAGGGCCTGCAGGAGCGCACGCCGCTGCCGTCGCGGGCGATGGATGTCGCTGAGGGCGAGTAAGGGATTCAGATCCAATCCGGGAGAGGGAGATATCATGAAGAAGACGCCATGGTTGCTGATCGCACTTGCGCTGTCAGCCTGCGGTCAGGACGCCGCTGAAACCACGGTCGAGACGCCCGCCGAGGTGCCGGAAGCGACAAGCGACGTCACCGAATCGGTTGAAGCCACCGAGACGGCCGTTGAGGAAACGCTGCAGGTCGTCGAGGAATCAGCGGCCGAGGAAGAGCCGGCGGACGACAAGCCGATCCTGCTGGCTCAGGCCGAGGATGCGGCTGCCGAGCGCGACTGGAAATATCAGGAAGGCTCGCACTTCACCCGTCTCGTCCCCAGCCAGCCCACCTGGGGTGGCGCCGACAAGATCGAAGTCACGGAATTCTTCTGGTACGGCTGCGGTCACTGCTACAACTTCGAGCCGTACATCAACCGCTGGAAGGACAGCAAGGACCCGGGTGTGCGCCTGGTGCTCGTTCCGGCAATGTGGAACCCGCTGCTGGAAAAACACGCGCGGTTGTTTTTTGTAGAGCAGATTTTCGCGCGCAACGGCCAGATCACCGATCCGGCACGCTTCCGCCAGGTGGTCTTCGAGGAAATCCACCGTCGCGGTAACCGGCTGGCCTCCGATCGGTCAATCTACGAGTTGTTTGAGCGCGTCGGCATTTCCCGGGAAGACTTCGACAAGAGCTGGAATTCCTTTGAAGTCGACCAGAACATTCGCAAAGCACGCGATCTGGCCCGTCGTTACAGCGTCAACAGCGTCCCCACTGTCGTCGTCAACGGCAAGTACAAGTCGGACGCCACGGCCAACGGCGGCGCGGGCGGCTTCCCGCAGCTCATCGAGCTGATTGACGAGCTTTCGGTTCGCGAAGGGCTGCGCTAAAACGCATCCTCGGCCACGATGCGGTACGTCGACCCATCTCGTTGCCAATACAGACGCTTGATCAGGGCCCGCGATTGCGGGCCCTTTTTTGTCAGCGTGAATCGACTGAGGTAAAGCCCTTCTTCAACCGGATCTGCCACCAGCAAGACGTCAGACACCGCAAGCGTCGTGTCCGGCAGGTCGATGGCCGAGGCCAGCCAGGTATCCCTGTCGAGTCCGTCGTAGGAAAAATCTTCCCGGTACAGTGTCCGCAGACGCCGAAGGTCACCCTGTTCAGAGGCCTGTCGCCAGTCCTCAATGCCGTTCAACAGTGCGCGGCGACTGGCCTCCACGGACGCCGGTGTGGTATTCAGCTGGCGCGCGATGACGACCGGCGTATCGCCCGGAACAATCCTCTTCGACAGCGCGCTTAACTCGTCATTCGGAATCGCAAGGCAGCCGTCGGTGTCGCGCCGCGGACGGCGTTCACCGCCGGGCAGCACACCGTGCAGCCAGATTCCGCTCCCGGTTCGTCCAAGCTGGCGGTCGCGAGCGTTTGGATAGTCCAGCGGGAAGGCGTTAACACCGTATTTTTCGTGCAGGCGGGATGTGTCGAGTTCCGACGTGACGATGTAGACCCCCAGCGGCGTTTTCTGGTCCCACTCACGCTGCTTGCCAACGCCGTTCAGTCCGACCGACAAGTAGATCTCGTCGCGCCGCACCGACCCGTCGTCCATGCGCCGGTAGTGGTGCAAAACGGCTGCGTCGGTTTCGGCCACCAGCAGATCGGTCGATGACGTCGGCCACTGCAGAACGTAAGGCGGCAGATCGGACGCGACGGCGGAAGAGGAAACGAACGCGAGCAGCGCAAGCCAGTGCAGGAGTGGGATTGTTGCGCGTGTTCCGGACCGGGCTTTACAGGCCATCGAGCTCCTACCGTGAATGGTGCACCGTCGGCTGCGCCGGTACGGACGCGCTGACGTGCCATGATCGGCGCCAATATGTCCGGATTCCGGTTCTAATTCAAACGACCAGGCGCAAAAATCCGTGTTTCGCATCTGGATTATGCCGCACGGGTCCGGCGCCGGATTCCCCGAAACTCGCAGCCGCGGCTGTGGTCTTACCAAGCACTGTAATTAGTTGTAACTCAGGGACCTCGCGAGCAGCGCATCGACGATAATTTGCATCCAAAATCCCGCGCCCCGCGAATACAACAACATGATCCAGACCGACCAGCTCTGCCGGCGCTTTCACGTCGGTGATACCTGGGTGCACGCCCTAGACCACGTCGACCTGTCGATCCAGGAGGGCGACTTTGTGGCCGTTATGGGTCCGTCCGGCTCCGGCAAGTCGACGCTGATGAACATTCTCGGGTGTCTCGACACACCGGATGACGGCAGTTATCGCTTCCTCGGCGAGGAAGTGGGGACGCTCGACGACGCGGCCCTGTCGAGAACGCGCAATGAAAAGATGGGCTTCGTGTTCCAGAGCTTCCACCTGCTGCCGCGGATGACGGCACTGGATAACGTCCTGTTGCCGCTGCGGTATTCCGACACCGACCCGCAGGTCGCGCAGCAGCGAGCCATCAGCCTGCTCGAGCGACTCGGGCTCGGCGATCGCATGGACCATCGCCCCAACCAGCTGTCCGGCGGCCAGCGTCAGCGGGTGGCTATCGCGCGCTCGCTGATCAACGAACCGCCGCTGCTGCTGGCCGACGAGCCGACTGGCGCGCTGGACAGCAAAACCTCTGAGGAAATCATGGAGCTGTTCACGGAACTTAACCGCACCGGACAGACCATATTACTAGTCACTCACGAAGACGAAATCGCCGCGTACGCCAAGCGTCTGATTCGTATGCGTGACGGGAAAATCGAACATGATGCGCATCATTAGTCTGTTACTCCTGCTGCCGGGTCTTGCCTCGGCAGCACCCCTGCTGACCGGCGTTGTTGAAGACAGCAGCGCCCAGACCATCGAGATGCCGCGCTTACCGGGCGGCTGGCAGCGCCGTATCGAATGGATGATCCCGGAAGGCACACCGGTGGCGATCGGCGATGTCATAGCGCGACTCGACCCCGGCGACCTGTTGACCCGCGAGGAACAGACGCGCAGCGACCTCGACAAAGTGAGACTGTCGGCCGAGCGTCGCATCGACGAGCTGCGTCTGATGGTTATGGAATACGAAGGCGCTGTGGCTCAGGCTGAATCGGATCTGCGACTCGCCGAGCTTGACGCGACTATCCCGGAGACCACCATTCCCCGTCTCGACTTCGAGCGCTACCAGCTCACTCGCGACACGGCGAGACAGACTCTGATTCGCTCGGAGGCTGCACTGCTGAACCGGCGCGCCGAACTGGACGATGTCATCCAGGAAACCGCGCTCGAAGTTCGCCAGGCCGAGGAAAACCACGACCGAATACGTCGCGCGCTCGACGCCACGCAAATCCGCGCGACCAAGGCCGGCTTTATGATTTACGGCGAGAACCCGTTCACCGGCACCAAGGTGTTCCCCGGTGAGACCCTGTACTCGGGTTTTGAAATTGCCAAGATCGCGAGCCGTGAAGACCTGCAGGTGCGTTTTTGGGTGCATGAAGCGGACATCCGCGAAGTCGGCCAGGGACAACGCATCGAGGTCGCCGCCGACGCACAGGGTTCACAGACCTTCATGACGGAACTGACGTGGACCTCCAGCCAGGCGGTCGAGCGGCTCGACTGGAGCGACAGCGGCTATTTCGAAGCGCTGGCGCAACCGATCGACGAATTGCCGGCGGACCTCATGCCTGGCATGAGCGTGCTGGGCGTCGTGTCCAAGGAGGGCAGCGACCAATGAAGTGTCAACTGACAGGATTGTTGCTGCTGGCCGCCGCCAGCGCGTCCGCCGAGCAGTGGGTTGAGGTGCAGCCCGCGTCGCGACCGATCACGGTTTCCGCGAGCGGCGTGGTGCAATCCGCCGACTCCATCCGCTTTGGTCCGCCGGCCACGCGGAGCTGGCGACTGACAATCACGCAGATCGCCCGTGAGGGTTCGATAGTCAAAGAGGGCGACGTGCTCGCGCAATTCGACTCGAGCTCGCGCGACGACGATGTCCGTGAAGCTCGCGCTGGCCTCAACGCCAAACGCTCCGAACTCGAGTCGCTGCTCGAGATGCAGTCGCGCGAGATCGAAGAACGCAAAGTGGTTGTCGCTGACGCAGTCAGCCGGGCCGACAAGGCGCGGCGCAAAGCCAACGTTGACGCCAACCTGTATGCCGGTCTCGAGTACCAGAAGCTGGTTGAAGAACGAAATATCGCCGAGTTCCTGCTCGAGAGCGAACAGGAACGTTCGAAACTCCAGGCACGCGTGCGCGACGCCAAGGTGGCCGAGCTGGAAGCCGACATCGTCCGGCTGCAGGCTGAACTGGTGGGCGCTGAGCGCGACCTCGCGGCGTTTACGATTCGTGCGCCCCGCGCCGGGCTGGTGATCGTGGGTACCGACCAGGCGGGACAGAAGCTCGGGGCCAACGACCAGACCAACCCCGGTATCACGGTGGTCGAACTGGCCAACCCGAACGAGCTGATCGTCAAGGCCGAGGTGCCGGAGTTTGCCGCAACGAAAATCGCGGTCGGACAATCGGCATCGCTGGTCATCGACGCCGCTGGCGGGACACCGATTGCCGGCGAGGTTATCGAGGTCGGCAGCATCGTACGCCGCCAGTCGCAGTTCTCCCAGGCCATGGTCCGGGACGTGACGGTAACGCTGCCGGAGGAGCAAATTGCCAATCTGCGGCCCGGCATGACCGTGAAGCTGACTATCGAAGTGGACCGCCGCGAAGCGGCGCTGGCCGTGCCGGAGAGCGCTATCCAGTATCGCGACGGCAGACCCGGCGTGCGGGTTCGCGGAGACGGCTGGCGTGATGTCAGTCTCGGCCGCGAAAGCGCGGGGCTGTTTATTGTGGATGCCGGCCTTGAGCCGGGCGAAAGGATTGCCGTCGAATGAAAAAACTCACTCTGATCCTGATCTGTGGTGCTGTCGCTGCCTGCGGCAGTGAAACATCGTCCGGTCCCAGCCTGCTGGCGGAGAAAACCACCACCGAGCTCGTGGTACCGGCGAAGGGCGAGCTGATCGCCTCGGAAAGCATGCCCATTTCGGTTCCCGGTGGAATTCGCATGGCATTCAATATCGCGTGGATTGCGCCGGAGTTTTCCGACATTCGCAAAGGCGACGTAATCGCCCGCTTTGACGACGTTGACGTCCGCCTGCAACAGGCAACCACCGAACTGGCTGTCGCCAAGTCAGACTTTCAGCTCGCGGGTGTCGACCGCGGAGAAGGAATCGAACGAAACCGTATCGATGACGAAGCCATCCGTGTTGAAGGCGAACGCGTTATTTCCGAGTCTTTCGCCACGGTTGACGAGCGACTGATGAGTCGCAACGAGATGATCGATGCCCTTTCCGACCTCGACTACCTCGACGTTGAAGCCGCTTACCTCGACTGGCAGGAGCAGACCTTCGAACAACGCACAACGGCCGAGCGCAATCTCATTCTTGCCGAACGCGCCGGTGAGGCCTCCAAGCTCGAAAAGCAGCAAACCGCGCTGTCGATGATGGAGCTGCGCAGCCCCGCCGACGGTACGCTGGTGTATGCGCGCACCGGCTGGGGCCAGAAAATCAGTAAAGGCGGCACGGTGTTCGCCGGCCGTCCCGTAGCGTTCCTGCCGATTCGCGGCAAGGTCAAAGCGAAGCTGTATGTGCCGGAACTGGACGCCGTGGGTATCGAAATCGGTCAGCCGGTTCGCGTCAGGCTGGACTCGGCGGCGGAGCAGGAATTCAGTGCCCGCATCGAATCCGTGTCGCCGGTCGCCAGCCCGAAGAACAAAACCGATCCACAGAAGTTTTTTGTCGTCGAAGCCATCATCGACGACGTCGATCCCGAGTTGATGCGTGTCGGCAGTCGTCTTCGCGCGGAAATAGTCACCGGTTCGCTGGATGACAGCATAGTGGTGCCCGCGCAGTCGGTCTACGGCGATGCCGACAATGCGCACGTGTTTGTCGTCAGCGGCGGAACCCCGGAAAAGCGCAGTGTCACAACCGGCAAGCGCAGCCCGGATTTGGTCGAGCTGGTCAACGGTGTCGAAAGCGGCGAACGCATCAGCCTGGTGGCACCGTCGTTGACGGATAGCGGCTGATGGACCCACGCGTCCATCACGTGTTGATTGACGTGCGCCAGGCCCTCGGGCAGCTCGCGCACCATCGTCTGCGGACCGAGCTGACCCTGCTTGGCATGGTGTTCGGCGTCGGCGCCGTGATCGCCATGCTGGCT
>JBCCNM010000145.1:0-7478 GCA_039025835.1 Pseudomonadota bacterium | reverse complement strand
TCACGCACGCTGAATTCTCTGCGAGGCAGCGGGCGCCAGGTTTCGTTGCTGGTCCAGCTCGAATGATTGGCGCGGTGCTCCCAGCGACCGACGGCCTGGTAACGCGGTGAGTCATCAACCTGGTAGACCGACTGGGACCAGGTTCCGCGCGCCTGGTTCGGCGCTACGTCGCGTTGCTCCCAGGTGCTGTGTCCGGTGTACACATGCAGGTTGGCATCTTCGTATTGCCAGTCCTGGCGCCAGTGTTTCACCACCATGGGACCGACGAGCTCGTCATCGTCATTCAGGAAGGTCATGACCAGGATATGCTGCAGGCTGATGAAATCAGCCTGATCTTCAACGACGTAGACGTATTCGGTGCCCCAGGACTGGTACGGTCGCTTCGGCTCGTAGTCCGGAGTAAAGCCAACTGTCTCGATGAAGTCGAACGAGGCGCGATACCCGCCCGCCATCGCCAGAATGGCGCGTCGGTCGCGTTCCTGTTTTGTCAGTTCAGGCGCCTGCAGGGCTAGCCACCGCTCGCCGGGCGAGTTGTCGAGTTCGAGGGCAGGTCCGCGCGTCGTGCCACCGCGCGGTTTCATTGTGTCATCTTCCGTGAAGGGCCAGGCGTAGGTGAACTGCTTGTCGGTCATCTCCGGGGCGCTTTCGTCAGCGACGGCGGAGACGGAGAATCCGAGAAACAGGTACAATGCCAGGCGAGTGAGGGTGACCATGATCAACTCCGTGATTAGGTTGTTTCGTGCAATACGTAATATCCCGCTTGACCCCGCATTGTAAATGAAAACAATTCTCACTTACATCGTTTGTATTCCATTATTCAGGAGAAACACTATGGCCCGTTTTTTGAGGCTAATCGCACTTCCGGTGCTGCTTATGTCCGGTGCTTACGCTCAGGCAAATTGTGAAGTCAGCATCAGCGCAGGCGACGGTCTGGCGTACGACAAGAACAGCATCGAAGTCTCGTCCGATTGCGCTGAAGTCACGGTAACGCTGACGCACACCGGTAATCTGCCGGCGGCAGCAATGGGCCACAACTGGGTTCTGTCACTCACCGACGACCTGACAGCGATTGCAACAGAAGGCATGTCCGCCGGTGCGGACGCCAACTACGTCAACAGCGACGATCCTCGTGTCATCGCGGCGTCGTCCGTTGTCGGTGGTGGCGAAAGCACGAGCGTCACGTTCAGCATCAGCGAACTCGACGCATCAAAATCCTATTCGTTCTTCTGTACGTTCCCGGGCCACTGGTCCGTGATGAAGGGTTCCTTCGTCATCAGTTGATTGTGCTGAAAAACCGACGTAGTGGCTGTGGACCTGGCTCCCGGACTACCTGACGTCACTTTTCGCGGCTGCCCGGTCATTAAAACCGGGCGGCCGTTTTTCGATACGCGCCCGATGACGGTTGGTGCAACGTGTTTGCAAGTGTCCTCGGTATTCAGGAAACGCTGAATGTGCGTTGCGCACCGGTCGTTTCGCGCATCCGGAGGTTGAGGGAGTATTAATGGCTGACCTGACAATTGTTGCGCACATACGCGCGCAACCCGAACAGGCTGAGCACGTGTTTGCTGCGCTGTCCGCCTTGATTGAGCCCACTCGACAGGAGGCCGGTTGCAAGCGCTATGACCTGCACCGGGACAACGCCGATCCCGCGCATTTCCTTTTTTACGAAACCTGGGAATCGCGAGCTCAGTGGAGAGCCCACATGAACACGCCGCACGTGGAGGCATACCGCGAAGTGGTCGGCGCAGCCGTCGCGTCCTTTGAACTTTCCGAGCTTTGTCTCGTCGAGGTGTAATCCGGCAGCAAAAAAAAGCCCGGCCGAAGCCGGGCTGATAGTGATTCTGATCCCTTGGCCTAGTCGTCGTCGACGGTGACCGACTGCGGACCCACGTTGAACAGCGGTTGGTCATTCTTGACCGCGTCCGTCCAAAGGAACGCATCGGTCCACAGGAACGCATCAGTCCACAGGAACGCGTCGGTCCACAGGAAGGCATCCGTCCAAAGGAACGCATCCGTCCACAGGTAGGCGTCGGTCCACAGGTAGGCATCCGTCCACAGGAAGGCATCGGTCCACAGGAACGCGTCGGTCCACAGGAACGCGGTGGACCAGGTCTGGTCGCCCCAGAGCTGTGCGGTGTCCTCGACGAAAATGGCATTTGTCGCCTCGGCAGCATGCTTCATCAACGGTGACAGCGCCTGGCCGCTGAGCACGCCGGTCTCTGCGAGAGCGGCGGTAATGTCCAGTACACCGGCACCCGAAGTCACCGGATCGGCGTCGATCTTGCGGGCCGAGCGCATCAGCCTGGCCTTGATCGTTGACGGTGACAGAGTCGCATCCTGGTCGAGCATCAAGAGCGCCGCACCGGAGACCGAAGCCGCCGCCATGCTGGTGCCGGACAGGGAGAAGTAACTCTCGGAGCAGACGACACCGCAGTCCGGCTTGCGTTCCGGCAGGTCACGCTTCAGGCGACTCTGACCCGGCGTTGTCGAGATCACGCGGTTGCCCGGTGCGATCAGATCCGGTTTCACAACGTGGTCAATCAGCGTCGGACCACGAGACGAATAGGTGGACACATAATCATCGGTGTAGTCATTCGGCGTGCCGTTGTCGGTCAATGAGCCGACCGTAATGAGCTTGCGGGAGTGGCCCGGACTCGTGATCGTGAAGTTCCCGTCGCGCCCAAAGTTGCCAGCGGAGGTGACAACAACGAAGCCGGCATCCCACAGTGCCTCTGCTGCGATGACCAGCGGATCGGTCTCGTTGGATTCCTCCAGCGCTTTGCCGATCGACAGGTTCACAACGCGGATATTCATGGCTGAGCCATACTGCAGCAGGAAATCCAGCGCAGCGATGGCGTCCGACGTATAGCCAATACCGGCCTCATCAAAAACGCGAAGTGAGAAGACTGGCGTGCCCGGTGCAACGCCGGTGAACGAGTTGCCCGATGCAGCACCCGTCGATGCGATCATGCCGGCCACGTGCGTGCCGTGACCGAAGGGGTCGTAGCTGTCGTAGCCTTCGACGGCGATGGACAGGTTGTCGACCACGAATTTCATATCTTCAGTGTCGTCGTCTGCGGAAACACGAAAACGGAACATGGTTTCGCCGGACAGGTACGGAGTCAGGTCGATCGCCTCACCGAGCAAGGACTCATCACGATCGTAGACGGCGACATTGTTGATCCAGCTTCTGCCACCGTCCGTCGACATATCGAGTACAAATGCGCCGTCGTCTTCGTCGAAGCTGGCTTTGTAGTCAAACGTCAGCCATGCCGTTGCCGCTTTCTTCAGATTGATCTCACGGCCGACCCAATCGCCGTCGTCAGCTTCCGACATGACCAGGCAGCTTCCGCGTGCGCGGCCGTCATCATCATCGTCGTCATCGTCATCGTCATCGTCATCATTATCCTCGTTTCGATAGACGCCATTGTTGAAACAGGAGCTGCTGTTCGAGCGGATATTGATGCGCCCACCGTCCGGTGAGTTGTCGTCTCCAGATTCTATCCAGGCGTCACCAAGCCATGATGACGAGCCATCACTGTTGCGGTAGGCCTCAGATTCGAAATTGTCAGAGAACGTCCCGGTCACGTCGTTGTCGATCGCGCTGACGCAGGGCGTCGTAGAGACGACCGACAGCGCATTGGAACCCCAGAAACAGTCGAGACGGGCCTTGACGTCCAGGTCCGTGTGGTTTGCAACGCCGGAGTCAACAACGGCAACGCCGATCGTGCTGTGCACTCTTTGTGCACGCAGGTAGGTTGCCCTCGAATCGCTCTTTGAGTGCGTCATCGTCGACCGTAAGGTCACCACCTGACCGGTCGAATGGCTCTCGATGGGTCGATCCTTGGCCACGAAACGGACGTCTGGTAGGGAGCGCAGCTCATTGAGCTTGTCGGCTGGCACGACGACTTTGCGCATCCGCATACCGTCAAAGTCACGCAGGACACTGGCACCGAGGGCCGTGATGCGTTCAACCTGTGCATAGTTCAGCTCGGTCTTGTAGCTGACCAGGACTTCCAGGTCCGATTCCTGGGCCGTTGCGACAGCCGGTGTGGCGAGTGCGAGGCTCGCGACGAGAAGCAGTGCTTGAGTAAAACCGTTCCAGTAGTTCATCGTCGTCTCTCTGTCAGGACGGGCGGTGCCCGCATCCAAATCCGTTTGTGACTCGTATTTGAAATCAATTGACGCTGTTGCGGAGGTGCAGCCGCGGAGGGCGCTGGCGCAGAGCCTGTGAAGCGCGTCACATAACGTGGTTGTCAAATTCATGCGCCGCTTCCCTGTTCGTCGGCCAGCGGAAACTTGCCGGTGCCAATCTGCAGACGCCCGGTATGGCGGGCCCGGAACAGCACGGAGGTCGGCTCGATGTCGTCGCTGTTGAAACCACGGCTTGCGGCCGCTTCGTCAATGTCGAGGAGTCCCACCCAGGCGTTGCGCTGCCGCTTGGCCTCGTACATCAGGTCGTCGGCCATGTTGATAACCTCATCCAGCGTTGCTTTTTCGGCGTGGCCGGTGAACAGCGGGAAGGCGACGAAGCCGATCGAACAGGTCGTGCGTACGATCTGGCCGTCCTCGAGTACAAAATCTGACCGCTCGATGTGTGAGCGGATACGTTCGGCCAGCGCCTGGGCCTCGCCCGGTCGACTCTGTTTGGCGACGACAACGAACTCGTCGCCACCCCAGCGCACGACATGGTCGGAGCGGCGGCAGGTCGACAGCAAGACATCGCGGATTTCAAGCAGCACCTGGTCGCCGGCGGCGTGCCCGTAGGTGTCATTGATAGGTTTGAAGTTGTCGAGGTCGATGACCATGAACACCAGGTCAGCGGCGTTTGTGATATCGATGCCGGTTTCGAGATCGGCGCGGTTACGCACGGCGCGCTGCAGGTCCTTGGAGATTTCCTCAATCACGAAGCGGCGGTTGCGCAGGCCGGTCAGCGGGTCACTGAGACTGCTTTGGTGCAAGGATTCATTCAGCATGGCGAGCTCTTCGCTGCGCTGTGCCAGTTCGTTGGTGCGCTCGTTAACTTCGCGTTCGAGTCGCTCGCTGTACTCTTCCTCGCGGCGGATCTTGCGGCGATGGCCGAGCCACAGGAACAGGCAAACCTGCACGGCCGCTGCGACGTAGCCAAGGTAGGCCCACCAGGAAAGCCACGGTGCCGGCGCAACAGTGATCGGCAATGCCACACCGGTGTGGTTCCAGACACCATCGGCGCTTGCGCCCTTGACGCGCAGCACGTAAGCACCGTCGTCGAGATCGGTGTAAGTCACACGCCGACGATTGCCAAGATCGATCCAGTCCTTGTCGAAGCCTTCGAGCTTGTACTGGTAGCGGTTGTTTTGTGGCGAGGCAAAGTCCAGTGCAGCGAACTCAAACGAAATGTTGTCGTCCTGGTAATCGAGATCGAGTACGCCGGTATCCGGCACCGGCTGTTTGCCTCCGCCGCCAAGGAAAAAACCGGTCAGCACGACGGGCGGAATCGCCGCACTGGCCGGCAGCCTCTCGGGCTTGAATTCGTTGTATCCCTGCAGGCCACCGAAGAACAGCGTGCCGTCGTCGCTGCGATGGTGTGCGCCGAAGTTAAACTCTTCCCCCTGCAGACCGTCGTCGCGGTGCAACTGGCGGAACGTGCCGGTGCTCGGGTCTACCTGGGTGATGCCGTAGTTTGTGCTGAGCCACAGGCGGCCGGACGCGTCGGACTGGATACCGTTGACCACGTCATTGCTGAGGCCGTCATTTTGATCCACGTTAGTAAAACGGATGGCGTCCGGGCGAACCGAACTGCCTACCACGCGGTCGAGCCCGGCATCACGCGTGCCGACCCATACGCGATCCAGGCTGTCGACGTGCAGGGAGTAGATGGTGTCCGACGACAGGCTGCGCGGATCGTTCTGGTCAAACCGATAGGCATAGACAAGACCGGAATCGCGCATGTACAGATTCAGGCCACCACCGTCCGTACCGATCCACAGATTGCCGTGTGAATCCTCCGCAAACGCGGTGACTCGCGGGCTGCTCAGGCCGGGCTGAACGTCGTTTGCCACACCGATACGGGAAAAGGAGTCGGTCGCCGAATTGTAAACACTGATGCCACCACCGAAGGTGCCGACCCAAATCGTCTGCTCGCTGTCCTCGAAGACCGTCATGACGCCATTGGCGCTGAGGCTGGTGTCGTCGTTGGGGTCGTTACGGTAAGTCGTCGCAGCACCGGTTTCCGGGTTCAGGCGATTCAGGCCACCTCGCATTGTGCCGGCCCAGATCGCGCCGTTGCTCGCGCGCAATACACTCATCACGCGGTCGTCACTGATGCTCCGTGGATTGTCAGGGTTGTGCCGGTAGTGCGTCAGCGCGTCACTGCTGCGGTCACGGGCAACGAGACCTTCACCAAATGTGCCTATCCACAGCGTGTCCTCCGATGTCGTCAACGCTGTTACGATAGGCTTGGCATCGGCGCTCGCTGCGATTTGCTCACTTTCCTGCAGGCCCAGCGCCCAGGAATGCGGATTCCATTTGTTAACACCGGCCGCGAGTGTGCCGATCCACAGCAAGCCGCTGCGGTCCTGCAGCATCGAGCTGATCGCATCGTTGCTGAGGCTGCCACGATCGGAGGCGTCGTGGTTGAAGCGCACAAAGCGGTCGGTACCGCCAATGTGCAAGTTAAGACCGCGCGACGTACCGATCCAAAGGCGGCCGTCCCGGTCCTCAAGGATGCTGGTGACCCGGTCGCTGCTCAGGGATTGCGCCGATTCACTGTTCCTGAAGTGTGAAAAGTCGCCGGATTCACTGTCCAGACGATTTAACCCGCCGTCGAGCGTGCCGACCCACAGGGTGCCTTGACGGTCGACGAGAATCGAGCGAATGCGATCGGAGCTCAAGGTGTTCGGATTGCGGGAGTCGTGGCGGTACGCTTGGGTGTCGCCGGAATCACGGTCGATGCGAAACAGTCCTTCATCCGCGCCAACCCACAGCGAACCGTCGCTGGCTTCGTACAGCGCGTGCACACTTGCTATGCGGCCTTCAATCAACGGGAAGCGCTGTACATCACCGCTGGCGTCAATGCGGTTCAGGCCGCCGTTGCGGACGCCGGCCCAGACGGCGCCATCGCTGTCGACAAGCAGCGTACGCACGTTGTCGCCGGACAGTGTTCGGGCATCATCGGGGTTGTGGCGAAAGCTCTGGAAGGTGCCTGCTTTCTTGTCGAAGCGTGCGACGCCGCCGCCTTTTGTTGATACCCAGATGGCGCCGTCAGGTGCTTCGGCGAGACTGTAAATAAAATCGTTGCGCAGGGCGTCCGGGTTGCCTCGATCCGCCTTGTAATGCACGAACTCATAGCCGTCATAGCGATTCAGACCGTTCTCTGTGCCAAACCACAGGAAACCGTCCGCGTCCTGCAGCATCGTGACGACCGCCACCTGCGACAAGCCGTCGCGCAGCGACAGTTGCTCAAAGCGCATGGGGTGAGTCTCGTTCGCCAAAGTCAC
>JBCCNM010000144.1:0-7492 GCA_039025835.1 Pseudomonadota bacterium | reverse complement strand
TTTGTCGGCATCAACTGCTCAGCGATGGCCGAGAATCTGCTCGAGTCTGAACTGTTTGGCCATGAGAAAGGCGCCTTCACCGGCGCCACGAGCCGCCACGAAGGCCTGTTCCAGGCCGCCGAGGGCGGCACGATCCTGCTGGATGAGATCGGCGATATGCCGATGCGATTGCAGGTGAAGCTGTTGCGCGTGCTTCAGGAAAACCAAGTTCGCCCGGTCGGCAGCACCGACGCAATCGATGTCGACGTCCGCGTGATTTCAGCGACGCACAGGGACCTGCAGGCGATGATGAGCGAAGGCTCGTTTCGCGAGGATCTCTACTACCGACTGAACGTCGTCAATATCAAGATTCCGCCGCTGGATGATCGTCGCGAAGACATTCCGCTGCTGGTTTCGCACTTCCTGCAGGAGATCGCTCGGGAAGCCGGGCAGGAACGCAAGGTTTATGCGCCCGAGGCCGTCGAGATGCTCGTGACCGCCGACTGGCCGGGCAATATTCGCCAACTCTCCAATGTCGTGCGCCAGAATGTCGCGCTTTCCCGTTCGCCGGTGATCTCGGCCGAACTGGTGCAGCAGTCTCTTGGTGAACACGCCGGCAAGCTGCTGTCGTTCAGCGATGCGCGCGACGAATTCACGCGCAATTACCTGTCACAGATTCTGCAGATCACGATGGGAAATGTGAGCCAGGCGGCGCGGCTGGCGAAGCGCAACCGCACGGATTTCTACAAGCTGCTCGCGCGACACGATTTAAATCCGGATCAGTTCAAGACGCGGTAAGTCAGACCCGACAGCTTGCGGTTGAGACTACGACCCGGCGGCTTTCTTCGAATAGCCTTCGGCCGACAAGCCGTACTTGCTCAGCAAGTCGTAGAGCGTCGGACGCGTGACACCCAACAGTTCCGCTGTCTTCGAAATGTTGCCGTAACTCTTCGTCAGCGCCACGCGAATCGCCTTGGTTTCTGCGTGCTGGCGCACCTCCCGCAGGTTCAGGCTCTCACCCTCGTCGTCGGCGAGATTGTTAAGACCGAGGTCGCCGGCATTGACAAATTTGCCGTCCGCCATGATGACCGCGCCCTTGATCTTGTTTTCCAGTTCGCGGACATTGCCCGGCCAGTTGTAGGACTCGATCGCTACGACGGCGTCGTCGGAGAAGCCGCTGACTGCTCTTTTCTGCAGCTTGGCGTATTTCTGCAGCAGAGTGCGAGCGAGGATCAGCCTGCCCTCCTCGCGATCGCGATACGGCGGAATGTTGATCGTGATTTCGGCGATGCGGTAGTACAGGTCTTCGCGGAACAGGCCCTCGCGGATCAGCTGCTCTGGATTCTGGTTGGTGGCACAGACAACGCGCACGTCGACCGGGATTTCTTTCCGACCACCCACGCGCTCAATGACCCGTTCCTGAAGGAATCGCAGCAGTTTGGCCTGCAGCGGCAGCGGCATGTCGCCGATCTCATCGAGAAACAGCGTGCCGCCGTTGGCGACTTCCACTTTGCCGGGCGTGGTCTTCACCGCGCCGGTAAATGCGCCCTTTTCGTGACCGAACAGTTCGGACTCCAGCAGGTTTTCAGGAATCGCTGCGCAGTTGATCGCGACAAAGTTCTCCTCGGCGCGCGGGCTGCACTTGTGCACCGCGCGAGCCAGCAATTCCTTGCCGGTGCCGCTCTCACCGAGCAGCAGCGTCGTCACGTCGGTAGGCGCGACTTTCTCGATCATCTTGCAGACCGCCAGCATCGACTCGCTCGCGGCCACGATGCCGTCCAGCGGTGATTCATGCACCTGGTTTTGCAGGCGACGGTTTTCGGCTTCGAGCTCGGCGATATTGAAAGCACGATCCACGAGCAGCCGAAGCGTGTCGGTGTCGACCGGTTTCTCGTAAAAGTCGTAGGCGCCCTGCGCGATCGCGCTAAGTGCGTTTGCCTGGTCGCCATTACCGGTGACAACGATCACCTTAGTGTGCGGAGCGAGCTTCAACGTCTCAGCGAGCGTCTCGAACCCTTCTTCAACACCTTCGGGCTTTGGCGGCAGGCCCAGATCCTGCAGGACCACCGCCGGCTCATGACGACGCAGCTCCACGATCGCAGACGCACGATCCTCTGCCGTGAAGACCTCATAGCCCTCAAAGCACCATTTCAACTGATTGAGTAACCCCGGATCGTCCTCGACGATCAACAGCTTCCTTGACTGTTCGCCCATGTGTCCCCGAATGCGAAGCGCGCGAAGACGCGAATGGTGCCATGAACCCGGTCCGAGTTGTACGGGCAAAGGTCACAGCACCGCGCGTGAACTCGCTACCGGCGCTGACAAACTTGCGCAAATTGCTTCGAATCCGACGCTTTCAGGGATCGGAAAACCAGATACATCCGTAAACGGGTATTGCATCACATTAAGTCGCATCCGTGATTGACAATCATTCGCATTCGCAGTTGAATAGCGGTTCGGAAAGAGGAAACCGATGTACGTCTGTATCTGCAACGCTGTCACCGACAAGGAAATCCGCCAGGCCGCAAAAGCTGGAACCACCAGCCTGTCTGCGCTTCAGGAAGAGTTGGGTGTGGCGATGAACTGCGGATCCTGTGCCGATGACGCGGCTGCTATCCTCCGCCAGGCCCGTTCTGGCAAGCCCGCCTTGAGCTACCCCAAGCCGATTTTGTATCGACCCACGACCGCCTGACCAGAGCGTGTCGCCAGTCGTTTTCGGCTGCGATAAGTTCCTAATTAGTAATGATTTTCACTAAATAAATAGTGCTTGCGTCCGTGTATTTCGTCGCTAGACTGCGCGCCTTATATTGAGTCTAAACCTGACGAAGGAACGACAGCATGAAGGGCGACGCCAAGGTTATTGAGTACCTGAACAAGGTTCTGAAGAACGAACTCACCGCGATCAACCAGTACTTCCTGCATTCACGCATGCTCAAAGACTGGGGCCTCGACAAGATGGGCGACTACGAATACAAGGAGTCCATCGAGGAAATGAACCACGCAGACTGGGTCATTGAACGCATCCTGTTTCTGGAGGGCCTACCCAATCTGCAGGACCTCGGTCGACTGCGCATCGGCGAGGACATCAAGGAAATCCTCGAGGCGGACCTGGAACTGGAACACGACGCGATCCCCGACCTGCGCGACGGCATCGAGCACTGCGACAAGGTTCGCGATTACGTGAGCCGTGACTTGTTCAAGAAAATCCTCGACAACGAGGAAGAGCACGTTGATTTTATCGAGACGCAGCTGGGGCTGATCGAGAAGGTTGGCCTCGCGAATTATCAGCAGTCGCAGATGGGTTCGCTCGGCGACTAGGACCCTGCTCGGATTGACACGAAAAGCCCTCGCCTCGCGAGGGCTTTTTTGTTGGGCCCGACTTTTGTTAAGAGGGTGTCGGAGTTTTTGACAGGAGCAATCGCGGCGAAATTCTAACCCTCTGTTTTTACTGAAAAAGTAGATTGGCACACCGATTGCTTTGTAAACACTGAGTAGACGCTTTGGGACATTCACGGATGAAACACTCTCTTTTCAAAGGCTCTGTCGCAGCACTGCTGCTGACCGTATCTGCAGCCGCCAGTGCAGACTCGATCGTCGTAACGCCGTTATCCGGCGGCGATGACGGAGGCCAGGTCGGCAACGGCGACGTCACCTACGACATGACGCTTATTCCGGGCGGCCCGCTCGATGAGAACGATTGCCTGGAGACGCCGGAAGGCCTGACCGGACAAATCTGTTTCGTAGGCGCTAACGGTTCGGACTCGGACGTACGGTACGAAGAAATTGGTGATGGCGAGGGCGAAGTGGACTGGTGGCAGTATGCCCACGACGGCGTGTTCGTCACCAACCAGAATTACCTCGAAATCCTGCTGCCGGCCGGCACTCGCGCGATGTCTATCTGGACGGGCGCGTCATTCAATGCGCTGGCATGGATCCAGGGCGCCAATGGCGAGTACACGACCAGCGAACACTACTTCCGCATCAACGATGATACTACTCGAGGCTACGCCGTGTTCGCGGCGAACAGCTGCGAGACGATCACCAGCGTGATCGTAGACCCGTTGGCGGACTGGGGTGTAGGCAATATGTCGATCAGCCAGGACCCGTGCGCCAGCGTTCCGGAACCCGGTCCGCTTGCTCTTTTGATGATGGGCATCCTCGGACTGGGCATCAGCCGCATGGCTCGAAAAGCCTGAGCAGGCAACGCGCACATTTCGATCGAAAGACCGGCCGCTGGCCGGTCTTTTTTTGTCTGCGCGTTTGATCGCCCTCCCCTATAATCGGCGCACAACAAAAAGATACAGGGGCAACCTTATGCGTTACTGGCTCACGGCCGTTCTCGGCCTGGTTCTGTCTTTCCCCGTACTCGCTGACGACGATGAAGAGTCGAAACCGGGTTTTAATGAGTCCACCTTCAAGGGTCTCGAATGGCGCTCTATCGGTCCGGCCTTCATGTCCGGCCGTATCTCCGACATCGCGATCCACCCGGAGCGACAGAGCACCTGGTACGTCGCCGTAGGCTCTGGCGGCGTCTGGAAAACCGAGAACCGTGGAACGACGTGGACGCCAATCTTCGACAACGAAGACAGCTATTCAATCGGCAGCCTCGCCATTGACCCGAACAACCCGAACGTCATCTGGGTAGGCACGGGTGAGAACGTCTCCGGGCGACATGCCGGTTACGGTTCCGGCCTGTTCCGGTCACGTGATGGCGGCCAGAACTGGGAGAAAATGGGCCTCGAGGACTCCGAACGCATCGGCATGATTGTCATCGACCCGCGCGACTCGAACACCGTATTCGTTGCAGCACAGGGACCGCTGTGGTCCGGCGGCGGTGACCGCGGTTTGTTCAAGACCACCGATGGCGGCGAGACGTGGGACAAGGTCCTTGGCGACGGCCTGGGCAACACCGACATCGATGACCAGTACACCGGTGTTTCCGAAGTGCACATGGACCCGCGCAACCCGGACGTGATGTATGCTGTTTCCTGGCAGCGAATTCGTTCAGTTGCCGTGCTGCTCGACGGCGGGCCGGGCACCGGTATCCACAAGTCGGTCGATGGCGGTGAGACGTGGCGCGAGCTGACCAAGGGCCTGCCCGATGAAGTGATGGGCAAGACCGGCCTTGCCGTGTCCCCGCTGGACCCTGACGTGATTTACGCAACGATCGAACTGGCAAACCGCACGGGCGGCTTCTGGCGTTCGGCCGACGGTGGCGAGACGTGGGAGAAGAAAAACGACTACCTGTCGAGCGGCACCGGCCCGCATTACTACCAGGAGATTTTCGCGAGCCCGCACAAGTTTGACCGCGTTTACCAGATGGACGTGCACCTGCACGTCACCGAGGACGGCGGCGACAACTTCGAGCGTCTCGAACACGAGACCAAGCATGTGGATCACCACGCGATGGCGTTTGATCCGAACGATCCTGAGTACCTGCTGGTCGGCAACGACGGCGGTGTCTACGAGAGTTATGACCTCGGCGAGACCTGGCGCTACGCCGCGAACCTGCCGATCACGCAGTACTACAAGGTTGCCGTCGACTACGACCTGCCCTTCTACAACGTCTATGGCGGCACGCAGGACAACAACTCACAGGGTGGTCCCTCACGCACGATGAGCGCCCACGGCATCACCAATGAAGACTGGTTCGTCACGCTGTTCGGCGACGGCCACCAGTCTGCCGTTGACCCAAACAACCCGGACATCATCTACGCGATGTGGCAGCAGGGAAACATGGTGCGCTATGACCGCAGAACGGGTGAGCAAGTGTATATCCGGCCACAGGCGGCCGAAGGCGAACCGCCCGATCGCTACAACTGGGACGCCCCGGTGCTGATCAGCCCGCACGACTCGAAGACCGTGTTCTTCGCGTCACAACGTGTCTGGCGCAGTGACGACTACGGCGACTCGTGGACGGCGATCTCCGGCGATCTGACTCGCGACGAGCGTCGCGTGGACGCGCCTCTGATGGGGCGTACGTGGAGCTATGACGCGCCGTGGGACCTGTACGCGATGTCCGAGTTCAACACCATTGTCAACGTCTCCCAATCGCCGCTGGACGAGAACCTGATCTATGCCGGTACGGATGACGGACTGATACAGGTGACAGAGAACGGCGGACAGACCTGGCGACGCATCGACAAGCTGCCGGGCGTGCCGGACCGCTTCTTCGTCAACGACATCAAGGCCGATCTGCACGACCCGGACACGGTGTATGTCGTCGTCGATGATCACAAGAGCGGTGACTTCGCGCCTTACATCCTGAAGAGCGAAGACCGCGGCCGACGCTGGAAGAGCATTTCGTCCGACCTGCCGGAACGGCACATCCTCTGGCGTGTCGTGCAGGATCACGTCAAGCCGGGCCTGATGTTTGTCGGCTCCGAGTTCGGTGTGTTCTTCACCGTCAACGGCGGCGGCAGCTGGACCAAGCTCAAAGGCGGCGTGCCGAACATCCCGTTCCGCGACCTGGCGATCCAGACTCGTGAGAACGACCTCGTCGGCGCGACTTTCGGCCGCAGCTTCTACGTGCTGGACGATTATTCGCCACTCAGGGACGTAACCGAGGACATGCTGGAATCGGGGCAGGTGCTGTTCCCGGTCCGCCAGGCGCCCTGGTACGTGCAAAAACGCGACCTCGGCTGCAGCGAGAACGGCTGCCAGGCCTCGCAGGGTGACGCATTCTACGTGGCGGAGAACCCGGACTTTGGTGCCATCCTGACGTACTACCTGGCCGAATCGGTCATGACTGACAAGGACGCCCGGCGAAAGGTCGAGAAGGAGAAAGAGAAAGAAAATGAAGACGTTCGCTTCCCCTCCTTCGACTCGATAATCGATGAGGCTCGCGAGGATGATCCGGCGGTGGTCCTGACGGTCATCGACAGCAACGGCAATGTTATCCAGCACGTTGAAGGTCCGGCCGAGGCCGGCTTCCATCGCGTCGCCTGGAATCTGCGCTACCCGTCACTGAATGCGTGGACGCCAACCGCAGAAGACGATTACTTCGACCCCGGCTTCGGTGTCATGGTCGCGCCGGGTAGCTACGAGGTCAGCATGTCGATCCGCAAGGACGGCGTCATGAAGCGCATCGACCAGACAATGCCGATTGAAGTGGTTTCGATCCGACCTGATCCGGTGCTGCCGGGCTCGAGCCAGGAAGACCGGGTGATTTTCGACCAGCAGCTCGATGAACTGCTGCGCGTTTCCGACGGCACCCGTAGATCCATCGATCGCCTAAACGTCGAGCTGGGTGCTGCGATGTCGGCACTCAGGCGGTCGACGACCGACGGCGCTCTGTACGAGATCGCTGTGTCCCTGAAAGACCGTCTGCTGGACCAGAAAGAGCGTCTATCAGGCAACTCTACGCGTGACATCTATCACGACTGGGAAGAGATGACGGTGGCCAACCGACTGTGGCACGCACGCTTCGCACCGGGCACGAGCGTCTACGGACCAACACCGGCCCAGCGTGAGTCGTACCGGATCGGCCTCGCGCTCTACAACGATATCGTCA
>JBCCNM010000143.1:0-7504 GCA_039025835.1 Pseudomonadota bacterium | reverse complement strand
TAATCCACAGATCGTCAAAAAAGTACTTGCGCTCCAGCAGGACGTACAAGCCGTGGAATTGTTTGTGCAGGTTCTCGGGGATGTCCGGCCGCTTGAGCCACAGGAACCACGCCAGCACGACACCGGCTAGTGCAAACCAGAAGGCCAGAGTCATCGGTGCGTGCAGCAGCAGCGCGAGACTGGACTCCCATTTTTCCGTCGACAATGTGGCCAGCACGTCCCGTGCCGGGCTCACCTGGATCGCATCGCCGAAAAAGCCACCGAACAACACCGGTTCCACCGTCACCCAGCCGATGACCGCCGACGGAATCGCGAGCAGCACCAGTGGTCCGGTCACAACCCACGGCGTTTCGTGCAGATGCGAACGTGTCTCGGCGTCCATCCGTTCCTCGCCGTGGAACACCAGGAAGAACATCCGGAATGAATACAGCGCGGTAATAAACACACCCAGCAGGACACTCAGGTAGGCAATCCAGTACACCGCGCCCTGCCCCTGCCAGTGCGAGTAGTGCACCGCTTCGATCAGCAGGTCTTTTGAGAAAAATCCGGACAGACCGGGGAAGCCGATCAACGCCAGTGAACCCACCAGCGACGTCCAGTACGTGATCGGCAAGTACTTCTTCAAGCCACCCATTTTGCGAATGTCCTGCTCGTGGTGCATGGCAATAATGACCGAGCCTGCTGCCAGGAACAGCAAAGCCTTGAAGAAGGCATGCGTCATCAAATGGAAGATCGCGGCGCCGTAGGCAGATGCACCGAGCGCCACTGTCATGTAACCCAACTGGGACAGCGTGGAGTACGCAACAACCCGCTTGATGTCATTCTGGATGATGCCGAGCAAGCCCATAAAGAACGCCGTAATCGCGCCGATCACGATCACCACGGCCAGGGCCGTCGTCGTCAA
This sequence comes from Pseudomonadota bacterium, assembly GCA_039025835.1. GTDB lineage: Bacteria > Pseudomonadota > Gammaproteobacteria > Steroidobacterales > Woeseiaceae > UBA1847. The sequence continues at coordinate 6,600 of JBCCNM010000143.1, read as the reverse complement.
CTCGTACAGCGGTGACATCCGTGCCACCATAAAAATCCCTGCGGTCACCATCGTTGCGGCGTGAATCAGTGCGGAAATCGGCGTCGGCCCTTCCATGGAGTCTGGCAGCCATACGTGCAGTGGCGCCTGCGCTGATTTACCCATGGCGCCGATAAACAGCAGGATGCAAATCACGGTCATCGCGTTCCACGGCGTCCCGCCGAACACCTCGATATCCTGTGCGGCAATCGACTCCGCCTGACCAAACACGGTCGCGTAATCCAGTGAACCGGTCATCATGACCACGCCGGCAATACCGAGCAGGAAACCGAAATCACCAACGCGATTAACAAGGAACGCCTTCAGGTTGGCGAAGATCGCAGTTTCCTTTTTGAACCAGAAGCCGATCAACAGGTATGACACCAGGCCTACTGCTTCCCAGCCAAAGAAGAGCTGCAGGAAGTTGTTGGACATGACCAACATCAGCATGGCGAAGGTAAACAGCGAAATGTAGCTGAAGAAACGCTGGTAACCGGGATCGTCGTGCATATAGCCGATCGTGTAGATGTGCACCATCAGGGAGACAAACGTCACAACGCACATCATCAACGCGGTGAGACGATCTACGAGGAATCCGACCTCCATGCGCAGGCCGTCGACCACGGCCCAGGTGTAAAGCGAGATGTTTTCGGCCGGCGCGCCGTTTATGACCATCGCGTACAACACATAGAACGACAGGGCGCTCGACAGACCGACGGCGAGGATGGTCAGCCAGTGCGACGCGGTCCGCCCGATCCGGCGGCCAAACAGACCCGCAACAACCGCTGCAATCAACGGCGCAAGCACGACGGTCAGGTAAACGTCGATCATCCCCCTATCCCTTCATCGTGTTCAGTTCCTGGACATTGATCGACCGCTTGTTGCGGAACAGCACAACGAGGATCGCCAGACCAATCGCCGCCTCCGCGGCAGCCACCGTCAGAATAAAGAACACAAACACCTGCCCAAGCTCGTCCCCGAGATAGCGCGAGAACGCAATGAAATTGAAGTTGACTGCAAGCAACATCAATTCGATGCACATCAGGATCAGGATCAGATTGCGTCGGTTGATGATGATGCCGGCGATGCTGAGCACAAACAGCAAGGCGGACAGCGTGAGGTAGTGCTGCAGGCCGATCACGATTTTTTCTCCGGCTCCATCTGCACCACGCGCACCCTGTCCTTGGCACGCACAGCCACCTGCGCCGAGATGTCCTGCACTTTCAGGTTCGGCCGCTTGCGCATCGTCAGGGTGATGGCGGCTACGATTGCCAGCAAAAGGACAACCGCAGCAATCTCGAATGCGTAGACGTGTTCGGTGTACAACACCTCGCCTAGCGCCTTTGTGTTGTCGTAGCCCTCGGGTAGCGGCGCAAAACCGCCAGCCAGTTCGGCTTCACCGCTGCGCAACCAGATGACCTGAATGAGTTCCACGGTCATAACCGCTGCAATCAATAGTGCTGGCAGCGCATAGCGCGACATCCCCTGCCGCAGAGCCTCGACATCGACTTCGAGCATCATGACCACAAACAGGAACAACACCATGACGGCCCCGACGTATACCAGCACCAGCACGATGGCGAGGAACTCGGCCTCGGCCATCAACCAGAGAATGGCGCTCTGGAAGAAGGTCAGGACCAGGAACATGATCGAATGAATCGGGTTCTTTGAGAACACCACCCCGCACGCGGCGCCAAGCAGGACAGCCGCAAACAGATAAAACAGGATTGCCTCGGACATCATCGTTGCATCTATCGATACGGAGCGTCTGCCGCCTTGTCCGCGGTGATCATGGCGTCGTACTTTTCGCCGACGGCCAACAGCTTGTCCTTGGTCATGATGTTCTCGCCAGGCGACTCCATGTGGTATTCGTGAATGCGTGTTTCGACAATCGCATCGACCGGACATGCCTCTTCGCAGAAGCCGCAGTAGATGCATTTGAACAAATCGATGTCGTAGCGCGTAGTACGGCGGGTACCATCATCGCTGACGTCGGACTCAATCGTGATGGCGAGCGCCGGGCAGACAGCCTCGCACAGCTTGCAGGCAATACAGCGCTCTTCACCGTTGGGGTAGCGCCGCAGCGCGTGCAGACCGCGGAAGCGATGCGACTGCGGTGTTTTCTCCTCCGGGTACTCGAGCGTCACACTCTTTCTGAAGAAGTTCCTCGACGTGATGCGAAGCCCCTTCAGCAGCTCCCAAAGCGCGAAAGTCTTGACGTAACTGATGAGCTGGGTCATGAACCGGCGCCTCTACGCAACGGACCAGGGACCGACCTGGGCCCAGGCCATCACCGTCTCGACAACAATCCAGACGATGGTAACGGGGATGAACACCTTCCAGCCCAGACGCATGATCTGGTCGTAGCGGTAGCGCGGGAACGTCGCGCGGAACCAGAAGAAGGAGTACATAAAGAAGGCGATCTTCGCGAACAGCCATGGGAATCCGTCCTGCGCCAGTACGCCGAGCACGGGAAGGCCGGCCAGCCAGTCGGCACCGGCAAACGGCGAAGCCCAGCCGCCCAGGAAGAAGATGGCCACCATGCCGGAGATAAGCACCATGTTGGCGTATTCAGCGAGGAAAAACAGCGCAAACGCTACCCCGGAATACTCGACATGAAATCCGGCAACGATTTCAGATTCACCCTCGGCCACGTCGAACGGTGCCCGATTGGTCTCGGCAACACCGGAGATCCAGTACACAATAAACAGCGGAAACAGCCACCAGACGTACCAGTTGCCGATTCCACCGGACTGCCCCGCAATGATGTCACCAAGGTTGAGGCTGCGTGACGCCATCAGCACACCGACCAGCGCAAAGCCCATCGCGATCTCGTAGGCGACGATCTGCGCCGCCGACCTCATCGCGCCCAGCAACGCATACTTTGAATTGGTCGCCCAACCCGCGAGGATCACGCCGTACACACCGACTGACGTCAGAGCGAGCACGTACAGCAGACCGGCGTTGATATCGGCGATAACGAACCCCGGGTGCAGCGGCATGACGGCCCAGGCCGCCAGTGCGGGCACCAGCGTCAGCAGCGGCGCAATAACGAACAGAAATCTGTTCGACTTGGACGGGACAACGATTTCCTTGACCAGCAGCTTGATAACGTCGGCAAACGGCTGCCCGAGTCCGAGCGGGCCAACGCGATTCGGTCCGACACGTGACTGCATGCTGCCAATCACCTTGCGTTCGAAATAGGTCGAAAACGCCACGGTCAAAATAACACCGACGGTCACAATCAGGATCTTGAATGTGGAGACGATCAAATACTGGATCATCGGGTCCAGCGAATTCCACAGCTGCATAACTGCGTTCATCCGTCGGTACCCTCTCGTACTCGCCGGGCCTCGACCGTCTGCTGCAGCGCATTGGCGCGCCTGACCAGACTGTCGACCGAGTAGATCGGCGTATCAATAACCGCCGCCGGTGAGTCCTCACCGTTGGGCTTCGCGTGCGTGGCCGATGCGGTATACGGCGTCCTCGCATCGACAACACCAATCGCCGCGCGAGCGTCTTGCAGCACATCGTCACTGGTTACGTAGTCAAAACCGTCCGCATCGACCAGGTTGCCAAGGACGCGCAGCACTTTCCATGCCGGCCGGGATTCACCCACCGGATTGGCAAAACCCTTGAAGCTCTGCCAGGTGCCGGCGACATTGACATAGGTTCCGGAGGTTTCTGCCCAGGTGCCGATCGGCAATAAAAGATCCGCGCTGGCCTCAAGAGCCTCAGAGACGAACGGGGTCAACGCAGCAATGAATTGGTGCTCGCCAAGGTCTGCCGGCAGGTCGGCATCCGGTTCGACATTCAGCAGCAGCAAAGCGTCCAGTTTATCGGCAATGATCTCCGCCGCATTCATGCCCGAACGCGTCCGATGCGGCAAGACACCGGCCAGCGACAGGCCTGCTGAATTGGCGCCTTCCGACAAGCTACCCAGCGTTGCACCGGTGGCGTCTGCGAGGAACGCCGCGAGATCGCGAAGCGCCGCGTACGCGCCGTGCCGACCAGCGATGTTACCGACGATCAATAACGCCTTGTCAGCATCCTGCAGTGACGCAGCGATCGCTCTTTGCTCCGCGGTCGGGGTCACGCCCTGGAGTAAGGCGTCAATGCCCGGCGGCATCTCGGCGTCGACGGAGGCCACGACACCTGCAAGCATGTCGACCAGGCCGCCCCCGGTCACTTTCGCGTGCTGGTCAAACAGGAAGCGGTAGTCGTCTGTGTTTACAAAGCTGACGCTGGCCCCGGCCAGCGCTGCCTTGCGCACCCGGTGCGCAAGTATCGGCGCCTCGTGGCGCAGGTTTGAGCCAATAACGAGAATGGCATCCTGCGTATCGACGTCAGCAATCTCGACGCCGAGTGTCGGCATCAACGGATCATTATCCTGGTCGGAGAAATCGCGGCGGCGCAGGCGGTGATCGAGGTTGCCCGAGTCCAGAGCCTCAAACAGCTTCGCGACCAGATGGCCCTCTTCGAGCGTTGCGCTGGGACTGACCAGCGCCGCAGAACGACGCTCAGCGGTTTTCAACACCTCCGCCAGTCTTTCCAGCGCCTCCTCCCACGAGATTGGGCGCCACTCACCACCCTCCTTCACACGGGGAGTCTGCAGGCGGTCCGGCGAATAGATGGCTTCATAGCTGAACCGGTCACGGTCCGCGATCCAGGTTTCGTTAATCGCGTCGTTGTTGCGCGGCACGATGCGTTTCACGGTGCCGCGCAGGGTGTGTGCATACAGATTGGATCCCACGCAATCGTGCGGCGATACGGCATCGTGCTGAATCATTTCCCAGGCACGCGCACTGTAGCGATATGGCTTGTTGTTCAGCGCACCTACCGGGCACAGATCGATGATGTTGGCCGACAGTTCGTGGTCGACGCTCTGCTCGACGTAGGTGCCAATTTTCATTTTCTCGCCGCGCTCAGTCGTGCCGAGCTGCGGGATGCCCGAGACCTCTTCTCCAAATCGCACGCAGCGAGTGCAGTGAATGCAGCGCGTCATGTCGGTTGAGACCAGTGGTCCGATGTCCTTGTCTTTGACCACGCGCTTGCCGTCGTTGTAGCGCGAGATGTCCCGGCCGTAGCCAACCGCAAGATCCTGCAATTCACATTCGCCGCCCTGATCACAAATCGGACAATCGAGTGGATGATTGATCAGCAGAAATTCCATTGTGGCGCGCTGTGCCGCGATCGCTTTAGGCGAGCGCGTGAAGACTTTCATGCCATCAGCTACCGGGGTTGCACACGCCGGCAGTGGTTTCGGCGCGGCGCGTCCACCCATTTCAGCTTCGACCAGGCACATCCGACAATTCGCCGCGATGCTCAGCTTTTCGTGGTAACAAAAGCGTGGGATGTAGTTGCCGATGCGGTCCGTCACCTGGATGACCATCTCGCCCCGGCTTGCTTCGACCGCTACCCCGTCGACCTCGATTGTGATCTTGTCGTCGCTCATGCCTATGCCGCAGCCTCTGTCGACTCGTCGACGATGCTCCGGCCCTGGTTGCGAATCATGTATTCAAATTCGTGGTGGTAGTGCTTTAGAAAACTCTGCACGGGCCAGGCTGCCGCATCACCCAGCGCACAGATCGTATGCCCCTCTATCTTGTTCGCCACATCAAGCAGCTTGTCGAGATCCGCTTCTTCACCGCGACCTTCGAGAATGCGCGTCAGCATTCGATACAGCCAGCCCGTGCCCTCACGACACGGTGTGCACTGCCCACAGGACTCGGCCATGTAGAAACGCGAAATTCGCCGCAGCGTCTTGACCATGCAGGTGGTCTCGTCCATGACCATGACGGCACCGGTGCCAAACGACGAACCCGCCTTTTGCAGCGAGTCGTAATCCATTGTGCAATCCAGGATGTTCTCGGCCGGCATAACCGGGACTGACGAGCCGCCGGGGATCACAGCTTTGAGCTTGCGGCCTTTCCAGACGCCGCCGGCCATCGCTAACAATTCCCGGAACGGGATACCCATAGGCAGTTCGAAATTGCCCGGCTTCTCGACGTGACCGGACACGGAAAACTGTGCGGTGCCACCGCTGTTTTCGACTCCGAGCTCCGCAAACCACTTCGCGCCGTTGCGGATGATGGACGGCACGCTGGCGAGGCTCTGCGTGTTGTTGATCGTGGTCGGCTTGCCATAAAGACCAAAATTTGCCGGAAACGGCGGTTTGAATCTCGGCTTGCCCTGTTTGCCCTCCAGCGACTCGAGCAACGCCGTCTCCTCTCCACAGATGTAGGCTCCGGCCCCGAGGAAGGTGTTCAGATCAAAGTCGATACCGGAACCCTGAATGTCCTTACCGAGCAGGCCGGCTTGGTATGCCTCCTTCACCGCCGCCTCGAACCGCGGAAACGGCTCATCGATAAATTCACCGCGTATGTAGTTGTAGCCGACGGTCGCCCCCATCGCGAAACCGGCAATCGCCATGCCCTCCACCAGCGCATGCGGGTTAAAGCGGAGCGTCTCCCGGTCGTGACAGGTGCCGGGTTCGCTCTCGTCTGAATTACACACGATGTATTTCTGCACCGGCGCTTCACGCGGCATAAAGCTCCACTTCAGCCCGGTCGGGAATCCGGC
>JBCCNM010000142.1:0-7593 GCA_039025835.1 Pseudomonadota bacterium | reverse complement strand
TCGCGTTAAAGACTGGCGGTCAACGGCGCCTGTGTGGGTGGCGCCGTGTCGTCAGTCAGTCATACTTGTCAGCACGCTGACGGCCGTCCACGACCGCGCAATGGAGGTGATGTGAAGTTCCCAAGACTCAGACGCATCCTCCTCGCCGCTGTTGCGCTGTTTGCTGCGTTCTACCTGTTCGCTGCTGTCCGCTTGCTGCTCGACGACAGCAGCGTGCCACTAGCCGATGGTGACCGAACCGCCTATTCGACCGTCACGATTTTCGGCGCCAGCGGCACAGCCGGCGACGGTATCCTGAAAGCGGCGCTTGCGGACCCACACATCGAGACCATCCACGTGATCACCCGGCGCATCACGCCGCGGATGGATGCAGGTGTCGCTGACGGCAAGATCCGGCTCACCACGCACATGGATTACGAAGACTACACGGCGATTCGCGACCAGGTCGCAGACTCGGATGCGGTGTATTGGGCGCTGGGAACCAGCGCCGTCGGCATGGACGAGGAGACGTACGCGAAGATTCATGTCGATTTCCCGCTGCGTTTTGTCGAGGCGTGGGTCGACGTCAGCCAAAAGCCCGATATCTCATTCCACTACATCAGCTCGAGCGATATCTCGGAGGACTCCCGGATGATGTGGGCGCGACAGAAAGTGCGTGCGGAGCAGGCACTGTTTGGTTTTGCCGAGCAAAACAAACTGACGGTGATCGCTTATCGGCCGGACTACATCGGCCCGACCATCGAAGAGTCCCATCTGGGGCAGGACGCCTTGTTCTGGTTTTTTCGCCCGGTTGGCGTGGCCGTTCGCGCCCGGCAAATTGGCCAGGCGATGCTGGAGGTCTCGGGGCGCATGAACGAATTCCAGAACGGCGACAAGATTGAAACCCGCCGCATCATTGGTTTCAGCGATGCGTACGAACGGGAACGGCGATAAGCTGAACAAGCCGGCAATAACACGAACACGAACCGGCGCGCCGCAATAAAAAGTCAGACTCGAGAGTGGGTCGCCAGACTGCATGCGAGACTGACGAGCGCGAAGACGAGCACCAAAAGGAAAGGAAAACAATGAACATCACACAGAAGAGATTCTCCAATCGCACAGCGTTCGACTTTCAGGAAGATCTTCTGGAATACACGATCAAGGACAAGAGCGGCAGTAGGACGTTCTCAGTGGAGTACGGCGCAATCGAAACGGGTAGCGGTGAAGTTGAGGAGCGCAATGACTGGTATCGCAATGTGGGCCTGCTGTGGTTTTTGCTCGGCGGCTTTATCGTCGTTTCCCGGTTTATGGAAACAGGTGAGATCAAGGGCTCTATCTGGCTGACGCTTGGCCTGGTTTTTCTGGCGCTCTACTGGATTTTGCGGAGTTCCTACACCACCCTCGACAGCGAGAAAGGGCGAATCTTCATTATCAAGGACGACTCGCACGACAGCATCAAAGAGGAGATCGAGACGCGTCGCAAAAATCAGTGGTTCCGGTGGTATGGAACCGTTGATTTCAGCAATGAGCCGCAACGAGAGATCGGGAAGTTCCAATGGCTATTGGACCGCGACGCGATCACGGAGGATCAGTTTGCCGAATTCAGGTCTCAGATTATCGACTACCACAGTGAAGACCAGGCGAGCACGCTTGCAGACGACAGGACGTTGAACTAGATGCACCAACCGACCAGTTTGTTCCAGAATACAGGCCTGCGCTGTGGCAGTCGGTTGCCCATTTCAAATGACCTGTGTGATTCCTGATGCGGGCCATTTTGTGTCTGTTGCTTTGCGTCTCCTTATGGCCTGGGAAAGCTGTCTCCAAGGACGACGAGTACACTGTACTCAATGCTTACTTTTCCGTCTTCGAAACGAAGTCCGCGAACGATCTTCCGCTCAGCGAGGACGCGACGTTTTACGGTGCGCTGCTGCCTGAGCCCATTGTCGGTAGAGAGGCGATCATTGCGTTTCTCAACCGGGTTGCACCGTCGGTGGAATTGAAAGAGGTCAAACAGGCCTTTGAAGGAGAGAGCGGTGCCTGCGCGGAGCTGGTATTCACATTTTCGGGCGCAGGCGTCACGCTGGAAGAGGCCCACTGCCTGAAAATTGACGAAGGACAGATCGTGTCGATACGACTCTACTACGATCCGCGCCCGCTGCTGGAGGCGTCCGGGTCGTAAGTAGCCATGAAAAAAGCCGCGGCCCTCTCGAACCGCGGCTGTTTACCGTGACGCTGACGCGTCTATTCGTCGCTGGAAGATCGTCGCAGTGAGCTCGAATCCAGAATCAGATCGAAACCCTGCATATTCGCGGGGATGACAACCACGCTGCCTTCGTTCTCGGCGAACTCATGCAGCGCCTTGTTGATTTCGTGCTGCAGATACTCGGCCGTCAGGCTCTTGTTGATGATGCTATTGGCTTCGGCGACACCCTTGGCGCGTTCGATTTCGATCTCCGCATCCTTCTTGGCGATCTCAACCTGCACCTGCTTGGCTTCGAGACGTTTCTCGGCTTCCACCGCCTCTCGAATCGCTGCCTCGATACTCGGGTCCGTGTTCAGTGCCCGGACTACGATACGCGTTACGAAGATGTCGCCGGAGTCGGACTTCTCCAGACGACCCTGCAGTTCCGCCAGCACTTCGTTTTGCAGCAATTCACGCTGCTTGTGAAGCTGCAGACTGTCGATCTCGGACACCTTCTCGTAGATCGCGGCGCGCGCCTCGCGTACGACCAGCCCGTATGCCGGTAACCAGATGCCGTCCGGCCCGCGGACTGCGGACGCCGCGTATTTCACATACAGCTCCGAAATACGTTCAGGCGGTACGCGGTAGTAGACCGAGACATCGAGATCACGGAGCGACAGATTGTCCGCAGCCTTCGGCCGGAGATCGTCAATATCGATCGCGATTTCCTTGGCGCTGAATTCCTGTTTGGTCGTCAGGATCGGGGCTTTGAAATTGAGACCCTGCAGCTGCTCGGTGTGATTGACCTTGCCGAGTGTGCGCTCGACGGCCACATTCCCGGACTGCACGGTGTACGCCATCATGTAGCCGAGCGCGCCGACCAATAGAACGATAAACAGGTACGGAATTGCCATTGACCTGAAAAAGTTTCTCACACCCCTTCTCCTCTGTTTGCTGATGGGAAGATATCCCATGAATTCAATTAGATATGGGGACGCGTTCTCATTTTTCGAGTCTAGCTACAGCTGCAGTAAGCTGGGACTTCAAGGACAAAGGAGCTCGCTGTACTGATAGCGCTAAACACAATTGTGGCATCCGGTCTCAAGCTCCCGGGGAGTGTTGTCGTGGCATGCAAGGACGCTGAATTCTCTGGCCTCACAAAGGTCGCTAAACCGTCGTTGTATCGCCAGTCGGACAAATCCGATGACATATTGGTGGTGTTTATGGGCGTCGGTTGTGTCGTTACACGAATGGCCAGATTCATATTTGCTTACCTGTACGGATTGAAATCCGCGACGCACCGGTTTCCTGATAGTCTCACGGCTTCCGACGAACAGCGTCGGCAGGCAGCCCGACACCGGAGAAACAATGACACGCTCTAACGACCCAAAAGAATTCGACATCATCGTCTACGGTGCCACCGGCTACACCGGTCGCCTCGTCGCTGAATACCTGAGTGATCATTACGGCCAATCCGATGATGCGCCGACATGGGCGATGGCAGGACGGAGCCAGGAAAAACTCGAGTCGGTGCGCGAAGAGATCGGCGCGCCGGCGGACACACCGCTGGTGGTTGCCAATGCGGATGACGCGGGCGAACTGGAGGCGATGTGTCAGCGCACCCGGGTCGTTATCACCACCGTCGGTCCGTATCAGCTTTATGGTGACAAACTGCTGGCGGCCTGCGTCGCGACCGGTACCGACTACGCTGATCTTTGCGGCGAACCGGCGTGGATGGCGGAGAAGATTGCGGAGCACCACGAAGCCGCCAAGGCATCGGGCGCAAGAATCTGCTTTTCCAGCGGGTTTGATTCGATCCCCTTCGATCTCGGTGTGTTGATGGCGCAAAAAGAAGCGATCAAGCGGTTCGGTAAACCATCCTCGCGTGTTCGTGGTCGTGTGCGGGCGATGCAGGGCACGTTCTCAGGCGGTACGGCCGCGAGCTTTACGGCCACCATGGCCGCCGCGGCAAAGAACCCGGCCATTGTTAAGACGCTTGCCAGCCCGTTCAGCCTGACGCCCGGCTTCGAAGGACCCACTCAGCCAAACGGCATGATCCCCTCGCACGAGAATGACCTCGGCAAGTGGTCCGCGCCCTTCGTCATGGCGCCGATCAACACCAAGAACGTGCATCGCAGCAACTACCTGCTCGGCCATCTTTACGGTGAGGATTTTCAGTACGACGAGATGATGCTGACCAGCGCAGGCGATGCCGGCAAACAGATGGCCGGCGCCGTCGCCGAGATGATGAAAAATCCGTTTGGTGCGAAACCGCCCAAGCCCGGCGAGGGCCCGAGCAAGGAAGAACGTGAAAACGGCTTCTACGATGTGTTGTTTGTCGCTGAAGATCCCAACGCCAACGAACTCGGCCAGGGTGCGTTGCACTACGGTGTGAAGGGCAAGTACGACCCCGGCTATGGGTCAACCAGCCGAATGTTGACGGAGACCGCGATCGCTTTGCTGTCCAGTGAGACGGAAGGCGGTGTGGGCACGCCGGGCGCGATTCTCGGCGAAGCACTGGTCGAGCGGCTGGAGGCCCATGCGGACCTGACGTTCGCGCTTGAAAACTAAGCGGGCGAGCTAACGCATACGCATACGTCGCTTAAATACCGTTAAAAAAACGTTTGAGCCAACGGCAGTTGCACTCCAGTCGTCTTTCCAGCGCGCTATGCAAAGTGGTGCTATTCCCTGACCGAGCTCGGGCCTGTGTGGATAAAGTATCGAAGGCCTCCGCACGCCCTGACCGACTTCCGAGGAATGTGTCAGCTCACTAACCAGAGCCCGGCCCGTGCCTGTCACCTCCGGCGTAGCATTTTTCGATACTCGGAGAGTGTTAGTTGTGTCCAGCGCTTAAACGCGCGGCGAAAGGACTGTTCATCTGTATAGCCAAGGCGGTGAGCCAGCTGTGAAGCGTCGAAGGCGGGGTCATTAGCCAACAGCGTTTTTGCAATCTCAGCTCGCGCCTCGTCGATGAGACTCGACAGGGTTGCGCCCTGCACTGCAGCAAGTCTTTGTGCTGTTCGGAGACTCAAGCGAGCCTCAGCGGCCACGTCACGTGGAGCAAAGTCTCCATTTCTGATTGACGCGAAGGTAGCGCTTCTCAGTCGTAACATGTCAATGGAGTAGCCGTCTCGTCTCAGCTCTGAACGGAACTCCTCGAGGTGTCTGGATGCGAGCTGGAACAGAAACGGGTTGGAGCGCGGGTTTTCGAGTCGAAGGATCTCGCGTTCGAGCGTGACGTTTCCCCGGTATGCGCCTTGATTGTGTGAAACAGGACACCTAAAAAAAGCGGCATATTCGCTGGATGGTCCGTTCGCAGCGAAGCCGAAGCTGACAGAAGTAAACCTGGCTTTGCTATCGAGCATGTACACACACAACCGCCACAGCAAGGCTATGCCTACCTCGCTCAACTTTCCGTTGTCGATAATGTCCTGAGGATGCGCGAAGTTGAATGACGCGGTCTTCTCTGACTCATCGAAGCTCAGCGCCGCCCGGTCGCCAGCGATATCCGCAGAGTCGGCCAACAGCGTCAGCGCGCTTCCGAAATCCGGTGCGAACTTGGCCGCGTCTCCAACTCCGCCAAAGAACGTTAGAGGTGTCATCCGGGCCATCTCGATTGTCGGAGCAAGCTGGGGAATACGCTCGGACAAGCGATTCAAGATCTTTGGGGCCGTGTCGTCGGGTAGCCGCTGGTCAAACCCCGCGATTTGTTCGAGGGTATAGCCGGTAGCGTCCTGAATATCGTTAGCGTTCAACCCCCGCGATAAAGCAAACAGAACCGTCGAGCTGACAATCGTTGACGCCATCATAGGCAGCGGCTCTCTGCTCGAATCTTTCACCATCAGCACAACCCAGATCTTGTCCCAATCCGAACGCTAAAAAAATTCTCGGCAATCGACCGCCAAACGCGTCAATCCTCGCTCAGTATCTCAGTGAAATCGCCTGGAATCGAGATACCCTGAAGTCAAAGGATTGAACTCGCTCAAAACTCTGTTATTGGTTGAAGAGCTCGCGCGCGATCTGAGCAACAAGTTCCGGATTCTCCGTGTGAATGAAGTGATTTTGATCCACGATTATGACGCGGCCATTGGGTACCAGACTGGCGGAGCGGTAATACTCTTCCGGATGCTGGCCCGGGTCGTCATCACCCTGCAGAAAAACGACGGGCATGGTCATGTTCTGCACGGTGTTCTGCATACGGAATTCCCGCTCGATGTCGAAGCTTGTCCCCATGAAGGTCCGCGCCGACGCTTCGGCGGTGCCCGCGAAGCCCCATTCCCACTCCAAGCGAGCAATTTCCTCCTCCGGTAACTCGACCGACACGTAGTTGCTCGCATACATATCGCGAATCAGGTTGGGATCACTTTGAAATTCGACCGTGGCCATTGCGGCGTGCGGAGGTTGAGGAAGACCATGCGGCTGGTCGAATGACTGCTGCATTCGTAAAAAGGTCTGTATCCGGCGACTTAAAGGGCGGTTCGCGATCAAGTGGTCGGAGATGACGCTGCCACGATCGTGCGAAACCAGGTGAAATCTTCGAATACCAATTTTGTCCAGCAACAAGGTGAGGTTTTTTGCGACCGCGGCGTAGCTGACATCAACCACCGGGCGTTTGTCCGACTGTCCGTAGCCCAGTGTATCTACAGCAACGACATAGTAGTCCTCGGCCAACAAGGCCATCACTTTGGAATAGGCGTACCAGGTATCCGGGTATCCATGTACCAGTACAACCACATCGTCCGAAGGGTCTCCGGCTGTTACAAAATGCCAGACAGGATCGTCAGTCTTCACGAACCAGTGCACACCGAAGACACCGTTCCCAATGTATTCCACCTCACCGTGGCGATTCACCGTACCGGCCGGCGGCGTCGCACCAGGATAACGGTCCGTGTCGTCGACGAAGTATGGAAACGGATAGGGTTCGTAGGAGCCGCGTTCCCATTCGGCTTTCATATCGTGTTCCTCTGAGTCTGCAAGAACCGTCTTGACGCCTGATGACACTACCAAGGTGAACATAACGGCAAGCGTCACCGCGAGTGGAATCTTTCGACGCGATAGAGCCGTGGCATCGTTGCTGATTGCTGAGATGAGTCGTTCAAATCGTGGCATGAGTGATCCCTTATTGAGGTGAGGGCGACCGTCAATGAAACGACTAAGTCGCCGCTATCCATTGGTACGAGATTGACCGACGCAAGGTCCAAGATGTCCGTCTTCTCACGTGTCGGTGATTTATATCAAACGACTAAATAGGGGAGCAGTGCGTACCGCGACAAATCTTGCTGCTTGCGGGACTCTTCGCGCCAAGTTTCATCTGCTTACGATTACCCAAATCGGTGGCCAGGGCTGAGAGACGACGTTTGCCCGATTCGCTGAGCTTCCAGTCTCGACATACGTAGAATTACCTATGATGCAAATTTGCTCAGTCAATGATG
>JBCCNM010000141.1:0-7597 GCA_039025835.1 Pseudomonadota bacterium | reverse complement strand
TTGCGCCGTCGCGAATCCGGACGCGCACTGTGCAGCAGCCTCGAATGCTCAATGGCTTGCCGCGGTCTCGCTTTTTACGAAGTCTTCTCCCAGCTGCCTGATGACGTCGCTGCGCCGGCGACGGCTAACTGCCACACGCTGGCCGCCGACGAGATGCAGGAACCAGCCTTTGCCGGTTTTTGACAGGCTGACTACCGAGTCGAGGAATACCCAGTGTGAGCGATGCACCCTGAGTCCTTGGTCACTGAAGGCGTCTTCCACTTCCTGAAGGGAACCCAGCATCATCGCGTGACCCAAACGCGTCGTGACATTCAGGTAATGAAGATCGGAGGACACGGAGACCAGCTCGGTACCAATGGCGGCTGGTAGCCGCTCCAGAAAAGCCCGGGCCTCGGGCGACATCGCCGCCGTGACATCTTCCGAGAGGCTGTCGGGTTTTGTTGTTGCTGTGGTATCGCCGGTATTTCCGGGCGACGCTCCGGACCGCTCGAACACTTTCCTGACGGGCTCCAGATTGATCAGCAGCCAGGCGGCCAGGTACGGCGGTGCCATTTCTATTGCTTCGACCAGGATTGCCAGGACCAGCGACGATTCGGCCAGCCGATCCATCACGTCGTTGTCCCCGTCGAGCTCTCCCAGCGAAAACAGTGTCTCAATACCGACAGCCAGCGGCGCAAACAGCAGCACACCGCCAACGCCGGACAGAAGGACAACCAACCAGTCCCTGGTGTGTGGCCGAAAAGCCAGAATCAGACGCGCCGACAACACCGCCGCTCCCAGCCCGACCGCGGTATGCAAGGTCCAGAACAGGAGCCGCGGCAAAAAGGTCAGTGGCGCGGAAGACTCCGGCGCCAGCAGCGTGAACAGCACGCTGAGCCCGGCTCCCGCGACCATCAATCGTGACGCAAAAGGGCGCAAGCTCGCCATCGTCCATGCCGCCACCGACTGGCGACTCACCACGCGACGGCCCGTCCGGTGACCGTTCATGAAAAACCCCGACCGCTCATTGAATCAGCGGTCCCGGTCGTCTTCCCCTGCCGCACCTGATCGGCACAATGCGTCTCGTAAGTTTCAAAAACCATATATTTTTCAATAATCTAGGAGAAACACAATGAAACATTCAGTGCCCAGTGCGATGCTCTTTGCGGTATCCATACTGATCGGCAATCCGGCTCTGGCCGAGGACGACCGGTACTACGTCACCGGCAATGTCGGGATCGGTTTCCTCGGGTCAGAAAACCTAACTTACAGCGACTCGGCGCTGACAGCCACGGCGGAGGCTGACTTCGACGCGTCCTTTTCAGGCGGCGGTACCTTTGGCTACTACCTGACTGACAACTGGCGCCTGGAAGGCGAACTGATGTACCGGCGCAATGACTTGAAGGACATCACGCTCGGTGGGGTCGGGACGAGTACCGGAGGGGACTTTGCGTCGTTGAGCCTGGGCGTCAGTGCGCTCTACGAGTTTCAGCCGACGGACAATCCTCGGCTGAAAACATACCTGGGCGCAGGCTTTGCCTTTGTGCAGGAGATCGACATCGACTTCGAGGTGAATGCCATGGAGACCTCCTTTGAAACGGACGAGACGGGACTGCAGTTGCAGGCCGGCGCTCGATACGACCTCGGCGATCGCCTGTTCCTGGATCTCACGGCCCGATACCTGACCGTCAGCGGTGCCCGGCTGGAGTTTCCGGCGGACACCAGCCGTTCGGTGGAGTCAGATTATTCTCCACTGACCCTGAGTCTCGGTCTGGGTTGGCGATTCTGACACCGGAGTGTGTGAGTGCGCGCGGTGGACACAGGGACGTGTCCGCCGGGCGTCACTTATCGACAGAGCGTATGCCGAGCAACTTGTTGTTTTCGTCGAACGTCATTTCGAAATTCCCGTGCACCCCGTCCCGGGTGACGAATTGCCGGATTGCGCTGGCGGGAAACCGGATCACGCGGTTGTCGTCCGAGCGCGTAACGACGTCCTGCGCATTGCCCTTGTAGTGCTCAAGGTATCGTTCCGCCGAAATGGCCAGCCGAAAGCGCACCCGACGCTGTCTATCGCTCGTTGTCATGCCGGGTTTTGTCTGAGCGGGTGACTGTCAACCTGGCAAACCTCCACGACAACATCAGCGCTGACGCTGCGCCAGGCGATCGCGCAGGGCTTCACCCACGCCACGTGCCGATGCCGGGTTTTGTCCGGTGATCAGGTTACCGTCGACGGCGACCGCCGCCTCGAAGTCGGCAGCGGCCTTCAGTGTCGCTCCATGCTCGACCAGCCGCGAGCCAAGCAGGAAGGGCATCAGCCGGTCCTTCTGCATGGCGCGCTCCTCATCGTCTGTGAAACAGGCGATCTCACGCCCGTCAACCAGCCAGCGGCCATTATCGAGGCGTGCATCAACCAGCGCTGCCGGCCCGTGGCAGACTGCGCCAACGAGTCGACCGCTGTCGGCGAATTCACGCACTGTGGTCGCGACACCGGCGTCGACCGGCAGATCCCACATGGCGCCGTAGCCGCCCGGAAAGTAAACGGCGTCGTAGCGGTCACAGCTGATGTCGGTGAGGGCAGCGCTGTCGGCAATGGCAGCGGCCACGCAGTCGTCGTGCAGGAAGCGCTGATTCTCAACGGCGTCACCCTCCCGGCTGGACGGATCGATCGGTGCTTCGCCGCCTTTCGGCGTGACCACGTCGACCTGCACGCCGGCCTCGGTCAGCAGACACCACGGCATGGCGGCCTCAAACAGGTGAAAACCTGTCGGCTCAGCGTCGTCGGCGCCGGCTGGCCCGATGCGATCGTGGTTGGTGAGTACAAATAAACAGCGCTGCGACATGGCGTCTCCGGGGTGCACCGCGCACCATAACCCCACCGAGCGGTTTCCGGGTAACACCGTGTAACGGGGGGTTTGCCCCAGTCGACGACAGGCGGCACACTGCGCGCTGTTCGAGGCTCGGGAAGACCAGTGAGCGCTATTTCCGGAAATCTTCGCAAGATGCGCAGCACGCTCGACGGCACGGTGGCCTACCAGCTGCCGATGGGCGATGAGCTCGTCGACATGAATGCGCTGATCGGCCAGACAATCAAGCTGAGCTTCGATGGCCAGATCAACTGCATTAGCTGCGGCCGCCAAACGAAAAAGTCGTTCGGGCAGGGCTTCTGCTTTCCGTGTTTTCGGGATGCACCCGAGGCCAGTGAGTGCATCCTGCGTCCGGAGCTGTGCCGCGCGCACGAGGGCGAGGCGCGGGACATGGACTGGGCCGAAAAACACTGTCTGACGGAGCAGGTGGTCTATCTCGCCAAGAGCTCGGCGATCAAGGTCGGCATCACCCGCAACTCCCAGGTGCCGACACGCTGGATCGACCAGGGTGCCTCCGAGGCGATCGTCTTCGCTCGCGTGCCCAATCGCTACACGGCGGGCCTGGTCGAGGTGGCGATGAAGGCGCACCTGACCGATCGCACCAACTGGCAGCGCATGCTGAAAAACCAGGTGTGTGAAGATGGTCTTGCGGCGCGCAAGTCGGCGCTCATCGACGAGGTGCCGGCCGAGTTGCGCGACTACGTGACAGACGACACCGAGGTCTGTTGCATCGAGTACCCGGTCGAGGCGTTTCCGGAGAAGGTCAAAAGCCAGACTTTCGACAAGCTGCCAGCGGTCGAAGGTCAGCTCGCCGGCATCAAGGGTCAGTACCTGATCTTCGATGACGGTCGAGTACTCAATGTTCGTAAGCACTCCGGCTATTTCGTCACGCTGCAGACCTGACACAGCCCGTCGCAACAATGTGAACAATTGTTGCATTCGCGGTTTTCTCCTCAACAACCGGCAAGCTGCCTGCACGAAGGAAGTGCGTCAGCGGCAGGGTTGTGCCCGCGTGTTTCCGAGAAACACACTACGGGGAAAACACCATGAAAAACTCACGCACACTGGCGGTGTTGCTGTTCGGCAGCCTGCTCGCTATGGGCAGCGCGACGGCAGACGAGTCCTACCTGGTTCCATCCATCGTTTACACCGATGACGACAAGGATCGACGGGTTGATGACCAGTTCGGTGGCCTGGAGATCGCGCTTGGCACCCAGCTCAACGATCGGTTTGCCTTCGAGCGTCGTCTCGGCATCCACCAGCTCGACGGTGCCGATGACCTGGATATTCTCGAGCTCGGTATCGCGGGTGTGGTCGATCTGACCGACAGGAAGGCGATCACTCCGTATGCCATGTTCGGTGTGAGCATGTTGCGCACGCGCTCGGTACTTTTCGACGATGAGCTGGCACCTGCGCTAAGCGCCGGTGCGGGCCTCAAGTTCGGCCTCGGTGACAGCCCGCTGTATGGCCGACTCGAATACCGTTGGCGGCTGTCGTCTGAGAGCACCCGTGATCCGGATGACCAGCTCGTATCCCTAGGCCTTGTGATTCCCTTCGGCCAGGCGAGCCGACCGATGCCGGCGCCCGAGCCGATGCCGGTCGAGGAGCCCGATGCCGATGGTGACGGTGTTCCGGATATGCGCGATGAATGCCCCGGCACGGCCGCTGGCGTCACGGTAGATGCGCGTGGTTGTCCGCTCGATTCCGATGGTGACGGTGTGGCCGATGGCGAAGACCAGTGTCCCGGGACCGTTGCCGGTGCAGCCGTCGACCCGATGGGTTGTGAGCTGGATTCCGACGGCGACGGTGTCGTTGATCGCCTCGACGAGTGTCCGGATACGGCGGAGGGCGTTCGGGTCGACATTCGCGGCTGTGAAATCCGCGACGTCATCGAGTTGAAGGGCGTCAATTTCGAGACCAACTCTGATCGCCTGCTGCCGGACGGCAATGGCGTGTTGTCCGACGCCGCCGCGACGCTGCGTCGCTATCCGGACCTTGTTGTTGAAGTGGCCGGCTACACGGACGGTGCCGGTAACGCAGACTACAACCAGGGTTTGTCAGAGCGGCGCGCAACGACGGTCTACAACTTCCTCGTCAACGCCGGTGTGTCGGCAGACAAGCTGTCCGTGCGCGGCTACGGCGAGGAGAACCCGATCGCTGACAACGCCACGGCAGAGGGCCGTGCTATCAATCGCCGTGTTGAACTTCGTCTGATCAGCCAGGACTAGTTCTCGCGGAGATGGGAAGCCTCGGCGGCGTTTTGCCGTCGGGGCTTTTTTACGTCTGTGGCGACGGCGCCGGGCGTGTATCGTTGTCGAGGTATTGATGTATGGCGCTCAGCAAGCGTGGCATCTGGATCGGCTTTCTCAGTGAGGCGAAAAACACCTGGTCGTCGAGCTTGCGGGTATCCGAGGCGGTCAAAGCTACAATCGGTGACGAGAAGCCTTCGGCCTTCAGGACGCTGGCGGCCTCGATGCCGGTCATACCGGGCGTGTTGATGTCGAGTAGGACCAGGTCCGGCTGCAGTGACAGTGCCTTTTCAACCGCTTCCGCACCGTCGTTGGCAACCAGCAGTCCGTAGCCGGCGCGCAGCAGGTAATACTCGGTCAGTTCGAGCAGATCCTCGTCGTCGTCGCAAATCAGTATCGTCGCCGGCCGCGCCGCGCGCTTGTCGTCATCCGGTTCCGGCAGGGCGTCGGTCGCGTTGCTATCGGCGGCTTGCGGTGCCGGCACTTGCACACGCACCGTGCAGCCCTGCCCCGGCTTCGACTCGAGTTCGATATTGCCGCCCATCAGGTGCGCAAGCTCGAGGGTGATCTTCAGGCCGAGTCCGGAACCTGGCGCGGCCGTGTCCGAGTTCGTCGAGGCGCGTTCGAAGGCTTTGAAAACCCGCTCCTGGTCCTCGACGGCTATGCCGGGTCCGGAGTCTTTCACCTCCGCGACAAGAACATCGTCCTGCCACTGGATCTGAAGGTGTACGGAGCCGGTGTCGGTGAACTTGACCGCGTTGCCGAGCAGGTTGATCAGAATCTGTCGCAGGCAGGCATCATCGGCCCGAAGCGATGCCGGGACGTCATTGACGAGTTGCGCACTGAAGGCGAGCTGCTTTTCCGCCGCGAGCGGCGCGATGATGGTCGTTAGTTCGGACAGCAACGCCGGAAGATCGAAATCGCTTACTGTGAGTTCCAGTCGGCCGGCCTCGAGACGCGCTTCATCGAGGACCGTGTCGACAAGGCGGGTCATGTGTTTCGCCGCGCGTGAAATAGACTCGGAGCATTTGCGAACGACATCGGCGCTGGCGTCGTCATCCTGCGCCAGCGAGGCGTAGTTGACGATCGACGACAACGGCGTGCGGAACTCGTGCGACATCATCGCGAAGAAGTCACTGCGGCGGGCGTTGGTGCGCTCCGCCTCTCGCCGACGGTGGTCGAGCTCTGCCCGGGTCTCGACCAGTTCACTGATCAGCTCGCTTTGCTGAGCGATCAGTTTTTCACGCGCCGCCTGCATTAAGCGCAGCTCGTTGGCGACCTGCTGGCGTTCCTGGCGAAAATCGTGCTCGGCTGAGACGTCCATGACGACGACAAAAAACTCGCTGTCATTCGGGACGATGTGCACTTCGAGGGCATGGTGACCAGTGGAGACAAACGGCAGCCGAACCGGCGTAGCGGACAGCTGCCCGAGCAGAAACGGGGCCTTTTCCAGCATGTCGTCGCCGCGCCGCAGGTTTGTAAATCCGTACGGCTGGCCGTCTCCGAAGGTTTCCAGCAATCGCGCATCGGGGTCTGTGTGAAAGCAGAACGGGCGACGGCGCAGGTTGTAGTCCTGCTCCAGGTGCTGACGAATGATATCCGGGAGCCGCACTACTCGACGGAGAACTCGCGTTGCGCAACCTGCCGGCCGAGCCAGGTTATGGCGTCATCGACATTGTCGCCGGTCTTGGCGCTGGTGACGTACACGCCATCGAACACCTGTTCGAGCGTGGCAATAATCTCGTCGGACACTTCCCAGTCGTCGACGAGGTCGGACTTGTTCACCAGCAGAACGCTGGGAATCGGGCCGAACTTGTCGTCGCATTGCTGCTTCAGGTCCCGGGCCGTGTCGAGCGTTGCCGGACGTGTACCGTCACCGGCAAACACAAAGCCGGATGCACCGCGCAGGTAGTTGAATTCGATCGGTCCGAAGCGATCCGAACCCGCCACGTCCCAGAGCACCAGCTTCAGCGCGAGCTCGCCCATGAGCTCGATCTCCTTGGTGTCCACCTTGACGCCGATCGTGGTCAGGTACTTGTCTGAGAACTGGTTGTTGACGACGCGTTCGACGGTACTGGTCTTGCCGACCGCGAAGTCGCCAAGAATGCAGACTTTTGCGGAAACGGCGCGCACTACGGAAAGCGGATGTCGGTGACGTCGACACCGACCCGACGCTTTTCAGGTTCCATCGTCTGGGCGGAACCGGTATCGACTTCCAGTGTGGTGCTGATCCACTCGGCGTTGATGCCTGCATCAAGCAGCTTGCTGCGCGCAGCGTCGACGCGACCCTCTGCGACTGCCACATTGCGTTCCGGTGTACCGATGGCATCCGTGTAGCCAACGATGGACACGGTCAGTGTGCCGCCCACTGCCGACACCCGTGTTGAAAAGTCTGCAAGGCGCGAGACGAACTCGTCGATCCCGGCCGCATCGGCCGCGAGAAATTCGGCGCCGTTGTCGAAGCGGAAGCTGGTGTCGCGGTAGGTCTCCGCCTCCGTCTGCAGA
>JBCCNM010000140.1:0-7612 GCA_039025835.1 Pseudomonadota bacterium | reverse complement strand
GACGACGACGACGACGACGATTGAGTCTGACTTAGCTCGGACATGACGCAAAGGCCCCTCTCCGCAGGGGCCTTTTTTTGCTGCCCATGTTGCGCGCTGTTGTCCGCAGCGCTTCGTCACTCGCTCGCACGGCGCCAGCCTTGTAGCTGGCGCGCCGGTAACCCCCTGATGGCGCATGAACACCGCTCTCAACGGGTCTTCTCCTACTCGCCAGACGGTGAGCCGGCCGGAGATTCTGATATTCTATGGGGCCACCCGACGCAGGCAGTCTCCCGGTTTGATCGTTGGCCTCCCACAAAAAAAGCGCCCAGAGCATCGCCGTACGTTCCGTTCACGAACGTTCGCGTTTGCGCTCGCGTGTTTTCTGCTACAGGCCACAATACCGTTTGGCTACATGCCCGCGGCGCTTGGGGACGGCACTTGGATCAAGCTGTGCCCGTCAACGCTGCCCGTTGGCGTCACGCTGGCATCGCACAGCGAACACGCCGGTCATCACCATGATCACCACGCTAACCACGCGCCGGCTGTCGACGAACCCAGCTTTACGCAATGCGACCTCGCGTCGCCCGCCGCGGCCAATACAACGAGCGAACTGCCGCCCGTCGCGCATCGGCCGCAGGACATTCCACAGTCCGAGATACGGCCGTGGTTACCACCAACGGTCACGCGCTACCGCCCGCACAATCCGCGTTCTCCACCGTACGCCTGACGACCCATTAAAACCCGCTGACTTTCCGCATCGCCGCGCGCCGCAACGGCCACACAGCGACAGCGGTCACTCGTTTTAGTCGTGGACGCGGTGTTCGGCGCCCACGACCTGGAGAACACAAATGCAGATTCACCCTATGGCCGAGCGGTTGCTTGCGCCTATCTCCGGCCTCGCGTTCTTCGCTGCGGCCTTTCATTCATCGCTTGTGCTGGCGCAAGACGACGACAAGTCCTGGCAGGTCAAGGATGAGATTGTCGTGGTTGGTGACCAGGACGATTCCTACCAGGCGGATCGGGCCTCACTGGTTAAGGGCAATATTCCACTGATCGACTGGCCACAGTCGATTCAGGTGTTGAACCGCACACTGATCGAGGAGCAGGGTTCTCAGAGCCTGACCGAGTTGCTCGTCAATGTGTCATCCGTTGTGCCTAACCACGAGCAGGAGACCGTGCTCGTCAACCCGTTTATCCGCGGCCAGGAAGCGGAGATCTATCTTGATGGTTTGATTGGCTACGGCGACACAGCCGTGCTCGATCCTTCCAGCCTAGCGGTGGTTGAGCGCGTCGAATTTGCCAAAGGCGCGACCTCGACACTGTTCGGCGGCGGGGTCGGCGCGCCGACCGGCGGGCTGATTAATCTCGTGACACCCACACCGTTCGATGATCCTCGCTATGCGGCAACATTGCGCGTTGGCAGCTTCGACACACGTGCCGTGACACTGGATTTGAACCAGCCGCTGTCCAACACCGTGGGCTTTCGCTTTACCGGTGAGTCGTTCGAATCGGACGACATGATTGATGCGGTTTCGGTCGATCGCCTGACCCTGAACCCGTCGGCGCGCGTATTGCTGTCTGACGTCACCTCGCTTACCGTGCGCGGCTTCTACAATAGAATCGAGCAGCTCGAGTACTCAGGCCTTCCCGCCGAAGTGGCCGGACTCCCGAACGTATCACGCACCCAGTTCACCGGAGCCACTAACTCTCCGCCCACGGAAGTCGAAAATGTGTCGGTACACGCAACGCTGGACCATGGTTTTAGCGAACAACTTACAGCGAAAGTCGACCTGCGTTACTTCGAGAATCAGTTCGATGAGTACTCGTCGTTTCCGTTCTTGAGCTTCTTCCCGATCGACGGTACGACGGTCCCGATCATCCGCGGTCAGCTACCGGTCGACACGGATGAGCTGACGATGGACGCCTCATTGAGCTACGAATTCAGCACGTCCGGCGGTGTATTGCATCGTTTGCTGGTCGGCTTTACGGCTGATGCCACCGATTACCAGGCGGGCAGCGGCTTTGATTTCACACCGATCGGTCTGCTGGACTACGCCTCCGGTGAAAACACCCTGGACTTCGGCCCCATCCCCCCGATCAACAGCACGTCGGTTAATGAGTACCGAACCCTTGCGTTCTACCTGCAAGACCACATCGAGATCGGCGAACGCTGGCGTATTCTGTTGAGCGGTCGCATCAGTCGCTACGGCCTCGAAGAAATCGAAGGCGGCAACAATGCCGATGAGACGTACACGGAATTTGATCCACGCATCGGTATCACCTACCGCCTGTCGGACTCCGTATCGTTGTTCGCAGGCGCCGCTACCGGATCGCGCATCGTGCCGTTTTTCAGCGGCGTAAGCGGTGCCGCTCCGGTACCGGAGGAGTCCGAGTCCTTCGAAGCGGGCATCAAGATATCTTCAGACCAATGGACCGGCACTATCGCGGCCTTTCGCATCGATCGCAGCAACATCTCGACTCTGGATCTCAACGATCCGTTCTTCGGCTCGGTGCAGAACGGCGAGCAACGTAGCGAAGGTCTCGAGGCGGATTTCATCTGGGAACCTAGCGAGCAGCTGTCCCTGCTGGCCAACGCGTCCTACATCGACGCAACCAATCAAAGTGACATAGTCTCGTTCGGTACCGTGTTCGCCGCCGGTAACCGACTGTCGCGGGTCCCGGAGCTCAGCGGTCGACTCGCGGCTCGCTACCGCGTCAGCGACGGCCGTTTGGCCGGCCTCGGTTTCGGTGTCGGCATGACGTATGCCGACGAGGCGCCGCTCACCGATGCGAACGTGTTCAATTCCGACGCCTACACGGTGTTTGATGCCCAGCTCAGCAAACGGTTCGGCGCCGTCAATGTCAGTCTGAATGTCATGAACCTGTTCGACCGGGAGTACTTCAAGCCTTACCAGTTCCTGCTGCAGGAAGTGGTCCGTCCGGGGCAGAAGCGGTCGGTGTTCCTGACCGTGGGAGTGGAATTATGAAACGGCTGACCCTCACCCTTGGGGTGCTAATCCTGCTCGCCGCAGAGTCCGGTCTGGCTCATGACCTGGTCAGAAGCCATCCGTCGTCAGGCGAGATCCTGGAACGACCGCTACGCAGCGTGCACCTGTGGTTCGATGATGCGCCCGTGCCTGACTTCTCTGTGGAGATCATTGGCGACGGCGACACCTATGGGGTTACACGACTGCACACCATGGGTGACAACGACCTCATGGCCATGGTGCCGGACACTTTACCCGACGGTGACTATCGCCTGCGATGGACCATCGGTGACGAAACCGGTGAGGTGCCATTTTCCGTGCAGCGCCCGGCAGGCACCGTCGACGACACCTGGGAGCCACCGCTGGACATCGGCATTGTGCTTTATGACGGCGCGGAGCCTCTGGACGTGTTCGGTCCGCTGGAAATGTGGATGAACATGGGTCCGGACAATGTGCGGGTGCATTTGATCGCGGAAGAGAAGCGTCCGATCGCCCTGACGACAACCAGCTATCCGCAGGCCATTGCACCCAAGTTGGAGGCTCAGTTTTCGTTCGACGACGCACCGGAACTGGATGTAATGATGGTGCCCGGCGGTATCGGCACGCTGGTCGAGGTTGATAACCCGGCGATGATTCAGTTCCTGCAACGCGCTGTTGAGGAGGTCACAGTTGCCACCTCGGTCTGCACGGGCTCCGCGCTATACGCAAAAGCGGGCTTGTTGGACGGCGTTGCCGCTACGGGCAACAAGGCTTTCTTCGACTACATTACGAGGCAGGGACCCGCCGACTGGCAACTGGAAGCGCGCTGGGTCGAGGACGGCCGGTTTGTGACGTCCTCCGGTGTCTCCGCCGGGATCGACATGAGCCTCGCGGTGATCGAGCGGTTCTTCGGTCTGTCGGTTGCAAGGATGATCGCCGTCTCTACCGAGTACGAATGGAATGAGGATGCGACACGCGATCCGTTTGTCGAGTATGCGAACAGCGCCACGCCTTTCGTGGACATGTTGCGACAGCGTTTCGAGGCGGAGTAACGCGCTAGCGCTGTGCTGACCGTCTGACGACGTCGTTAAGCAGGATGCGTCGGTCGGCCGGCACCGTGTGCCTCAGGTCGCCACGGGTTTTGCCCGGGTTCGCCACTATTACGCGGCACAGTGGGATGACTGTGAGAGCATCGGGGTGAGGCAATGATGAATCGAACATCACGACCGCGCGGCGTAGTGACTCGCCGCCAGTTCATCCACTGTGGCGTTGCGTCATTGGCCATGATCGGCCTGACCGGATGCCGATACCGCTTTCCGGTCGCCGTCTACCAACAGCAGCTCGACGACCTGGAGCGCTCGCGGGGCGGCCGACTGGGCGTCGCGTTCCTGTCGCTGGATCAGGACACGCCAATCGGACATCGCGTGGACGAACGTTTCGGCCTGTGCTCGACCTTCAAGCTGGCATTAGCCGCAGTTATTCTGAAGGAGGTCGAGGAGCAGCGTTTGGCGCTCGACACCCCGGTGCGTTACACGGCCGATGACCTCGTGCCGTACTCCCCAACCACCCGCCGCTTTCTAGACCAGGGCGTTATGACGGTGGGCGAACTGGCCGAGACTGCGCAGCGCAGCAGTGACAACACAGCGGCGAACCTCTTGCTTGGCCTGATTGGCGGGCCCGCGGGATTCACGCGCCGTCTCAACGACTTGGGCGACGACGTCACGCGTCTGGATCGTTACGAACCGGACATGAATCGAGTGCCGGCGGGCGAGGTCCGCGATACAACCACGCCCGCCGCGATGGCCCTGACGACAAGGCAACTGGTTCTGGGGAGTTATTTGTCAAACGCCAGCCGAGCGATGCTGCAGGGCTGGATGGAAGCAACCACAACGGGTCGCGCCCGGCTTCGTGCCGGCTTCCCGACGACCTGGCGGTCGGGCGACAAAACGGGCACCGGCGTGGCGGAGTCGATGGCCAGCAAATTCAATGACGTCGCCGTCGCGTGGCCGGACGAGGGCGCAGCGCCTTTCGTACTCTCGGTGTACTACGAATCGAGTGCGGCGCACGGCGTGTATCGGGAAGAGGACCAGCGCGTGTTGAGACGGGTCGCAGAGATTACGGCCGACGCTCTGCAATGAGCCGTTGTCGAGAGGAAGCCGCGATGCTTGCGAGCGGCGCTTCGAATCGGTCAGCGATCGGTATGCCGTAACGCAACCGGGGCAGCCTGTGAAGACTGCCCCGGCCATGTGCGCTATCGGCGAGAATCAGAAACGATAGCGGAAACGAACGCCGACCGTTCGCGGACGCAGAACCTGCGTCAGGAAGGAACGAACACTCGAATCCAGCGGGTTCTGGTTAGAGCGCGACGTGCTCTGTACTCCGGATTCCGCAAACTCGTCGAAGACATTGTCGATGAACACCGACGCGGACCAGTCGCTGGTGATGTAGGTCGCGTTGATCTGGCCGATTCCGTATGAATCCAGATCAAGGCTGCCACCCAGTCCTGCAGTGCGCGACAACACGTCACCCTGCCAGGCGTAGCCACCGTTGATGCGTACCGAGTTGCCGTTGTCGAGATCAATGTCGTAATTCGCAAACAGAGAGAACTGCGACTCGGGCGAACCCGGCAGACGATCACCCGCCTGTCCGTCTTCGAACGCCGTGCCGAAGCCCGGCGGTGAAATGGTGCGAATCAGAGACGGCACATCATCCGACAACTCACTTTGCGTGAAGCTGTACGAGGCCCGAAGCCGGAACCGATCCGTCGCGCGCCAGTCCGTGCTGAGCTCGATACCCTGGGACTCAGCACCGTTCGCGTTAATCGTGATCGGAATCGATGCGTTCACTGTGGCCGACGACAATTGCGGGTCGATCCACTCTACGTAGTAGATCGCACCGTTTAGCGTCAGCGCACCGTCCAGCCACTGGGTTTTCGCGCCAAGCTCGTAGTTTCGGGTGGTATCCGGCCCGTAAGCTCGCTCGTCGAACTGCGCGAAGTCATCCGGTCCCGGACCGAACTGCTGTCCGGGTGCGAGATTACAGTTGCCCTGCGCGGCGTTCGGGTCGAACGGCGGGCACGGGCCGCCCCCGTTGCCACCACCGATCCTGAATCCCTCACTGACCGTGAAGTAGATCGTGGCGTCGTCGGTTACGGCATAGGAGGTGTTGAATTTGAACAGCGTGCCGTTGTCTTTTTGTTCGAGGTCGGGATCAAACGGTCGTGCCTGAATTTCATCCAGAGATGCCGCGACGAAGGTGGAATCAAACAGCGGGAAGTCCACGGTGCTCTGCTGCTGGATTTCGTAACGGTAGTAGCGTCCGCCCAGCGTGATCTGCCATTCGTCAGTGATCTGGTAAGCCACCTCACCAAAGATCGCCTCTTCGACGATTTCCTCCGAACCTGCCGAGAAGTACTCGAGGTTGTCCGGGCGATCAAACCCGGCAAACTGCGCGTAGCCCGGCGTGAACTCGGACGACGAACCCACGGTTTCCAGCTTGTTGTAGAAACCGCCGACGATCCAGCTGAACGGACCGTCACCCTGGGAGACCAGTCGCACTTCCTGGCTCAGGAATTCGTCTTCCTCGTCTTCGAAAGTAAACGCCGTGAACGTCGGGAAGGTCTCGTAGGAATACTCAAGACTGATAAGCAGGTCCGTTTGATCACGCTGGCCCTGCTCCGCGTAGGTGCCGTAGCCGGTCGCAGACGTCAGTTCCGCGAAGCCGAGGTCAGCAACAATTTCGAGCGCGAGCAAGCGGTTCTCTTCTTCGTTCGGCTCCGGTACACGGCTCGCCGAGGCGTAACGCGGTGACGGGAATGCGCCGCGAGCACTGGACACCGTTCGACCTTCGTTGTCTTCATCCTGGAAGTAGTAGGTCAGGGTCGCGTCGATGGCGTCTGTGGGCTGCCAACGCGCCGCAAGGCGACCGGAAATCACTTCCTGACCGTTGGCGTCCTCAAGCGGAGCGAAGTTGGCTGCGACTGCCGCCGGATCGTTAATGTCGATGTCGGGCTCGGATACACCGGGCTCCTGCACGACGAACGGGTAGTCAATGAAGCCCTTGTCGTCCAGGCGATCGAAAGAACCACGAATCGCAAAGTTCTCTGCCACCGGTACGTTGAAGGTGAAGCCGACGTCACTACTGATACCGTCGCCCTCGGCGATGGAGTAGCCCTCGGCGCGAACCTCAAAGAGCTGATCATCAAAGTCCGGCTTGTTCGGTATGAACCGAATAGCACCGCCCAGGGTACCGGCACCGTACAGCGTTCCCTGCGGACCCAACAGCACTTCGACCCGCTGCAGGTCATACAGTCGGAAATCAATCTGGATCGGAATCTCGCCGAGGTAGGTCGCGACCGTCGTGCCGTTGTCGTTACCACCCCCCTGGCCCAACGGATCGGCGTTCAGGCCGCGCACAATGGTCTCATTGCCGTTGCGACCCCCCTGGTCGACGGCGTTGATGCCGGGCACGTAGGCGAGCACATCAGCGATGTTGTTAAAGCCCTGTTCCTCAAGGCGTGCGCCATCGACAGCCGCAATGTTGATCGGCACATCCTGCACCGACCCTTCGCGACGGGTCGCCGTGACAGTGATCTCTTCAAAGATATCGTCCTCTTGGGCGATAGCTGCCGTGGGCACTGCGCTGACGGCGACGGGAATCGCCAG
>JBCCNM010000139.1:0-7643 GCA_039025835.1 Pseudomonadota bacterium | reverse complement strand
ACGCAGTTCTACTCGGCGTTTACCTGGCGCGCGTGGATCGGGCGCCGATCTTGATGGTGTGAGGCGGCGCTGGCCTCGGGACGCGAGTCATCCGTTAACGCACAGCATCGGGTATCGTGGCAGGTACTAACGAGACGGCAGCCTATGACGACGCCGGGCTTTGCCGATCAGCTCGGTCCAGCGACCAAACGTCCGCTCACTCAGGCGCATCAGTGGCTCCACGGCCACGGGGTTCTGCTCCCGGATCGAATCCGCATTCGCGACACCTTCGTCGAACACCGCCTGGTGATCCGGCGTGCGCAGCCAGCGTTCGATCAGTGGCCCGTCTGCCTCGAGGTGAAACTGGAAGCCGTAGGCGTTGCTGCCGTAGCGAAACGCCTGCACCGGGCAGGTGACCGAGCCCGCGAGATGCACCGCCTCCGGGGGCAGTTCAATGCTGTCTTCGTGCCATTGAAAGACCTGGTTATCAGCTCCAAAGGTCGACAACACCGGATCGCTCAGGCCGTCATCCGTGACTTTCAACCGGTGCCAGCCGATTTCCTGTCCGACACCGGCGAGCACCGAGCCGCCGAGCGCTTTCGCGAGCAGCTGAGCGCCGAGGCATATGCCGAGCACGACGATGTCCCGGTCCAGCGCGTCGCGGATCAGATCGACTTCGGTCTCCAGATGCGGGTAGTTGACGGTGTCGTCAGCGTTCATCGGGCCGCCGAGTACCACGAGAGCGGCGTAACCATCGAGGTCCGGGCGCTGATCGGGGCTGCGACCGAAATTGACGTAGCGAATCCGGTAGCCGGCGTCTTTCAGCAAGGGGTTTAGCGTGCCGAGCGGTTCGTAGGGAACGTGCTGGATGACGAGTACTTTGGGTCTTGCCATGGATCGCCGTGCTTCGTCGATGAATCAGGTCAGCGCTAACCTTAACGCAATCGGCGTGCCGCCCGCAGCGTTGACACCGCTTTGCCATAATCGGGACCTGTGTTTGCCACGCTGTGGCTGCAGAGTGTCTACTAAGTACTCGCAAGGGGAGTGTGCATGATCAATCGACGCCGATTCCTGGTGACGTC
This sequence comes from Pseudomonadota bacterium, assembly GCA_039025835.1. Classification (GTDB taxonomy): domain Bacteria; phylum Pseudomonadota; class Gammaproteobacteria; order Steroidobacterales; family Woeseiaceae; genus UBA1847. The sequence continues at coordinate 6,582 of JBCCNM010000139.1, read as the reverse complement.
CGGCGTGACGCTCGCGGCGCTGGGCGCCGGGGCCGTCTACTGGCCCGGCCGCTGGAAATACATCGTGGTGCATCACTCGGCCGGCGATTTCGGCACCATCGATTTTCTGCAGCAGGTACATCGTGACCGGCAGCCCGGCGATCCGATCGATGCGATTCCCTACCACTTCGTGATCGGCAACGGCAACGGCCTGGCCATGGGCGAAGTCGCAAGCGACTGGCGACGCGACTTCAATATATGGGGAACGCACCTGTCGGCAAACAACCGGCAGCGCAATTTTTTGGGCCTGGGTATCTGCCTGATCGGCAATTTCGAGGTGTCAACGGTGCCCGAGCCGCAGTTTGATGCGCTGGTGTCGCTGACTCGTGCCCTGATGAGTCGATACGGCATCGTCGCCGAGAATGTTGGCACACACGGACGCACGCACGGTGAGTCGACCAAGTGCCCGGGCCGCCATTTTCCCTACGCCCGATTCGAGGCGGCGATTCGCGGCTGAAGTGCGAAGGCAGGGTGGGCTGACCACCCTGCCTCCGTACATTCCGAGAGCGCTAGTCCCGCGCAGCTGCCGTGGCGTCGCGCAGTGCCTTGAACTCGCTGCCTTCTGCCCAGTTTGGCCAGTCGCCGCTGTTGCCGAGTCGTTCGGCGACGGCATAAATCAGCTCGGCGTCGTTAACCATGCCGCGCAGGTCCCAATCGGCCGACCATTCGTCGCTTTGCTGGTGGTAGTGCTCTGCAGCGTACGTCGCGGCGATATCGGCTGCTCGCTCGGTGCCGCCGTCAACAAGATCGCGACCCGACCGAAAGCTGACCGCCGGTACGCCGACCTGTGCAAACGCGAAGTGATCCGAGCGGAAGAAGCTGCCCGCGGCAGGGTTCGGGTCGGGTGAGTAGCTGCGATTGCGTTTTGCGGCTTCGTCAACGAGCACGTCGAGCAGGTCGAGACGGGCGCTGCCTGAAATGGAAAAGTCGCGCGTCGGGCCGTGCACGCCAGGCGCATCGGTATTGATTACGCCGACCGTGGTCTCCAGCGGGTAGACCGGGTTGGCCGCGTAGTACTTGGCGCCCAGCAGGCCGCTTTCTTCCGCGCCAACGGCGAGGAACACCAGGCTTCGCTTCGTGCCTCCGGCCTCGACGAACGCGCGACCCATTTCGATCATCAGCGCGAGCCCGGTCGCGTTGTCGATAGCACCGTTGTAGATCGTGTCGCCGGTTTCATCCGGTTCGCCGACACCAAGATGGTCGTGATGCCCGGTAAACAGAATGTGCTCATCGGGCTGTTCCGTGCCCGGCAGCAGGCCGACGACGTTTTTGGCGGCGATCTGTTCGCTCGTCGACAGCAGCGTGGCGTCGATCGTCGCGCCCAATTCCATCGGCTGAAAATTGCGCCGTTGTGCCATCGCCTTTGCGCTCTCGTAGCTGGTACCCGCTGCCTCGAACAGACGACTGGCAATATCGACGTGCATCCAGCCCTGCAGCGCGGAGTGTGACGCGGCCGGGTCTTGCCGGACGATGTCCAGCGTGACGTCGTTGCCGTTGGAGATGACACCCCATGGGTAGCTGGCCGGCCTGGTCTCGTGAATCACCAGCACACCGGCGGCACCGCGACGCGCGGCCTCCTCGAATTTATACGTCCAGCGTCCGTAGTAGGTCATGGCCTCGCCACCGAAGTCGCCTCGGCCGGTTTCAAAGTCAGCGTCGTTGACGAGCGCGACGATGACCTTGTCCCTGACGTCGTAGTCCTTGAAGTCGGACCAGTCTCGCTCCGGTGCGTGTGCGCCGTAGCCGACAAACACCAGCGGTACGTCATCGAGACGGACTTCATCCATGCCGTTGACCGGCGAGCGCACGGCGAGATCCTGGTTCTGGACCATCGGGACGGGCTCGCCATCGATGGTGATGGAAAGCGCCGGCTCGGCGGTCATCGTCGAACGATTCAGGATGACGTCCTGTGTCCATGAACGAGAGCCGTCGGGCCTGAGATCGCCACCGGGCTGCAGACCAACACTGGCGAAAGCGCCGGCCAGGTAGGCGACGGTTTTGTCTTCGCCCGCTGTACCCGGCGCGCGACCTTCAAACCAGTCATCCGACAGCGTGCGGATATGCTGGTCCATGCGCTCGATGGAAAACTCCTGTGCGGCAGCGGGAAGCGAGGCAGCGAGTGCGAGCGCACTGGCGACGACGGACAAGCGGGTCATACACATCTCCTGTAGTGACATTACGAGCACCCTCGGGGACTCTGTGAAGAGCTCGAATGATAACTGTTGAATCGTAGTCAATCACGGCCGGCAGCACGGGAGCCCGGCTGAGTTCATGGGTGTCGGCAGGCCGTATCATCGCCGCCACGAATTGCGGGCGAATCAGGCGCCCGGCGACACAGCTTACTGGCACTGCGACGGCGTCTCGCGGCTCTGCACGTTTGTTATCCTCACCGACCCCCACACGGACTGTTCGTCAACGCAAGGTCATGCCACCACCTACGCTAACAACGGCTCGATTGCTGCTGCGCCCGTTTTCTCTGGAGGATGCCCCGGAAGTCCAGAGACTCGCCGGTGACGCACGGGTCGCCGACACCACGCAGAACATTCCGCACCCGTATCCGGATGGTGCGGCTGAGGCGTGGATTCACAGTCACACCCAGGCCTTCCGGCGAAATCAACAGGCGGTGTTTGCGATCACGCTCGAGGAAACGTCGGACCTCGCCGGTGCTGTGGGACTGACACGGCTGGAGGATCACACCGAAGCGGAGCTCGGTTACTGGGTGGGTGTGCCGTTCTGGAATCGGGGTATCGCGACCGAAGCGACACTCGCTGTGCTCGAGTATGGCTTTACGACGCTCGGTCTCACGCGAATCGTCGGCTGGTACCTCAATCGCAATCCGGCCTCTGGTCGCGTGATGCTGAAAGCGGGAATGACACCGTCGCCAGCGACCCGGTCATTGAAGAACGAGGACGTTGTGGAGCATCTGGCATCGCGTGTGTTGACGGCTGAGGACTGGCAACGCAACGACCAGAGAGGACCTCGAAACACCGGGGCACTCGGTCGCAATCGATCTTGACCGTCTGGGATATCTTGCGAACTGGTTTCGGTAAAACACCGATTTTTACCGTGAGACGGTTTAGACTGTTTGTGAATGCTTCCTGCCAAGACATGTCGGAGAATAAGGGCAGGGACTCAAACACAACGTATGCCAAGCCATGGAGCACCCCTCACTATGGACGCAACTGGAACGCAACGTTTGAACATGCTCGCCGTCGTTTTGACAGTCGCGACGCTGGTCGGCTGTGGAGGGGGCGTCGACTCCGAAACTGTCGAGACACAACGACTGTGGGTCGGTGTGAGTTTCGAGGCACTGGGCGGCGGTTCAACGATCGTCAACGTGGACATCAACGACGGCGGCAGCTCGGGGATGAATGTTCGTCTCAGTGGAAATGAGCGCCTGGAAGTGGATGCCGCTGGCTTTAATGTCGTGCTTGATGAAGACCAGGACTTTCTCGATACCGACTACGAGGGTCGCGTGCCGACCGATGCGTCAAATACCCAGTTCACGCTGTCGCTGTTTCGGGCGGACGGCAGCATCAATCGGGGGACCCGCGCCACGCTGCCACGACGATTTGACCTGATTTCACCGGTCAACGACCAGGCTGTCACGGTGGGGGACCGACTCCTCATTCAGTGGACGCCGTCGCCCGAGGGCGGTTCTATCCGGCTGGACTCAACAGCGATTTGTTCCGGTTTTTCGCGCGGTGAGTTCAGAAACATCGCCGATTCCGGCTTTTTCAGCCTCGACACCGGCGCCATCCCCGGCATCCTGGATCCGCAGGTCCCGCGCAACAACCCCTGCCGGTTTTCGATACGGCTGACGCGAGAGCGTGCCGGCACACTCGATCCGGCATTTCGTGGCGGTGGGTTCGTCCGCGCGCTGCAGGAGCGCGAGGCCGTGCTGTCACTGTCGTTCTGAGTCTCGACAGTTGGCGCAGGCAGTTGAGCGCGATGCGCCGACTATCGATGCGGTCGATACGGCCGACGAAAGTGCACGGCAAGGCTTGTCAGCAGAACAGCAATCGATGCGTACAGCGAGACACGCCACACGCTGAGCGTTGATTCAACGATCCTGAAGGTGTCGATGAAGATCGTTTCGCAGGCGCCATCACCGGTGTCCGTTCGCGTCGTGCTGGTGCCGCGTGTGCCGGTTGGACCGGTGTAACTCGCCAGGTAGCCCTGGATCCGGATCTGGTCGCCGACCCGAACCGCCTTGACCTCATCACGGATGCGTTCATCAGTCGACAGAAGATGGTTGTTGGAAAGCTGGTTCATGTCGAAGCTGTTCCACGCCTCGCGATTCCGGGTCGACACATTGCAGGTGAAAATGCCATTCCAGAACTCGATTTTATTGAGCATGGCGTTGCGGTTGTCGCCCCAGATGACGCAGAGATCCATCATGTTGAGATGATCGGCGCTCAGTCGGTGCATCCGGCTGTTGTCCTGGGTGTGGTGTCGGTAAGACACCACCATGCCGGTGATGTCGTAGCGATACTCCGGCGCCACGACATAGTCGACACCGTTGTAACTAATCTCGAACGGTTGTTCCTGCGTTGCCCGCTGCAGTGGCTCCTCAATCAGGGACGGCACGAAATCCACATTGCGGGGCAGCGCATTGCGGTTCCAGAACGACACGAGCAGCGTTAGCAAGCTCAGCAGCATGACGACTTTGTTCACGGACGGGGTCCAGCGACAGGTTCAGACAGGATTGTCGCCGGATAGAGATTGCACTGCTGCGAACCTCGACACAGAATTGCGTTGGTGAAACCTGGTCAGTCGGCTAACAGCCCGCGCCTTGTACGTCAGCGCTTAGCTGTAAAGGCTGGTTGTCGCGAAGAAGAAAATCGATACCGATGCGATTGTGGACGTGACAATCCCGGTCCGCAGTGACCGAATCCATCCGGAGAGTCCGATGCTCACGATCAGGCTGTTGACCCCCAGACCGTAACTTGCGATCAGCGAGTTCCACAGCAAGTTGATTTTCTCCGGATCCGGTGTGAAGGGCAGGTCGGGGTGCAGGCCGATGATCAGTCGCCAACCAGCAATCACAGAGACCAGCAGGCTGCAGGCTGCCAGTGTGGATGTCGCCACGAGGAACGCGACGATGCGCTTGTCGGACGAGAAGATGATGACGCTGAACAGGATCGTGGCCGATACGCCGCCGAGGAACGCCGACACGAACGAGAGTTGCTCGGCGACAGCGATGACGTAGCTGGCTTTCAGTTCCTGGGTCACGATGCGTTGTCTCTTGTTCAAGTTGTTGCTAAGGGCAGCCGAAGACTGTCGCAACTCGGCGGGCTGCGTCAACTGACGATTGCCGGGCGGCGCAGTGTGTTTGTCAACAGGCGAGTCGCGTCGGACAGTTGTAAGCTGCTTTGAACAGAACCTCTCGTGAACGCTGCTGTGAGATCAAGGGGAGTGTGGATTCGCCAGTCTGCTTGCTCGAGCAGGTCTGTTACCCTCAGCTTACCTTTCGCCGTGAGATGCAGACACTCCACCATGCCGCCTGAGCCTCGTGTTTTCCGATGACAGCCTATGACATCAAGGCCGTTGCCTTTGACGTCGACGGGGTGTTGATTGACTGCAAATTCCCCTCAGTTCTGCCTGCGCGTCTCGGGCTCGACTCTGCCGAGCTGGCTCCGTTTTTTACAGGGCCATTCAAACGCTGCGTACTCGGCACGGCGAACCTCGTGCAGGAAATCGCACCTTATCTTGATGCCTGGGGCTGGGATGGAACCGTCAGCGAGTTCCTGGATTTTTGGTTTGAGACGGATTCGAGTCTGAATGCAACGCTATTGCAGTTTGCGGGTTCTTTGACGGCAAATGGCTATCGATGCGTCATTGCGAGCACGCAGGAGGCGCATCGGGCGCGATATCTCGACACCGAATTACGTTTTGCAGAGCACTTTCACGACCAGTTCTATTCTTGTCGTCTCGGCGTTGAAAAGCCGGACGGGGCGTTTTACCGGCACATTCAGTCCTCCCTGCAGCTAGCGCCCGAACAGATTTTGTTTGTGGACGATCAGTTGCGACATGTCGAGGGCGCACGACAGGTGGGCTGGAATGCTGAGCAGTACGTCTTCGGAGAGGAACTGATGGACTTCAGCGACCGATACGATTTACTCAATTCTCATTTGAGCAACTGACCCCATTCACCACCAAGGATCAATGAACAGAGCGGTGTTCGCACATATCCACCTGAGTCTGATGGCAGAAAAGGCGCATGCTGAAAATCTCACAACGACTGGGTTGGTGTGGGCAATTCGATTCCGAAATTCGACACCGCGCTACACACACTGATTACTCGATGCGTACGCTGATAACACCCTCACTTCAATATGAAGACAGCTATCGAAGCTATATTGATGAGCTGGCTGATGAAGAGCGATATCCATTCACGCTGGACCTCAACTCTGACCACTTTCCTGCGCTCGTTGACCTACTGAGACGGTATTCTGAAGGCACCAGCGTCCCGGACGGTCTGGTTGCGAACACCACCTTCTGGTTAGTGGAAGGCGAGGAGATTATCGGTGTTTCGAATTT
>JBCCNM010000138.1:0-7748 GCA_039025835.1 Pseudomonadota bacterium | reverse complement strand
TCGATCCATTTCGGTGAAGCGTCGCCGTCCGCCCAGGTCAGCGACCCGGTCGCGGGACCACTGAAGTCGCTACCGCTGTCGGCGGACAGGGTGTTGACGCTGAAGTCGACGCTGGCGGCGCCAACGGCAGACCCCTCGCGGTGGACGACCGCAACTGCGGTCCCAAATCCGCGTTCCGCGATATCTATCGCGTCAACATCGAAGGCGAGACGGGCGCCAGCTCCGGGTTCGGAAATATGCACGGATGCGGTCGACGGCGTCTCGAGCGTCGCACCGCCGGTCGGCGCGACCAGCCGTACAAACAGGACCTCGAGTGCCTCAGAGCCACTGTCAGCCAGCAGTTCTACCACGATGCTCCGCGCCGTCGCGTCGCCATCTGTCCAGCTCAAGGTGCCCGAGGCAACGTTGACGTCGTTGCGGTCGGCTGTGCCGTAGAGCAATTCGTAGTTGACGGACACAGCACCGCTCGTGCCGCCGTTGCGATTAACCGTTAATTCGAGATTTGTCGCCTCATCGCCGCCGTAGCTGTCCGCACTGAAGGACAGGCTGCCCTGAATGACGTCCAGCGTTTTGTCATCGGCGATGTACAGGCCGGTATCGATGTCACTGATCGCGATGTTGCCACTCGGGAAGTAGGGGTAGGCGCCCCAGGCGCCAACGAAGTTTGCCGAGCTGCCGAATGGGTAGGTGTCCAGAAAACCGGCGCGAGTAGGGGCGGCGGGATCCGTGATATCGAGAATCGTCAGTCCGTCGCTGTAGTTCGACATGTAGTACCGGTTGCCGCGCACGAAGCCGTTGTGGTCGATGGCGGGGTTTGCTCCGACCCAGCTGCCAATCTGCGTCGGCGCCGTCAGGTTGGCCAGCGAGAAACTGTAGACGGTCGTGGGTATGCCGCGACTGCGCTCATCGAGTTCGTCGTGCACGAACAGCGATTGCTTGTCTTCAGAGGGCCAGCCGGAATGCGTGTAGCGAGAGCCGGCGTACGGGGTTCGACTGAGACGCACAGGCGCATCGAGTCGCGTGATATCCCAAAGATCGATCGTCGATTCGTTGAAATCGAACAGCACCTCACAGTAGTCCGTGGCATTCGGGCACTGCGCGATGCGGCCGTCGCGAATGATCATGGACGCGGCATCGTGCATGTAGCAGCCGGCCGACCCGCAGCTGTTTTCGCCCGCTGTGGGTGCAGAGCTCAAAAACGGATCGTCCGGTACGTCCAGGCTGTAGTTTCTGAGAATGCCGCTGCCGCTGTTCGATCCGGCAATCACGAGTCCCTGGCCGGCGTCTTCAATCGCAAGTCCGGTGGCGTAGTCGGTATTGACGGCAAACACGTTGTGCGCCTGGGAAAAGTCGCTGGCGTACGCGATACGGCGTACTCGGTGAGGCAGTTCGGTCAGATCGACAACAAACAGGCCGTCGCCGACACCGTCGGTGGTGACGTAGGCATAGGATTCCCAGCGATTGGTGCTGGCGTTAAATGCCTGGCGAACCTTGATGTCTCGCCAGACAGTCGACTGTCCATCGATGAAGCCAACTTCCCGAGGTTGCTCCGGGTTGCTGATGTCGACCACGGCAGCGCCAATGTCGAAGCCGATAATGGCGTATTCACGGCCGGTGTTCAGGTCGATGAACCCCCAGACATCGGCGGATGCGCCCGGCGATGCACTGAAACCCGCGAGCGGTAAATGCGAGAGCAGGTCAACATTCTGGCAATCGAGACCGTCGACGGTGCCTGACTCGCAGGGCGCAGAGCGGAGGCCTTCCAGCATGTTGCCGCGCTTGTCGAGCAGGGTTTGTGTCGTTGTGGCGTCCGCTTTCCGGTCCGCAACGACGTGAAAACCGCGGGCCGTAAGCTCGGTCCGATACTCGGCGGGTACACCCGTCAGTGTCGTACGGGCACCTGTTGCTTCGCCGGTCTCGGCATCGAAACCGCCGCGAATGTCGATGACACCACTGACCAGGTAGAACAGCGTTTCGTCATCGTCGATCGCATAGCGACCGGCGGTTACTCGAATAACGCCACCTTTGCCGGTGTTGGCCAGCGCGTAAGCCAGGGTGGCGCAAGGACGGCCTGCCGCCTGGCAATTGCCGGCATCCTCGCCGAGCTGTGATACGAACAGCGGTTTCTCAAGATCACTGTGCGCCAGTGCACCGGATGCAACCAGCAGCAGAACAATCACGCTTGCAACTCTCATTGCGCCTCCCGTGAGAACGCGGACTGTGACCGACATGGTACTATCGTGCGCGTTCCATAACTGAGACTTGTTCGCTGGATCACCGTTCCGGCGACGCGGTCTCGATTCCGCTGTCGTACCCGACTCGCTATGGTTTCAAAGACGCTTTCTTTCCGCGCCGGCCCGGGCGCGATGAATATGATTCGCGAGAACGGTTTCTCGGCGGACATGATCGGCACGCTCGCCGGTGCGTCCGGTGGCGCAAAATGGCTGGTCTTAAGTCAGCTGGATCGCGTGATCGCCAGCGAGATACTGCCGAAGCTCGTCGCGCCGGTGTACACCATTGGCACGTCGATCGGGGCGTGGCGCTTCGCGTGCTATGCACAACAAGACCCGTTGTCTGCGATTGAGCGTTTCGAGGAGGCGTACCTGTCACAGACCTACTCCGAAAAACCTGATCGTGACGAGATCAGCGCTCGCAGCGCCGAAATTCTCGATCACGTGATCGGAACGACCGGTGTTAGGGAGATCCTCGACAACCCGGTGTTGCGCGTGAATGTGATGACGGTGCGAGCCAAACACCTCGGTGCGACGGAGGCCGCGCCCGTTCTCGTTCCGTCGCTGCTGGCTGCGGCCGTGGCGAACGCGGTTAGCCGCCGCAGCCTCGGTTTGTTTTTCGAGCGGGTCCTGTTTTCAGATAAACGGGACCGTCCGCCTTTTTTCGCCCTCGACGGTTTCCCGATGCACACCGTCCCGCTCAGCGAGTACAACCTGAAGCCCTCGATTCTCGCGACGGGCTCTATCCCGATGGTGCTCAACGGGGTGCGTGATATCCACGGTGCACCGAGAGGGACTTACCGCGACGGTGGCGTCATCGATTACCACCTTGACATTCCGCACGCCGATGCGGACAAGCTGTGCCTGTATCCGCACTTCATCGATCGCATCGTTCCGGGCTGGTTTGACAAGCCGTTGAAATCGAGAGGACCGTCGCCGGCGAACGTGCACAACACCCTGCTGATCAGCCCGTCGGCTGAATTCGTGGCGTCGCTGCCGAATGCCAAGATCCCGGATCGCAAGGATTTCACGGCGTACGCACCGGATGTCCGCGAGACGAACTGGCGCATCGCCGTGGACCGTTGCCGGACACTGGCTGATGAGCTGAACAACGTGCTGCAGACAGGCACGATGGCGGATCGGCTGGAACCCCTGGTGTGACCTGTTTCACACGCTGACTCGCGTTCACGCGAACCAAGTCCCTTGTTCAGTCATTGTTCACGCAGTGCGCGTAGCCTGTCGCTAGCATCGCGTTATGGATAAAACAGAGGAAGCAACAGTGAACAGGCAAGCTTTGAAGGCGGGTCTTTTGGGACTCGCGGTGCTCTTGGTATCGGGCTGCGCGTCGATGAGCGCCGATGAATGCATGATGAGCGACTGGCGCGCTGTCGGTTACGAGGACGGCGCCCGCGGCTATACGACGGCGCAGTTTGGTAGTCGTCGCAAAGCCTGCGCCAAGCACGGTGTAACGGCTGATTTCGAGGCTTACCAGGAAGGGCGGCGTGAAGGGTTGGTCGAGTACTGCCAGCCGGCGCGCGGATTCCAGGTTGGCGCGAACGGTGGCCAATACGCCGGCGTTTGCGATGCGGCACTGGAAGGGGGCTTCGTTGAGGCATACCGCATTGGGAGTGAGCTGTATACGCTCCGCTCCGCAGTGAACTCCGCATCCAGTGCCGTTGCCAGCCGCGAAGGGGAGCTGAACCGGATTGAGGACGCTATTCGCAGCGCGGAGGCGGCCCTGATCGCCAAGGAGACGGCGACCGAAGACCGTGTCCTGCTGCTGGCGGATCTGAAGGACCTGTCCGAGCGTAAGGGCAGCATCGAATCGGAAATCGAGAGTCTGATCGCCGATCGCGCTGCTGCCGAAGTCGAGCTCGCCAACTACCGGGCGACGATTGCCGAATACGGCTACTAGACTTAAGCCGGTCTGGAGGCCTTGCGGCGATCGATACCCTGGCGCCGTTCGGCCTCGAACACGCCGGTGCCCGTCGATCCCGTATTCACGTTGAACGGGCTGCGCCGGTCCCGCTCGTGTCGGCGGTCGTCGTAGTGCACGAAATAGCACTCACACGTATCTGCATCGCAGCCCGCCAGCGGTAGCTCGGGTGGCTTGCGAGCGAGGAAGCGCTCACCGGCGAGCGCCTTGGCACGACAGCAGGCCTTGTCGGTGCCGCGAATCGATACGGCAGCAAACGGTCTCAGCGGTGCCTGGTCTGTTTTCGAACCACTCGATGCCCTGCGCAGACGCAGCAGCAGCCATGCGCCCAACAAAAGCAGGGCGAGCAGTAGCAGCATCCCGGTCATGTGACAGTCCCACCCATTGTTCCCTCACTTTAGACCATTTTGGTCCAGTTTTATTTTACCAACTGCCACAGGCGGTTTTGACAAGCCTGTAATGGCTGTTGAGAATGCGAAAAAGGCCCGGAACACCGCACGATGAACACCGATTCAAAGCTCATGGACATGCTGACCGGCTATGCCGCCGCGCATCAGCACCCGTTCAACGTCTTCATGCACATGGTTGGCATTCCGACCATCATGTTTGGCGCTCTGATCCCCATGACCTGGCTGACCTTCGATGTGGCTGGTGTGCCCTTTTCGCTGGCACATCTCGTTATGGCGGGTTTCTTCGCCTTTTACCTTACGCTTGACGTACTGTTTGCTGTTGTTTTCCTGATCGTCGCGTTTTTGATTACCCTGCTGGCCACTCAGGTTGGCCAGGCCCCGCTCGCCGTGTCCGGCAGCGTTGCGGCGCTGACGTTTTTCGGCGGCTACGCCGGGCAGTTCATCGGTCACTATGTCGAGCGATCCATGCCGGTGCTCGTCAAGCACCCGATCCAGGCAAACCTGGCGGCGCCGTTTTTCACCGTGGTGGAGTTATTCAAGATTACCGGGCTGCGACCGGAGCTGTTTAACGCTGTGCAGGCACAGATCGCGCGTCAGCGCGAAAAAGAAGCCGCCGCCGGAGCCTAGTCGCCGTTAGACAGAGCCTCGTCTACGGCGGTGGCAATTTCATCCCGCGCAAATGGCTTCTGGATGAAGTGCACCTCCTCATCGTTGAGAAGGCGTTTTTGCAAGGATGTTTCAGCGTGTCCGGACATGAACAGGACACGGGTTGACGGTGTGATCAGCAGCAGGCGCTCCGCGAGGTCCGCGCCGCTGCCTTCGATCAGCACGAGGTCGCTAAGGAGCAGGTCAAATGTCTCCTCTGCCGCCGCTTTAAGTGCGTCTTCTGTGTTCGTTACTGCCGTCACGCGATAGTCGAGGCTCTCCAGCATCTGTCGCACAACCTCGAGCAGCCGCGGCTCGTCTTCGACCAGCAGTATCGATTGGCCGCCACCTTCGGTGATGTCATGTGCGTGTTTCCACGTCGATTCCTCGTCGCTGTCGACGGCGCGTGGAAAGAAGATATGGAAGGCCGCGCCATTACCCGGTGTGCTGTCGACGGTCACCAGACCGCCGTTCTGCAAAACAATGCCGTAGACCGTCGCCAGGCCCAGGCCGGTGCCGTTGGTGTCCTTGGTGGTGAAGAACGGCTCAAACAGCTGCGACATGTCCTCCGCGCTGATGCCTTTGCCACTGTCTATGACGGACAAGCGGACGTATTCGCCGGGGAGCAGGTCGCGCGCGTACAGGGCGTCGCCAACTTCGACATCGTGGTTGGCGAGTTCGATGGTCACGGCACCAGGCTCACCGCCAATCGCGTCCTTGGCGTTGATGCATAAATTTGTCAGCACCTGGTCGAGCTGCGACGGATCGAGCTTCACGCGCCGCAGATGGTCGGATGCCTCCAGTTTCAAGGTGACCTGCTCACCGATCATGCGGTCGAGTATTTCGAGCAGTCGATTCACTTCGTAGCGAAGATCCAGGCGTTTTGGCCGGATGGTCTGGCGGCGCGCATAGCCCAGCAGCTGCTTGGTGATTTTCGCGGAGCGTCGGGCCGCATCGATGACGCCTTCGACGCTCTGGCTGGCCGGATGATTGGTGCCGATGCCGGCAAGTGCCAGTTCGGCGAAGCCGATAATGACACCCAGCATGTTGTTGAAGTCGTGCGCCACGCCGCCGGCCAGCCGGCCTACGGATTCCAGCCGCTTGACGTTTTCAAGGACCTCCTGTGACTCGCGCAGCTCCGTCAGGTCCAGGCCGAATCCGGCAAGCGCTTTCTGGTTACCGTCAATCGTGATCGGGAATTTGACGTTATGCACGTAGCGCATCGAGCCATCGGTGCGTGTGATGTAACCGCTCCAGCGCTCCAGTGAGTCTGATTCCAAGACTCGCTGGTCCATGTCCATTAGTTCTTTTGCCGTGGCTTCCGGAAAAAAGTCCGCCGTCGTGTTGCCCATCATCGATTCGACGGTCGTCGCAGCCAGCTCAGCCGCGACGCGGTTGGCATACAGGTGATGACCGTCTTTGTCTTTGAGAAACACGCCTGCGGGCGCGTTGTCCATGAATGCACGAAAACGTGTTTCGCTGTCGGCAAGCTTTTGCTCGCTGCGCTTTTGTTTCTCAATGCTAACGACATACCCCATCATTACTAACACGTTACCGTCAGCGTCTCGCTCACTGAGGCCGCGCCCGAGGAACCATTCGAAGGTCCCGTCCGAACGCATCAAGCGGACTTCGATCTTGTAGTCGTCGTTGCTAGCAAGGTGGTGCTCGATAGCCTGGACGTGGCGCTCGCGATCGTCCGGATGCGTCAGCTCAATAACATCCGTCCGCGTCAGATCGGAGTCTTCGTGCCCCAGCGTTGATCGGAGTTTCGGTGACCAGAGCACGTCATCATTTGCGACGTCCCATCGCCAGACACCCTCCGTTGCGAGCTCCAGCAATGACCAAAGCTGGTCCGAGCCCAGGTATTGTTCGTCGAGCTGCATAGTGTTCCAAAAGCGCCCCGACGTGATTGGAGTCTATCCGACCGACCAGGGCATAGAGCCCTGTATGGTACGGACTTATCTAGTCGTTCTCGACCATAAATTATGGTTTCGTTCGCAAGTATGGCCACAGGTGGTCACGAGTTAATCGCTCCTTGCGTCTGCTTCCGTAACAACACTTGATCAGATTGCCGAGAATGGTCGTCCGTCGGCGCACAGGTCGGCACTAGTACAAGGTGATGTAGCTCGACAGTGAGGAATTCAGAACATCTCCTGTGGATGCCACCAGCCTCGAGTAACGGCACCCTGGAGTCCGTCTCGTCTCGTCGCCGAACACAAAAAGGCTCCCCTGTTTGGGAAGCCTTTTTGTGTTTGGTGCCGAGAAGAGGACTTGAACCTCCTAGCGAGAAAGGTCGCCTGTCAGCGCACACGCTGCCACTGACAGACGTGGTGTAGCCCGACAGTGAGCAACTGGGGAGTTCTCTCTTGGGTGTCACCATTGCTGAACTGGGCACCCTGGAGTCGGTCTCGTCTCGTCGCCGAACCAAAAAAGGCTCCCCTGTTGGGGAGCCTTTTTGTGTTTGGTGCCGAGAAGAGGACTTGAACCTCCTAGCGAGAAAGGTCGCCTGTCAGCGCACACGCTGCC
>JBCCNM010000137.1:0-7826 GCA_039025835.1 Pseudomonadota bacterium | reverse complement strand
CAGCACGCCGCGCAGACTGTCGAATCGCTCAAGAAGGTCACGGCAGAGGTCGTAAGAGCGCTGCTCGTCACGGCCTGTCCGAATCACACGGGACAGCAGTCGCGCATCGTCCATGATGGTGCCTGCAAAAGCCTGATGATGATCGCGGCTGGGAGAGCCGGCCACGGTTGTTACTGAGTTATTGGTCCAGAATCGGTAGGGTGGATAGGAGGTCTCAGCTTGTGTCTGGTAGAGGCTGTTTGATGGTTGCCTGTTCTCTTCAGTGGGATCTTCTACGACGCCAGTCCGCACATCTTTCCAAACAGCATGTCTGTGTGGGAGTCTTGATATGTGCCTGACCCAAATTCAGAGACGCCCATGCTCGAGCCCTGCCTTAACTGCGGTGCCGCTCGCAGCGGCCGGTTTTGCACGGAGTGCGGTCAGGACGGGGATCGGCGGCTGGCGAACCTTCCGACCTTGATACGGCGTGGCGCCAGCGCGGTACTGGATGTAGACGAGCCGCTCCTCAAGACGCTTCGCCGCCTTTTTCTCAATCCCGGGCGACTGACGCGCGATTACGCCGAGGGTCGCTTCGCGAGCCAGGTTTCGCCGCTTAGGCTGTACCTCGTTGCCTCGGCGATCTACTTCTTTCTCGCACCATACCTGGGCGGCGGGTTCGTCCGACTGCAGCCCGAGACCGCAGACGGCGCCTGGTTTTCCTTCGGACCTCTCAACTGGGATTCGGAGCTTCTTCTCCTCCTCCTGGTGCCGCTATTTGCCGTGGTGCTCCGAGTGATGCTGCCGGATCGCTCGCGGCACGTGGAAGAACTCTTTGTGTTCAGCGTGCACTACAACGTCTTCTTCCTGCTGATGATCACCGTTCTCGGCGTGCTGGGTCGCGTTGGCATCTCCATAGGACAACCGCAGCTGACCATCGCCGTTATCCTCGTCGGTATGACAATCCCCTTCACCTATCTCTGGTTGGCGCTGCGCCGCGCTTTTGATCTCGGCGCAATGCGGACGCTAGTGTCCACGCCTGTCCTTTTCGTTCTGCACATGGGCGCAGGGCAGCTCCTTCAGAATACGGTCTAGACGGCCGAGCGCGAGATTCCACGCCCCGTTCGACCTCTGACCGGGGGTTCGACGACGTTGTCATCGCACGATGACAAGCGATTGCGGTGTTACGATCACTTGCCAGTGTTATCTGCTGCCTCAGTCAGGAAAAGCACAAACCTGGACGTGCCCTTGAACAGCCTTACAGATCAATTTCGCGTCGAGTACGACAACGCAGTCCGCAGCGCTTTCCGCTTTCTGGTTGACGAATTCGGCTACGTAGCCAGCCGAACTACGTTTGCCGAGAGACGGGATCACTCGACGACAACGACGTTCCGTAGCGGTAGCCGAAGAATCGAATTCAGGCAGTGTCTGGATAGCCGTTGGTTCACCGATCTCCTGTTCTTCCCCGAAGATATGGGGCATATCAATTCACCCGACGGGTCGATCGTGTACGTCGATTACCGTCGGTTTTCGATTCACAGGGCCCTCGAGAAACTCGGACAACCTGCGTTGCCTTTTGAGTCCGACACCATCGAGGCCCTGACCAGGCTCTACGGCAAAGCCTGCAGGGAGTCTCTAACCGGGCTGGTTACCGGAGACTTCTCACTTTTCGGGGAGAGTGTCTACGTCGTCGAGCAGGTCGAAAAACGCAGGGCCAGCGAACGAATGCTTCGAGGCGTTTTTTCCTGCCGTGATGACGCCATACGTTTTTCGCAGGAGGCGCTGGACTCGTTTCCGGAATTTGTGGATGTTCGTATGGAGGTCTCCGTAAGGGAGCTGGATTACGGGGATTGAGTTGAACTAATTCGAATCAGGTCCGCCCTTTCTGATTCGGGATTTCCTGCATCCCGAAAGGCTACACTGTGCGCCACCTCCAAATAGCGATGGTCCTCCCATGAAGCGGCTTTTTTCGACACTGACGATTTTCCTGCTGTTAACCCCGGCTCTGCTGCTTGCCGACGACCTGCGCCCGTTCGAGCGCATGGATGTCTTCGAGCTGGAGTGGGTGTCCGACCCGCAGGTATCGCCGGACGGTGAGCGGGTGGTTTATCTCCGTAACGGCATGGATGTCATGACCGACGGCAAGTGGTCGCGGCTGTGGGTGGCGGATATCGACGGCAGCGGAAACGTGCCGCTGACCGGGCGTGATGCCAATGAGTCGAATGCTGCGTGGTCGCCGGACGGTGAGCGAGTCGCGTTTACCAGCAAGACCGACCAGGGGACCCAGATCTTTGTTGTGTGGGTCGACAGCGGCAAGATCTCAAGGCTGACCCAGCTGAATCGCTCACCGAAAGGCTTGAGCTGGTCGCCGGACGGGTCGCATATCGCGTTTCGTATGCTGGTGCCGGAGAAGCCGGTTGTGTTGGTGACTGCGCCGAAGAAACCGGACGATGCGGAGTGGTCGGCGGAGCCGCGGGTGACGGCGCGGCTCAAGTACGAAACCGACGGTGCAGGGTACATCGAGCCCGGGACCGAGCAGTTTTTCGTGATCTCTGCGCTGGGTGGGTCGCCCCGACAAATCACCGATGGCAACTTTCGTCACAGCGGCACGCCGCAGTGGACGCGTGACGGCGAGTCATTGCTGTTTTCCGGCAACCGAAACGACGACTGGGAAATCAAGTTCCGCAACTCCGAGATTTACCGGGTCGACGTCGACAGCGGTGAGGTCACTGCGCTGACCGACCGGGACGGACCTGATGCCGGCCCGGTCGTCTCGCCCGATGGTCGAAAGATCGCCTACTGGAGCTACGAGGACCGGGTGCAGACCTACCAGGTCGCCAAATTGCACGTGATGAACGTAGACGGTTCGGACAAACGTGAATTGCTCAGTGAGTTTGACCGATCCGTGTCGAGCCTTGCCTGGGATCGCGGCAGCAACGGGGTCTTCTACCAGTATGAAAACGCCGGCGACACGCTCATCGCTTACACAACGCTCAGCGGTCGCTCGCGGGTGGTGGCCGAGAACCTCGGTGGCACTACGATCGGTCGGCCGTACGGCGGCGGTTCGTTCTCGGTTGGCGGTAACGACACCATCGCTTACACACACGTGACGCCTTACCGACCGGCGGAGCTGGCGATCGTTAAGCGACGCGACGACGAACCGTCCGTCATTACGTCTTTCAGCAGCAGCTTGCTGGAGTGGCGAGACCTGGGGCAGATCGAGGAGATTCGCTACGAGTCCACCGTCGATGGCCGAGACATCCAGGGCTGGGTGGTCACACCGCCCGGCTACGACGCGTCCCGGCCGTATCCGTTGATCGTTGAAAACAAGGGCGGACCCATTTCGAGCTACGGTCCGCGCTTCTCGCCGGAAGTCCAGCTCTACGCGGCGGCGGGCTACGTCGTGTTCTACCCCAACCCGCGCGGCAGTACCGGCTACGGCGAAGAATTCGGCAACCTGCTCTACCACAACTACCCGGGCGACGATTACCAGGACGTCATGGACGGTGTGGATGCGCTGATCGAGTCCGGCGTGACCACCGAAGATCAGCTCTACGTCACCGGCGGCAGCGCCGGCGGCATCATGACCGCGTGGATCATCGGCAAGAACAACCGCTTCCGTGCCTCGGCGGTCGTCAAACCGATCCTGAACTGGATCTCGAAGACGCTGATAGCGGACAACTATTTTATGTACGCCGATTACCGTTTCCCCGGCCAGCCGTGGGAAAGCATCGAGGAATACATGGCGCTATCGCCGATCAGCCTGGTCGGCAACGTCGAGACTCCGACGATGGTGATGGTGGGCACCGCCGACCTGCGTACACCGGTCTCCGAGTCGAAACAGCTCTACGGCGCGCTGAAGATCCGCGGCATCGATACGGTGCTGGTCGAGGTGCCCGACGCGCCACACAACATCGCAGGTCGCCCGAGCCAGCTGATCACCAAGATCGATCACATCCTGGCGTGGTTCGCGAAGTATCCGCCGGAGTGAATGGCGAGGGGCATACTTGTTAGCACAGATTCTGAGAGAGGTTGTGTGTCACGAACAGCGCTGTTGACGACAACCGCGAATCCCACGAGCATGACGTCGTGAGCACTTCAAAGACCTACCGCATCTGGATGCTGTCGCCGGTCCCTGACGTTCGTTTCGGGCGCTGGTGGACAGCGATCGGCATTTTGCTGATCGGATTCGCGGTATACGGGCTGGCCGCCTGGCTCGCGGCACAGCGCTCCGGGTATTTCGGCCGCTTTCCCTGGACGATCACGCTGTTTTTCGTCGCTGCGATTGCCTACATCGTGCCGATGTTTCACTACATCGTTGAGCGAACGCACCAGGCGCTGGATGCCCTGGGTCCACACCTGAAGGATCCGCAGCGGCTGTCGGAGCTGCATGACGAAATAGAGCGACGGGAGAGAGGCTGGATCATCCGTACGACACTGGCTGCCGTCATTCTGTGGCTGCTGCAAAGCCGCTTGCTGTCCGGGAGCTGGGGAGAGATGTGGGAACGCATCCAGGCCGGTTACGTCATGTTGTCGTTCGATATCGGACCGCTGTTTGTCTGGTTGACCATGAATGTCGCGATGAGTGCACTGCTGCAGAACGCGCTGCTGTTCCGTCGACTGGTGCCGCTCTTGAATGTCGACATTCTCGAGCCGGACAGTTATTTGCCTATCGGCAGCATGGCGGTCACCTCAACACTGGTCGTCCTCGGTGCGATGGCCCTGCTGGCGATTATGTGGCTGGGCGGCCCCATCGACTGGTGGACCACGTTGCCGGCGCTGGTCTTTTTCACGCCCGTCGTCGTTCTTCTTCTGTTGCTGCCTGTCTGGCCACTGCATCGCGTGCTGAAGGCGCAGCGGCAAACGGCGATCGCCGATGCGCAAATGACACTGCGTGCAGCGCGACAGGCTTCTTCAGATGCTGACGGCGCGCTCGCCAAGCAGGCGGCAGCCCTTACATTGAGGCGGGAGCTGGTTCGTCTGCCGGTGTGGCCGTTCGACGTTGGCTCGGTGCTTCGGTTTACGAGCTACGCGATCATTGTCCCGCTGACCTGGGCCGGTGCGGCGCTGATCGAGATGTTGGTGACCCTGCTGCTCGAGTAAGTCGGCGCCTAGTGTTGCGAGGTTTGCGGCCGTGTCTTGCGGTTTTCGCGAGAAAGACTCGTTTTCCTTGCGTCCCCAATCCGTTCACTTACCACAAGCGCGACGCGCCTAGTCCATCGTGACGATCAGCTTCCCTCGCGCTCGACCGGTCTCGGAGTGGCGTATCGCGTCCGGGACTTCCTCCAGTGTGTACGTCCGGTCAACGACCGTCACCAGCCGGCCATCGGCCAGCATGTCCGCCAGGGTCTGCAGGTCATCCTGACTCAGCGTCGCGAACAGGGTCGATATCTCCTGGTCAGCAAACCAGCCGGACACCTTGGCCTGCAACGGACGCTTGAACGGCGCAATCCAGTTGCCTTTTGGCCCACCAACCAACACCAGCTTGCCGTTCTCGGTCAGCACATCAATGTTGTTCGACGGTGAGTGGTTGCCCACCATGTCGACGATCACGTCGAAACGCGAATCGAGCTCGGTGTAGTTTTCCTTTTTGTAGTCGAACACACGGTCAGCGCCTATCGACTCAACCAGCGCAACATTGCGCGTGCTGCACACCCCGCTGACACTGGCGCCCATCGCCTTGGCGATCTGCACGGCGTAGGTGCCGACGCCGCCGGAGGCACCGTTTACCAAAACCCTTTGGCCTGCTTCCAGTGCGCCTTTGTCGCGAAGAGCCTGCAGTGCCGTGATTCCGGCTATCGGCAGCCCGGCGGCCTGTTCGAAGCTCGCGCTCTCGGGCATTTTCACAACGGCGCGACTTTCACCGATCGTCAGGTATTCAGCGAATGCGCCAAGCCCCCGGCCAAACACCTTATCGCCCGGCGCGAAGTTCGTGACGTCTGCACCGACGGCTTCCACAATACCCGCAAAATCGACACCGACACGCGAATCGTCAGGTGAGCCAAGCCCGTACATGAGACGCAGCACGTAGGGCGAGCCGCGCATCAAGTGATAATCGAGCGGGTTGATGCTCGCTGCTCTCACCCGAACGAGAATATCATCCGTGCCCGGTGTGGGTTTCTCGACGTCGCCGTAGGCGAGAATGTCGGGTGAGCCGTAGCAGCGGGCGCTAATGGCTTTCATCGTCTCGACTTCAGCAGTCAATGACGGCGCGTCGACACACGGTGCGGTGTAGCTCATCACCGCCGCGAGCGCGCCAACGGCCAGCACCAGCGTTGCTGCGATGCCGTACACGATCTTCTTCCAGAGTTTCATTCGGTGTCTCCCCTCTTGAGCGAAAAGTGTACAGAGCGCTGACACGCGGTGATAGACGCTATAACGCTTGTCACGAGCACTGCGGATAAGCACGCGCTGGTTCTGCCGCGTCTTGCCTTGGACCGCTCGGCGCTGCAAGAATCTCCGCCCTTGCAGAATCCTTCACAAAGCCCGGAAGCCTGTCGTCCGCTGCGGGCGCTGGTGAAAGGAACCTGCGTCAGCCACCGCGGTCGCAAACTCGAGACCCTCGCCGGAGTGTTAAAGACCATGTGTAAGCCCCCACCGCCAACAGGTGCGTCAACGCGCTGCGTCAGCGTCATGCTGATTGCCGGCTTGCTCTCCGCCTGCGCTACCCAGCCGTCGATTGACGAGCCGGTGGAGCCGACCATCGTGTTTGTCTCGCAGCGCTCCGGTGACGGTGACATTTACGCGATCGATCCCGACAGCGGCGCGGTCAGCCCGCTGATTACGACGCCGGCATCAGAAGGCGGTGCCATCTGGGATGCTGAGCGCAACCGGATCGTCTACCAGGTGTTTGGCGACGACGGGACGGAGCTCCGCAGTGACGGTCGGCGCGTGATGGGCGACCCAAGTGCTGAGGCGCCACCGTCGTGGTCGCCGGACGGCCGTTATCTCGTCTACAGCGCGAAGCGCGACAGCAATGAAAACCTGTATCTCGCCACGGTCGACGGCAGCAGCGAGCGTCGCCTGACCGACGGCCCGTACACTGATCGCTATCCGGTGTTCTCTCCCGACGGTCAGTCTGTCGCGTTCGCGCGTCGTGACACCCGGGGCTGGGACCTGTTCGTGGTCTCGCTGACAACGCGGGAAGAACGACGGCTGACCAACGACGGCGAGTACGTCGGGCATCCGTCGTGGTCCGCGGACGGTCGTTCACTGGTGTTTGACCGTACCTACGACGGCCAGGCCGATATCGCCTCTGTGGACGTACAAACCGGCGAGCTTCGGCGGCTGACCGAACGCCTCGGCAACGACCTGAAGCCGGTGTACCTGCCGGACGGGCGTGTCGTTTTTGCGGCGGATGTCGATAGCCGAAATGAATGGGATCTGTGGATCCTCGACACGGCCACCGGCGAGCTTCGGCAGCTCACCGAGACCCCCGGCTTCGACGGCGGCCCGGTGTACGCACCGCGCTCGGCCTGGCGCCACCTGACCGAGGCGTTCTGACGGCGGCATAAGCAGATAGCCACTCGATCTGATCGATGCGCGCCAGTTGGCTGAAAAAGGCCGTCATAGACGCCATAATTTGACCATCAAACGCTGAATTCACTCGCTATGAACATCCTGCTCGGCATTACCGGCGGCATCGCCGCCTACAAAACCCCGGACCTTATCCGCCGCCTGCGGGAGCGCGGTGCAGACGTGCAGGTGGTTATGACCCGGTCGGCGACCGAATTTGTCACCGAGACGGCGCTGTCGGCTGTGTCGGGTAAACCGGTGCGTTCCACGCTCTGGGACACGGAAGCTGAGGCAGCGATGGGGCATATCGAGCTGGCGCGCTGGGCCGACCAGGT
>JBCCNM010000136.1:0-7839 GCA_039025835.1 Pseudomonadota bacterium | reverse complement strand
GCGGAAACCCCGGAACCCGAACCCGAGCCCCTCATCGACGAACCTCCGCCGCCTCCCGACGACTCGGAGCGCCTCGCCGCCGAAGAGGCCAAGCGCCTTGAGGATGCGCGCATCGAGCAGGAACGCCTGGCGCGCCTGGCGGAGGAAGAGGCCGAAAAGCAGCGATTGGCGGAAGAGGAGCGCCGGCGTCGGGCAGTCGAGGAGGCTGAACGTCGACAGCGAGAGGCTGAGGAAGCGGAGCGCCGGGCGCGCGAGGAAGAGGTCCGCCGAAAACGCGAGGAAGAGGAACGCCTGGAGCGCCAGCGCGCCGAGGCGGAACGCCGACGCCAGGAGGAGGTCGAACGTCAGCGTCGGGAGAACGAGCGTCGCCGACAGGAAGCGGAGGCCAGTCTGCAGGACGCCCTGAATGAGGAAGCGGAGCTGAGCGATCTGGCCGGTTCGCCGGCAATGGCGGTTTACGTGACAATGATCGGGCAGCGCATCGAACGCTACTGGTCAAAACCCCCGAGTGCACCGGACGGACTGGAATGCGAGGTCAGTGTCCGCCAGTCGCAGGGAGGCGATGTGATCAGCGTTTCGATCGGACGTTGCAACGGCGACAGCGCCGTGCGGCGATCAATCGAGTCGGCCGTGAATTTGGCATCACCATTGCCGTTGCCGTCCGATCCGCGTCTGTTTGACCGAAACTTGAAGATCATTTTCAAACCTGAACAATAGCGTCTGCTTAACGGAGACACTCAGTGAGAAAAGCCCTAGCTATGCTTGTGACGGTAATGCTTGCCGCATCCGCACAAGCCGACCTTGTCGTTACCGTCACCAAGGGGGAGGTCAAGACCCGCCCGGTGGCGATCGTGCCGTTTGGCTGGAGCGGTGACGGCGCTGACGCGCCCATCGATGTATCGTCGGTAATCTCGGCGGACCTGCGGCGCTCCGGGCGCTTCGAAACCATCGACCGGGAAATGATGTTGCAGCGTCCGACGGTCGGTGCTGACCTCGACTTCGACGACTGGACCATTCTGAAGGTCGAGGCCGTCGTCATCGGTCGTGTCCAGCAAACCGGTGCGAACGCCTACGAGGTGCAGTTCCAGCTGTTTGATCCGTTCCAACGGCGGCAGCTCAAGGGCTATCGCATGCCGGCGAGCCGCGGCACGATTCGCCGTGTGGCACATCGGCTTGCGGACATGATCTACGAGGAACTTACCGGTATTCAGGGTGTGTTTGCGACCAAGGTGACCTACGTCACCGCCGAGAGAGACGGTCGTGACACTACCTATAGCCTCGTCGTGGCCGATTACGACGGCCAGAACGAGGCCGTGATCATGGAAAGCAAGGACCCGATCATGTCACCGGCGTGGTCGCCGGACAGCCGACGCATCGCCTACGTGTCGTTTGAAGGCAATCGTTCGTCGGTGTTCGTGCAGACGCTGCGCAGTGGCAACCGGCAACGCGTGTCATCGCGGCCGGGGATTAACGGTGCACCGGCCTTCTCACCGGACGGCCGGCAGCTGGTGCTCACGCAGGGCGGGGAGGACGGCAATCTCGACATTTACGTGCTCGATGTCACCTCGCGGCAGACGCGTCGCCTGACCAACCACCGGGCGATCGACACCGAGGGCAGCTGGTCGCCGGACGGCCGCTACATTTATTTCACTTCCGACCGCAGCGGCGGTCCGCAGATTTACCGTGTGCCGGTGTCCGGCGGTTCGCCGGAACGGGTGACCTTCGAAGGCAGCTACAATGCGCGGCCGCGACTGTCGGCAAACGGCGAGAAACTGGCCATGGTGCATAACGACGGTGGCAACTTCCGCATTGCTGTCATGGAGTTGAGGAGCAAAAACCTGCTGGTCGTGTCGACCGGCAGCCAGGACGAAAGCCCGAGCTTCGCACCGAACAGCGACACGCTGATTTACGCGACGCGACGCCGGGGCAACGGCATTCTTGAGACAGTGTCCGCCGACGGCCTGATCCGGGAGCGGTTAACGTCTGGCGGTACGGATGTTCGTGAGCCGGTTTGGTCGCCGTTTGAAAGATTCTAGATTACAATGGTTTATATCTGATAGTTCATTTGAACTCTGAGAGGGTACGCAATGAAATTTCTTCGCTTGAGCATTTTGACGGCCGCCGCATTCTCGCTGGCTGCCTGCACACCACAAACCGTTCCGAACCCGGAGCCGGAAGACACGATGGTCGGCGGCAGCGCCGACAGCGGCGCGGACACCTACGGCGACGACAGCTACGGTGGTCCGGGCGGCAGTGCGGTTGACGATGATTCCTTTGATACGATGGAAGAGCTCGCAACCGTTATCTACTTCGAGTTTGACTCGTCTGAAATCAGCGGTGATTCCGTTGGTATCGTCGAGCGTCATGCATTCCAGCTGCTCGACGACGCAACTATCTCGGTGCGCCTCGAAGGTCACGCCGACGAGCGTGGCAGTCGCGAGTACAACATTGGTCTCGGCGAACGTCGCGCACAGGCCGTGCGCCGTCTGCTGATGCTGCAGGGCGCTTCTGCAGGGCAGATTTCGACGGTCAGCTTTGGCGAGGAACGCCCTGAAGCGTTCGGCAGCGACGAGTCGTCTTATGCGCAGAACCGTCGCGTCGTCATCAACTACACACGCTAGGTCGCCCATGCACAAAGCCTGGCTGATAGTGCCGCTCACGCTGATACTGGGCGGCTGTCTTGAGACCCTGAACAGCGTATCGACGGCGGAAGATCCGACGTCGGCGCGCCTGGCTGAAATCGAACGACGCCTGGCGTCGCTCGAGCGCGTCGTGCGCAACCAGAGTGCGGTGCAAATGTCGCAACAGCTCGATGCTCTCGAGCGCCGGGTCGACGCCCTGCAGGGCACCACCGAGGAGCTGCAGTTCGATGCCGGCACAACGTCCGAACGACAGCGTGACCTGTACGCCGATCTCGACGAGCGCATCCAGGCGCTGACCGACCGTTTGCGTGATTCGCCAACGACAGCCGCACCGGCCGATGTACCGTTGGTGACCACCGGCTCGGACCGAGACAATTACCAGGCGGCGTTCCAGTTGTTGCGCGACCAGCAATACGATGCGGCGGCCGCAGCCCTCGAACGCTTTCTGACGATTTACCCGGACAGCGAATTGGCCGCCAACGCCCAGTACTGGCTGGCCGAGACGTACTACGTCACGCAGAAATACGACCAGGCACTGGCAGCGTTCAGCCAGGTGATCAACGGCTACCCGGATTCCAACAAGGTGTCTGACGCGCTGCTGAAAACAGGCTTCTCCTTTTACGAGCTGAAGCGCTGGGACGACGCACGTGCTGCACTGGCGCAGGTGCGAAGCGGTTTTCCCGAGTCCACAGCGGCCAGGCTCGCGGCACAGCGCCTGGAGCGCATGGCGGCAGAGGGCGTCTGATTCACCCCGTTTGGCCGCCATTGCAACGGTGGCCAGACCCTTGTCATTTGGCATCGATCCGGTATTATTCGCGGCCTTCCAAAGCGGCCGTCTCCAGGCCGTACCTGTTGGGGCGTTAGCTCAGAGGTAGAGCATTCGGCTTTTAACCGACTGGTCGTAGGTTCGATCCCTACACGCCCCACCACTTTTCCCACTTCTGAAACCTGCTGTTAACGGCGCTGCTGAGACGTTCGGAACACGCGGTTTACTTTCAAATAAAACAGGCGACGTCGGCGTGAATGCTGGCTATCATCCGCGCTTTCGCGACGGAGGAACGCGCTTGCAGCGCCCGGCATTCAACATCCACAAGTTCGGCGGTTCGAGTCTTGCCGATGCGGCGTGTTTTCGGCGTGTGGCCGCGATCCTGCTCGACCAGCCGGATGTGCCTATCTGCGTGATTGTTTCCGCAATGGGTGGCATGACCGATGACCTGTATCGGTTGTCAGACTTCGCGGAGTCGGATGACGATCGTTTCGAGGCGGCTCTGGAGAGCCTCGGCGCACGCTATGCGGATGCGGCCAATGAGCTGCTGGACGCGGATGCACGCATTCCGGTTCTCGACCAGTGGCGCAACGATGCAGACGATATCCTTGACCTGCTGAAAGCGGTCGCACTGGTTCGCTCGGCGCCGCAGCGGAGTCGTGACGTCGTCGCTGGTTACGGCGAGATATGGTCGGCACGTTTGCTGGCGGCGGTACTGGCGGCGCTGAACCCCGATCGCGGCGGTGTCTGGGTCGACGCTCGCCGCGTGATCACCGTTCGGCACTCCGAGCTGGGCCCGAGCGTGCTCTGGGATGCCTCCCGATCAAAATTCAATGAGCAACTCAACGGTGAAAGCGCGAGCATTTCGGTCGTTACCGGATTTATCGCAACCGACGAGGAAGGCCTGCAGACCACGTTGGGTCGTAACGGCAGCGATTTCTCCGCAGCGATCTTTGCCGCCCTGAGCCATGCGGCATCCCTGACCATCTGGACGGATGTCGAGGGTGTCATGAGCGCGGACCCGCGACAGGTCCCCGAGGCCAGGGTCATTGGCGATCTCAGCTACAACGAGGCGATGGAACTTGCGTACTTCGGCGCCAAGGTGATTCATCCCCAGACGCTGGGTCCGGTCGTCGACCGTGGCATCCCCGTGACAATCCGCAGCTCGCTTGAACCGTCACTGTCAGGCAGTCGTATTGGTCCCGAGAGCTCGGCATCCGACAGCATCAAGGGCATCACCACCGTCGGCGGTATGGCGCTGGTGAACCTCGAAGGTTCGGGCATGATCGGCGTGCCGGGAACGGCGGACCGTCTGTTCGCGGCGTTGAAGGACGCGGGTGTCTCCGTCACGCTGATTTCGCAGGCCAGCTCGGAGCATTCGATCTGTATCGCGGTGCCGCAGTCGGTCTCCGAGCATGCGCATCGCGTCGTCTCCGAGGCCTTCGCCGACGAGCTGGCCGGCGGGCAAATCCAGAAAGTCGACGTCACACCAATGCAGAGCATTATCGCGGTGGTCGGTGACGGTATGGCCGGTGTACCCGGCGTTGCGGCCCGCTTCTTTGGCACGCTGGGCAAGGCGGGTATCAATATTCGCGCGATCGCGCAGGGATCCTCGGAACGCAACATCTCGGCGGTGATCGATTCCGAGGACGCGACTCGCGCATTGCGTGCTGCGCATTCGGGCTTCTACCTGTCGGCGAAAACCATTTCGATCGGCCTGATCGGCCCGGGTACAGTCGGACAGGCGTTCTTGCGACAGCTTGAACGCCAGCAGCAACGGCTGCTGGACGACTTCAACCTGGATCTGCGGGTGCGCGCGATCGCTCGCTCGAAGAACATGCTGCTCGGCGAGCGGCGCGTGGAATTGTCGAGCTGGCAGCAACGGTACGACAGCGATGCCGTTGCGCTGGATTTCGACGCCTTTGTCGCGCACGTGAACCCCGACCACCTGCCGCACGCCGTTATTCTCGACTGCACGGCCAGTGACGAGGTGGCCGCCCGCTACTCGGACTGGCTCGCCGCCGGTATCCACGTGGTCACACCGAACAAAAAGGCGTTCAGTGGCGACTACGCGTATTACGCGGACATCGCACAAACGGCACGGCAGACATCCTCCCACGTGTTTTACGAGACGACCGTCGGTGCAGCGCTGCCGATCATTTCGACCTTGAACGACCTCGTCGACACCGGTGACGAAGTGCGATCGATCGAGGGGATTTTCTCCGGCACGCTCGCCTACCTGTTTAATGTGTATGACGGCAGCACGCCGTTTTCGACGATCGTCCGGGAGGCGCGCGACGCCGGCTACACGGAACCGGATCCTCGCGATGACCTGTCCGGAATGGATGTCGCCCGCAAGCTGACTATCCTCGCACGCGAGTTTGGTCTGTCGATCGAGATCGGTGATTTCCCGGTCGAAAATCTCGTCCCGGAGAGCCTGCGCGACTGCGATATCGATGCGTTTCTGGACGGCCTGGCCGACTTTGACGCGGCTTTCCTTAAGCGCTACACCGAGGCCACGGAGAAAGACCGGACGCTGCGTTATATCGCCCGGCTTGATGCACAGGGCGAAGCGTCGGTCGGACTGACCGAAGTCGAGGCCAGCAATCCATTCAGCAACATCAATCTCACGGATAACATCGTGCAGTTTGCCACTGCCCGCTACTCGGCGAACCCCCTGGTGGTGCAGGGGCCCGGGGCCGGACCCGAAGTCACCGCAGCCGGTGTGTTTGCCGACATCCTTCGACTGGCCAGATACCTGCATTCCCATGACTGAGCGGACATCGGCAACGGCGTTCGCGCCGGCATCGATCGGCAACGTCGGGGTTGGTTTCGACGTCCTCGGGCTCGCGATCCGCGGCGCCGGGGATACGATTACGGTGTCCCGTCGTGACGCACCCGACACCGTCGTATCCCGCATCGTCGATGCGCAGGGCGTGCCGATTGAACAACTTGCTACGGACCCGGCGCGCAACACCGCGTCGATTGCGGCGATGGCGCTATGGAAGGCGCACGGCAGATCGGGTGGACTCGATATCGCTATCGAGAAAGGCATACCGTTGCAGTCGGGCATGGGCAGCTCGGCCGCATCCGCGGTCGCCGCGGCCGTGGCGACCAATGCGCTGCTTGACTCGCCGTTGTCCGTTGAAGAATTGTTGCCGTACGCACTCGAGGGTGAGGCGTTCGCCAGTGGCGGCAGGCATGCGGATAACGTGGCACCCAGTCTGCTGGGCGGGCTGGTGTTGTGCCCGACAGTCCTCGCACCGCGACTGATACCGGTTTCCGTGCCGGAGGGTGTCAGCAGCATCCTTTTGCACCCGGAGCTGAAGGTCAACACGGCGGAGTCGCGTCTTGGACTCGATGCCCGCGTGGACCGGCAGGCCTGGGTGGACCAGCAGGGCTTGTTGTCCGCGTTTGTACTCGCCTGCAGCGTTGGCGATAGTGAATTGATGGGTTTGAGTCTTCGCGACCTGATCGTCGAGCCACAGCGCGCTGCGGCCGTGCCGTGTTTCGTACCAGTACGACAGGCGGCGCTCGACGCCGGCGCCATGGCTGGCAGTTTGTCGGGCAGTGGCCCGAGTATTTTTGCGTTGGCCCGTTCCGAGCATGCCGACAACGTGGCGGCTGCCATGCAGGCCGCCGCGATGGCTGCCGATGTCGAAGCACAGGTCTGGGTCAGCCCGTTGGCCAGCCCCGGCGCGTCTGTCACCTGATGGAGTTCTTTAGCACACGCGGCAGCGGCCCGGTGAGTCTCGATGCGGCGCTGGTACGCGGCATAGCCGAAGACGGTGGCCTGTTCCTGCCGGAGTCCCTGCCGTCCTTTCAGACATCGGATTTCGATGGCGCCGACTCGCTGCCCGAGGTAGCGAGCGTCATGATGCGGCCGTTTTTCGAAGGCTCCGAGCTGGCGGATGATCTACCGGCGATCGCTCAGGAAACTTTCTGTTTTCCGATTCCTCTGACGCCGGTCGAACACGGCAGTGGCGCGGTACAACTCCTCGAGCTCTACCATGGGCCGACAGCGGCGTTTAAAGACGTTGGCGCACGCTTTCTCGCTGCTTGCCTGACACGCCTGGAGGGTGATGCGGCGTCACCGGTCACCATACTCGTGGCCACCTCCGGTGATACGGGCGGTGCCGTCGCCGCGGCGTTTGACGGGCAGCCGGGCATGCGAGTCGCGGTGTTGTTTCCCGCCGGTCGCGTGTCGAAGCGCCAGGCGCAGCAGTTGAGCTGCTGGGGCGATAATGTTCTGTCGCTGTGCGTTGCCGGCGCATTTGACGACTGCCAGGCTATGGTGAAAACCGCGCTGGGCGATGCCGACCTGTCGTCGCGCCACCGTTTCAGCTCGGCCAACAGCATCAATATCGGACGCCTGCTACCACAGAGCATTTACTATGCCCGGTCGGCACTCGCCCACGTCCGCAGAACCGG
>JBCCNM010000135.1:0-7852 GCA_039025835.1 Pseudomonadota bacterium | reverse complement strand
GTAGCGGCCGTGGTCGCGTACCGCGCGCGGAAAGCCGTAGGCAAGAAACCGCGCCATGCCGAGCAGCACGCGGTCCTGCTGGCGGTACAGGTATTGGTGGCCCTCGAGGGCGAGGTGATTGAGTTTCTGCTGCAGTCCGGTGCTGTAGCGACGCGCCCGTGCGAGGGCGAGATGATGACAGATCCGCCGGTACAGGGCCGGGTAACTGCCGCGCTCTGTGGCTTCGCGCCGAACGCTGCGTCGACTGCCGGAGAGCGTACGCAGCCAGTCCTCAAAGTCATCCCACTCCTTACGATGCAGCGCTTCGAATTGTTCCTGTTTCATCTCAGCGGCCCCGACCGACAATCCACGCTGCGTGGCCGACCAGGTCGTCGGTGTCGGCTTCGTTGAGCAGCGGCGCGACAATCGTCGCCAGTTCGTCGGCGCGGTCCTTGTTCAACACGGGTGCGCGTTCGCCGTAGCTGACGATCGCGTTTTGTTCATCCGGCGACAGCGGAATATTGACCGGCTTCGGCGTGAAGCCGACGAAATCGCCGCTGCGCGCCTGGCGTGAGGTGAAAACAACCACGGTATTGGCCGCCAGGTCACCCAGTCGTTGCAGGTTGGCGGTGAACAGGACGCTCAGCAGGCCGATCGTGTAGACGCCGGGCAGGGCATCAACCGGGCGAATGAGATTGCGCACCACGGATCCGGACCAGCCGACGGGTGTGCCGTCGGCGTTAACCACGCGGAGATTCAGCACACGCTTGCCCGGCGTCGCGCCGTTCATGAAAACCTCGAACAGGACGTTGTACAGCCAGAGGACCGCGAACGCGTTGATCAATAACAAGGCTAATCCGAAATCACCGAGCAGCTCAACGACGAGCTGGACAGTAAAAAAAAACACGAACTTGACGATGCTGTCGATCAGCCACGCGAGGGCCCTCGGGGCCAGGCCGGCAACCGGTAGCTGCAACTCCACCCCCTCGGGCGTCGCAATATCGAACGTCGTGTCGAGCCGGGCGGTATTCACGCGGTAGGGTTTGTCCCGTAAGGCTGGGCTGGGTACAAAGGCATTACCGGGACTTTACACGCTCCCCCGCCGCAAGAACCACTGCAGCGTTCGCAAGATGCGCAATTCTTGCCTAGCGCGACGGCAGTCCCGGCTCTTCGGCCAGACCCAGGTTGCGGAGCTCCTCTGCCTGCACCTCGTCGATGGGATAAATCTCGGTGATCGGGCAGCTTCGCACGGTGTCGAATCCGGATCGCAGATAGTTGGCATCCCTGCGAACATCCATACAACCCACCAGGTCGCCCGGGCCGCGGATACTGCCGCGCAGGTCGCGGCATTCGATACCGTCGACCAGTGCCGGGCAGTCCCGACTGAAGCCAATCAGGAAATGCGCACGGCGCGCTTCGTACACGACATAGCGCTCGTTAATCGCGTTCCATCGATCGGAGGCGCGAATGCGCATTCGGCCGGCGTCTTTTAGCTCGGCGACCAGGATGTAGTCTTCGACAGCGGTGTTACTCGGCATCGGCGTCGACGTCGTTGAGCAGGCGCTCGCCAGCAGGCCAGCCGTCAGGATCAGAATGAAGTTTCTCATGGTGCTTCTCCTCCCGGTGCCTGCCGATGGGCATACAGTCTCTCGGTGAAGGCGACCGATTTAGGGTAGTCCTGTTTCCAGCGGTCTACATCGTCGGCCATTGCGCCGGGCAGGCGCTCGAGCCGAACGTATTCGCCGCGCTGGCCTGCATACCCGTCCGGCTGCAGCCAGGCACCGGTCATTGCGGCGAAATGGTAGTCCGTGTAGTTGGACCCGTTTCCACCGAGAATGCTCAATCTTCCGTCCGACAATCGCGTTTCGATATCGCTCCAGGTGTCTTCGATGAACTCGCAGGCGCGCTGGTAATTCGCGGTGCTGATGCGAAATGTGCGGCGGATCAGTGCGCGCTGCACAGGCACCAGCAGTCGCACCAGTTGACGTTTCCACGCAGGCACGGCCGGGTCGTTGACGCCCCAGGCACGGACTGTCAGGTCGGTGTCGTCGAGGATGTGATAGTAGACCCAGATTTGCAGCATGCTGCCCGCGCGGTCGAGGCGCTTTTCCAGCTGCAGCCGCTCCGGCGTCGGCTCGAGAAATCCTGCACCGTCGTCACTCGCGTGCTGCGCCCACAGGAAACGCAGGATTTCCGGCGAGTTGCCGATGCGCGACCAGACGGCGCCGGTGCGCACGTGTAATCGAGGCACGGTGCGCCCGAGGTAGTAGGCACCGACCGTGCCGGGCCAGACGTCTTCGACGTAGTCCACACCGAGGCGATCGAGACACCAGCGGACTTTTTCCGCGAAATGGCTGACGGAAATCGTCTCGAGTCGGTACGGCGCGTCTTTTTGTCGACTGGCGAGGCCGGACAAAACATCAAACCACAGGGTCGCGAGCACGGCGAGCGTCAGCACTGCCGTGGCACCTATGCTGAGATCGAACACCGCCACCGACAGAGGCAGCAGCAACAAGGCCGCTATTGCCAGGGGTTTCACGGGCACGATCAGACGTCGAGATTGGCGACCGTCAGCGCGTTCTGTTCGATGAATTCGCGCCGGGGTTCAACCTGGTCACCCATCAGGGTGGTGAACAGGCCGTCGGCTTTCACCGCGTCCTCGATTCGCACCTGCATCAGGCGGCGGGTTTCCGGATTGACGGTCGTGTCCCAGAGTTGATCCGGGTTCATCTCACCAAGGCCCTTGTAGCGCTGGATCGACTGGCCGCGTCGGGCCTCGGACATCAGCCACTCGACCACTTCAGCGAACGAGCTGATCGGTGACTCACGTTCGCCGCGTCTTGCATAGGCGCCGTCGCCGATGAGCTCGTCGAGCTTTTCGGCCAGGTCCATGATCAGGCGATATTCCTGCGTATCGAACAGTTCTTTCGGCAGGTATCGTGTCGTGCCGAGACCGTGCTGTACCCGGGTGATCGCGATGCGGATGCCCTCACCCTCATCATTGCCCCGCTCAAGCGTGGCCGAGTAGCTGCCCGCGGCCGAGCTGTCGGAGTGGCGGTCACCGGACGCCTTGGGCAGAGCGTCGGACAGGTTCGCCGTCCAGGCCTCGAGTTGTTCAAGATCACCCATCATGTCGCGGGTCACCGGCGCCTGGCGCGCGATGGTGCGCAACACGGACTCGTCGTAGCGGGACGACAAACGCGTGATGATGTTTTCGACCGCGATAAATTCCTCCGCCAGCGATTCGAGGGCGGTGCCGGATAACGCTGGGGCTTCGCTGTTGACGTAGAGCTCCGCTTTATCGAGCGCGGCGTTAAGCAGGTAGCGATTCAACTCGGCATCGTCTTTGACGTACACCTCCTGCTTGCCGCGCTTGATCTTGTACAGCGGTGGCTGCGCGATGTAGACGTGGCCGCGCTCTATCAGCTCCGGCATTTGCCGGTAGAAAAAGGTCAGCAACAGGGTGCGAATATGTGAACCGTCGACGTCAGCGTCGGTCATGATGATGATGCGGTGGTAGCGCAACTTGTCCGGGTCAAAATCGTCGCGGCCGATGCCGGTGCCGAGCGCGGTGATCAGCGTACCGACCTCTGCCGATGACAGCATCTTGTCGAAGCGCGCTTTTTCCACATTCAGGATTTTGCCTTTCAGCGGCAGGATGGCCTGCGTGCGACGGTCCCGGCCCTGCTTGGCGGAGCCTCCCGCGGAATCACCCTCGACCAGAAACAGTTCGGACAATGCGGGGTCTTTTTCCTGGCAGTCGGCGAGCTTGCCGGGCAGGCCTGCGATGTCGAGTGCGCCTTTGCGGCGGGTCATCTCGCGGGCCTTGCGTGCTGCTTCCCGGGCTCGCGCAGCCTCGATGATCTTGGACACGATAGCTTTTGCTTCGGCCGGATGCTCGAGCAGGAAGTCTTCCAGTCGCCCGGCCATTGCCTGCTCCACAATGCCTTTGATTTCAGAAGAAACTAATTTGTCTTTTGTCTGCGATGAGAACTTAGGATCCGGCACCTTGACCGACAGGACAGCGGTCAGGCCCTCGCGCGCGTCATCGCCGGATGGTGAGAATTTGTCCTTTTTGCCGCTCATCTCTTTTTCGATGTAAGCGTTCAGGGTGCGCGTCAGCGCCGTGCGAAAACCGGCCAGGTGTGTACCGCCGTCGCGCTGAGGAATGTTGTTCGTGTAGCAGAACATATTCTCCTGGTAGCCGTCGTTCCACTGGAAAGCAGCCTCGACACCCACATCATCCTGCGTCGTCGTAAAGTGGAAAACGGTCGGGTGTATGTGCGACTTGTTGCGATTCAGGTGGTCGACGAAGGCGCGAATCCCGCCCTCGTATTCGAAAATATCTTCCTTGTCGCTGCGCTCATCGACCAGGCGAATGCGAATGCCGGAGTTCAGGAATGACAGCTCCCTGAGGCGCTTGGCCAGAATATCGTAACTGAACTCGATGTTGGAGAAGGTGTCAGCGCTGGGCTTGAAGCGAACCGTGGTGCCGGTTTTCGCAGTGTCACCCACGGCAGCCAGTGGCGCCACGGGTTCGCCATGTCGATACTCCTGCTGGTGGGTCTGGCCGGCGCGGTGAATCGTCAGGACGAGTTGCTCCGACAGTGCGTTCACAACCGACACGCCAACGCCATGCAGGCCGCCAGACACCTTGTAGGAGTTGTCGTCGAACTTACCGCCCGCGTGCAGCACGGTCATGATGACTTCGGCGGCAGAACGACCCTCCTCGGGGTGCATGTCCACCGGAATACCGCGCCCGTCATCGGACACGGTGACTGATTCGTCCGCGTGAATGGTCACGGTAATAACGCTGCAGTGGCCGGCCAGGGCCTCGTCGATCGAGTTGTCGACGACCTCGAACACCATATGGGGTAGGCCGGTACCGTCATCGGTGTCCCCGATGTACATTCCGGGGCGTTTTCGAACTGCCTCAAGGCCCTTTAAGACCTTGATATTACTGGAGGTGTAGTCGTTATTGTCGGCCATGCCGGTCCTCTGTCAGACAACCGACACAGTGTAGCAAATCACGCCTCTTTTTGGGCCCTGGAGAGGCGCTCATCTCCATTAATTTCAGTGGGTTTCGGGCTAGACTGATTGGCCCGCCAGCCCCGCATCAAGGCACGCTCCTGCCGCGGGGCTTTCCTGTTCCTCGCGGATCAGGGCTGGCTGGAAAGGGCGCCGTGTTCCACGTGGAACACGGCCGGCTCTGACGGAAAATCCAGCACCCCGGGATCGAGGCTGCTGACGACCAGCTGGCCGCCGAGCGAGATTGACTGATGCATCAGCCGCGACAACGACTCGCGATCCAGCTCCGCTGCCGGATCATCGAGCAACAGCAGCATTGTGCGCTCCGTCAATTGTTGAGCGGTTTCCGTCGCCCCGAGGATCATCGCGCTGGCCAGGAGTTTCTGCTGGCCCCGGGACACCAACCGCTTGGCCTGGCGGTCGTCATAGCGCAGTTTCAGGTCGCCTCGATGAGGACCGTAGTGCGTCGATCCGGTGGCACGGTCGCGTTCGAGGCTGTTTTGAAGGAGCTCACCTAGCGCCTCACCCTCTGGCCATCCCTGCTGATAGGCGAAGCCGACGCTGTCGCCCAATAACACCGCGCTGTGCTCCGCAAGGGACGGTCTTAGCGTTTCCAGCGCTTCATGTCGGCTCTGGCTGACCCGCTCAGCGAGACGCACAAACTCCTGATCAAAGCTCGACAACATACTGATCGCACCCGGATTGCGCAGGGCCGCGTTGCGCTGCTTCAGCGCCCTGCGAAACCGCCGCCACTCGTCGATAAACTGATGTTCCACGTGAAACGCGACCCAATCCAGATAACGTCGGCGCACCTCCGGGGACCCGGCGACCAGCTCGTGCACGTCCGGATCGACAACCTGCACGGGCAGAATTCGCGCAACTTCGGCCACACCAATGTCCCCCTCATCCGATGACCTGGCTTTATAGCCATCCATTCCGCCTTGCACGCCCAAGGTCGTCTTGCGCGCGTCATCGTTAAGTTCCCCAAACAGCGTAAAGGTTTTTTCTCCATATCGAACCACACTGGACGGCGGCGCACCGCGGAACGACTTTCCTCGGCCCAGATACGCCAACGCCTCCAGGAAGCTCGTCTTCCCGGAGGCGTTACGTCCGTAGATCAAATTGAAATCCGGCTTCAGTTCAACATCGA
This sequence comes from Pseudomonadota bacterium, assembly GCA_039025835.1. Taxonomy (GTDB): domain Bacteria; phylum Pseudomonadota; class Gammaproteobacteria; order Steroidobacterales; family Woeseiaceae; genus UBA1847. The sequence goes on along the minus strand of JBCCNM010000135.1, from coordinate 1,695 downwards.
TTGACGCAAAGCACCGGAAATTCTCGGCCCTGAAAACCCGGATCGGCATTCATTTACAGCCTCATGGGCATTACAACAAAGGTGCAGTCCTGATTGGCCGGGTCGCGGATCAGGCAGCTCGAATTGCTGTCGACCACGGACAGCGTCACCTCGTCGCCGTCCACACCCCCGATGGCGTCAAGCAGGTAATTGACGTTAAACCCAATCTCGATCTCATCGCCGCTGTATTGAACTTCAAGATCCTCCTCAGCCTCTTCCTGCTCCGGGTTATGCGCCTGCAAGACAACACTGTTGTCGCGAATCATCAGGCGGATGCCGCGGTATTTTTCGTTCGACAGGATCGCCGTCCTCTGCAGCGCTGACTTGAACAACACCTTGTCGGAACTCAGCTCGTTGTCCGACTCTTTCGGAATCACCCGTTCGTACTCCGGAAAACGGCCGTCTATCAGCTTTGACGTGAACCGGATTCCCGCGAGCTGCACACGAATGTGATTGGCGCCCAGCTCCACATTCACTGAACCCTCATCGCCCAGCAATCGCTGCAGTTCAATGACGCCTTTCCGCGGGACAATCAACTGCTGATCGTCGAGTTTTCCACCATCGACCTCCGCCTGGCACAGCGCTAGTCGGTGTCCGTCGGTTGCCACAGCCCTGACGTGCCGGCCGCCGGTCTCAAGCAACATGCCGTTGAGGTAGTAGCGCACATCCTGTTGCGCCATCGAAAAATGGGTTTTGTCTATCAGCCGGGACAACACCTCGTGGGGTATTTCCAGCGTCTGGTCGGCCTTGATGTCATCGATCGCTGGAAACTCTGCTGCTGGCAACGTCGCGAGTGTAAAGCGACTCTTACCGGCTCGAATCGCCATTTTGTCGCCGCTCACACTGAGGATTACCGATGACCCATCCGGCAGTGCTCGACAGATATCCAGAAGCTTGCGGCCGGACACCGTGATCTCACCGTCCGTCTCAGCCTCGATCTCAACCTGGGCGACAAGCTCCACCTCGAGATCCGTTGCCGTCACCGACAACAGACCGTCGCGAGCGACCAGCAATACGTTGGACAAAATCGGCATCGTTTGCCGACGTTCAACGACGCCAATAACAGCTTGTAAAGGTTTAAGAAGCGTGTCCCGAGTCGCGCTGAACTTCATGATTCCACCTGTTAGTAAAACTTGGACATTAATATTTACTGTTATTATTGAGTCGGCACCAACCTGTGGATAACCCATTTTTCTCAATAACTATCAAAGACTTAGGCTTATAACGAATATGCCTGAAAGCCGTTAGCGAATGATACATCTCCTGTGCACTGCCTGTGGATAAAAACGCACCGCCAAGTTATGCACAGGCTGTACACATTATCCTGTCAGTGTTCTCAACAGGTTCAGATAATCGTCATCGACGCGTTTTTCTGTCTCGCGAAGGCTCTCCACACGCCGGCAGCCATGCAACACCGTCGTGTGATCCCTGCCCCCGAAGGCATCACCGATTTCCGGTAAGCTGTGATTGGTCAGCTCTTTGGATAGCGCCATGGCGATCTGCCGGGGTCTGGCAATCGATCGGCTGCGCTTTTTCGACAACAGGTCCGCGACGCGAATCTTGTAGTAATCCGCCACGGTTTTCTGAATGTTTTCTATGGAGACCAACCGCTCCTGCATCGCCAGCAGGTCACGAAGCGCCTCCTTGGCAAAATCC
>JBCCNM010000134.1:0-8186 GCA_039025835.1 Pseudomonadota bacterium | reverse complement strand
GACCAGCGGCAGTATCGTCACGACCTCGTCGGTCTCGCCGGAGTAAGAGATCGCCAGTAACAGGTCGTTGCTGGTGATCATCCCGAGGTCGCCGTGACTCGCTTCCGCCGGGTGCACAAAAAAGGCCGGCGTGCCGGTGCTTGCCAGTGTTGCGGCTATCTTGGTGGCGATATGTCCGGACTTGCCCATGCCGGTGACAACCACACGACCGTCAACACTGGCGCACAAACGGCAGGCAGCGACGAATTCGTTACCGAGGCGGTCCCGAAGCCGGCTGACTGCTGTGGCTTCAATGTCGAGAACGCGTGCAGCGAGTCGCTTTAGTTCCTCATCGTCGAGCGGGTTTTGCAACGGACGGACTCTCGGGCCAAAGCCGGAATTATACGTTTGTCACTGCGACGTAGCCAAAGTAGGCAACATAGGCACTGAAAAGCGCGCCACCTTCTACCCGCGACAGTTCCGACTTGCCGTCGTAATCGTAGGTCATCGCGAACAGCACCAGGGTGAACGCCACCATGACAAACACGTGCAAAGACAGCACGGACGGTGCGAGATTGTGCGGATCAATGGCCGCCGCGACGCCGATAACGGCCAGAAGATTGAAAATGTTGGAGCCGACGATATTGCCGATCGCGAGGCCGAACTCCTTTTTCATGGCGCTGACCAGCGACACCGCGAGCTCCGGCAAGCTTGTACCCAGCGCCACCAGCGTAATGCCGATCACGACGTCGCTGATGCCAAAGCGGGTAGCGACAAGTATCGCGCCATCGACCAGCAGCTCAGCGCCCAGCAACAGGCTGACGAGGCCGATCAGGAACCAGACTGCCGCCATCTTCGTGCTGACATTCAGCGGGATTTCCGCCTCGTAATCCGCCTGCATTGGGTCGTTGGCCGCCGACTTCAGACCCAGCTTGGCCAGCCATATCATGACGATGACGAGGCCGGTCAGCATCACCAGGCCGTCAACCCGGGAAAGGTAGGAATCCAGGAACAGCGAGACGGTAAGTAGCGAAACCGCCAGCAGCGCCGACATTTCGCGTCGCAAGGTTGCAGATCGAAGCTCTATGGGACGCACCAGGGCGACGGCACCCAGTACCAGCCCGATATTACATATGTTGGAACCGATGGCGTTGCCGAGGGCCAGGCCGCCTTCGCCGCGTCCGGCGGCGACAGCGGAAACCAGTATTTCCGGTGCTGAGGTTGCGAAGGCCACAATTGTCAGGCCGATGAGCAGCGGCGCCACCCCGAAATTACGTGCTGCTGCCGAGGCGCCGTGTACAAATCGGTCGGCTCCCCAGATGAGCATGACCAGGCCGGCGATGATTTCAAATGAGCTAAACAGCATCTCGCGCGTAAAAAGAGGCCGCTTTGAGGCTCAGGGCGGTTGCCAGAGGCCTGCTGTGCGGCGGGCCGCGTATCATACACGAACCGTGGCGAGTGAAGCCCCCCTAATTTGCGGGTACACTCCGCCGCCATCGCATCAGCCGTACGGATGAAACATGCAGCCGGAAAACATCGAAAAGCTTATTCGCGACGGTCTCGCTGGCGCCGAAGTCCGCGTGATGAGCGACGACAACACGCATTTCGAGGCGATCGTCATCGCTGCGGATTTTGAGGGCAAGCGCCCCCTGGCTCGCCATCAGATGGTGTACGCCACTCTGGGCGAGCTGATGGGCGGTGAAATTCACGCGCTGTCGATCAAAGCTCTGACGCCCGCTGAAGCCGGAACAGACTGAGTTGGACAAGCTACTGATCAACGGCGGGGCAACGCTGTCCGGCTCGGTCGCAATGTCCGGTGCGAAAAATGCGGCGCTGCCCATTCTCGCCTCCACGCTGCTGGCCACCGAGCCAGTCACGATCAGCAACGTGCCGCAGCTCAAGGATGTTGCAACGACCATTGCCTTGCTGCAGACCCTCGGTGCGGTCGTCACGATTGATGACAAGCTGAACGTCGAAGTGGATTCGCGGCAGATTGCTAACCATGTAGCGCCCTATGAATTGGTGAAAACCATGCGCGCCTCCATTCTCGTGCTGGGCCCGCTGGTGGCGCGCTTCGGTGAGGCCGATGTGTCTTTGCCCGGCGGCTGTGCCATTGGCGCACGGCCCGTCAACCTGCACGTGGCCGGACTGCAGGCCATGGGTGCGGAAGTCTCCGTTGAAAATGGCTTCATCAAGGCTCGGGCAGACCGCCTGCGCGGTGCGCATATCGTGTTCGACACCGTCACAGTCACCGGCACCGAAAACCTGCTGATGGCGGCGGTTCTCGCCGACGGCGTAACGGTCCTGGAGAATGCGGCGCGTGAACCCGAGGTCATAGATCTCGCCGAGTTTCTGACGGTACTCGGTGCCAACATCGAGGGAGCGGGCAGCAGCACCATCACAGTTACCGGGGTCGAGCATCTCGGTGGCGGCGCTCACCGCGTGTTGCCTGATCGTATTGAGACTGGCACCTACCTGGTCGGCGCGGCGATGACCGGCGGGCGAATTCGCACGACGGCGACCCGTCCGGATACCCTCGAGGCGGTTCTGATCAAGCTGTCAGAGGCGGGCGCGGTGATCGAGACCGGCGACGACTGGATCGAACTGGACATGCACGGCGCACGACCGATGGCCGTGGACATTACGACCGCGCCATACCCGGCGTTCCCGACCGACATGCAGGCGCAATTCTGTGCGCTGAATGCCGTGGCGGAGGGCGTCGGCACGATCACCGAGACGGTGTTTGAAAATCGCTTCCAGCACGTGCTTGAGCTGCAGCGCATGGGCGCGGATATTCAGCTTCAGGGCAACACGGCGATTATTCGCGGTGTCGATTCCTTATCTGCGGCGCCGGTCATGGCGACCGACCTCCGCGCTTCGGCCGGCCTCGTGCTCGCCGGTATGGCGGCCGAGGGCGATACCCTTGTCGACCGGATTTACCACGTCGATCGGGGCTACGAACGTATTGAGGAAAAGTTTCGCGGCCTCGGCGCGACCATCAGTCGCGTGAGCTAAGCATCAGCCGACGGGCGTCTGGTTAGCTGCCTACGGCGTTGCGGGCACCTCTTCCGGCCGGTCTCCGGCCGTCACGCGAGTCTGGTACTCCTTGCCATCACGCCAGACGACGAGATCCACTTCGTCACCGGGTTGAGTGCCGCCAACGATCAACTGTGCCTGACGGCTCGACTGGATGGGTCGGTTGTTGATCGACAGGATCACGTCACCGGCCCGCAGGTTGGCCTCGTCCGCTGGTCCGCCTTCGTAAACCTCGAGCAGCATGATCCCCCGGTTGCTCTCCAGGCCCAGCAGGTCACGCTCCGCTCGCGTCAGATTACTCGGTTCCAGCCCCATCCAGCCTCGGACGACGCGCCCGTTGCGACGAATCTCATCGACCACGCCCCGCACCAGATCCACCGGGATCGCGAAACTGATGCCTTCTGTGCTGGCATCCTGTACGAGCACCGCCGTGTTCAACCCGACCAACTCGCCGCGGGTGTTAACCAGCGCACCGCCCGAATTGCCCGTGTTGATCGCCGCGTCGGTCTGGATGAAGTTCTCGAAAGTGGCGAGGTTGAGGAGGCCACGCCCGGTCGCGCTGACGATGCCCTGGGTCACCGATTTGCTGAGACCGTAAGGATTGCCGATCGCCAGCACGACGTCGCCAATCCTCAGATCGTTCGATGAACCCAGCGGGATGACGGGCAGGTTATCGAGATCGATCTTCAGCACGGCGATGTCGGTTTCCGGATCGACGCCGACCGTTGTTGGCTCTGCCACGCGGCCGTCACTGAGTTGCACACGGATGCTCTCGGCTTCCGCGATTACGTGGTAATTCGTTACAAGATAGCCTTCAGAATCAACGATGACAGCCGATGCCAAACCTGTATTGACGAGGAAATTGGGTTGCGAGCCGTCGCCGGTCAGGTGCTCGACCAGCCGCTCGGTGTAGACGTTGGCCACCGCGGGTGCGCTTTTCTCCACCGCGTCTGCGTAGCTCGACCGCAGGCGGGTGGTGTCGCCATTGACCAGCAACAGCAGGTCGGGGCGCACGAGGACCACGAGAAAGGCGACAGCCAGTCCGACGACAACAGACTGGAAAATGAACAGAAATGCAGACTTGATACCGGCCACGACGATAAGTGTTTCAAGTTGTTATGAATACGTTTGGCTGTCTGGTCAAGGCTTTGAGCGCCTGTGTATACTACGTCCGGTTTGGCGCCTGTGCCGGTCAGAGCCGTCATCCTGACGACAAACCGGGACCGCTGCAAATTAATTTTTTGAGCTGGCAACGGCACTTACGGCCACCGGAGAGCAGACCGGCAGCCCGATCGCCGCGACCATCCCGTCGCCGATGTGCGTCGCCAGCTGTCTTCCAAAAACGCGAGTTTTACCGACGTGTACACACACGGTTCGTAGGAGCTACTGATGTCCGATACTACTGCTGACAACGTCGACAATAATCGACGCCACTTCCTCGGTGTCGCTACAGGCGTCGTGGGTGCCGCCGGCGCTGTCATGTTTGTCGTTCCATTTATTGCGTCGCTGAAACCGAGCATGCGGGCGCAGGCCGCCGGTGCGCCGGTCGAGGTACCTGTTGGCGCGATGCAGCCCGGCGAACTGGTGCGTGTTATCTGGCGCGGCAAGGTCGTGTTCGTCCTCAAGCGATCGGAAGAAATGCTCGCGCGCCTGGCGGACAACGATGCCAACCTGCGAGACCCCAACTCCGCGGAGGTTGCACAGCAGCCCGACTACGCGGCCAACGCAACCCGGTCCGTTCGTGCCGACTTCCTCGTCATCGAGGGCGTCTGCACGCACCTGGGGTGCGCACCGCTGGCAGATTTCCCGGTTCGCCCCGCGGAAGAGTGGTACGGCGGCTTCTTCTGTCCGTGCCACGGTTCCAAGTTCGATCTCGCCGGCCGTGTGTTCGCAGGCGTCCCGGCGCAGACCAACCTCAAAGTACCCCCGTATCGATTCGTGCGCGATGACCTGATCATTATCGGTCAGGACACAGGAGCAGCGTAATGGCAAAGGCACAAGCGGAAGTCGGGCAGCAGTCCGGCGGCGTGATCAAATGGATTGACGATCGTTTCCCGCTCATGGAGACCCTTCGTTACCACGTCACTGATTACTACGCATCGAAAAACTTCAACATCTGGTACGTCTTCGGCGTTCTGGCGTTTGTTGTTCTGTTTATCCAACTTCTGACCGGCATTTTCCTGACGATGAACTACAAGCCGTCGTCAGCCGAGGCCTTTGCGTCCGTCGAATACATCATGCGTGATGTCGAATTCGGCTGGTTGATTCGCTACATGCACTCCACCGGCGCGTCTTTCTTCTTCGTCGTCGTCTACCTGCACATGTTCCGGGCGATGCTGTACGGTTCTTACAAGAAGCCGCGTGAGCTGATCTGGATCATCGGCATGCTGATCTTTATTGTGCTGATGGCGGAAGCCTTCGCCGGCTACCTGCTGCCGTGGGGCCAGATGTCTTACTGGGGCGCGCAGGTAATCATCTCGCTGTTTGGCGCGATTCCCTGGGTGGGTGACGCGCTGGTCGAGATCATCCGCGGTGACTACAACATCTCTGATATCACCTTGAACCGATTCTTCGCGCTGCACGTGATTCTGCTGCCGTTGTTGCTGGTCGGCCTGATTTTTGTCCACATCGTGGCATTGCATGAGGTCGGTTCAAACAACCCCGACGGCATCGAAATCAAGGAGAACAAGGACGCGAACGGAAAGCCGGTCGACGGCGTCGCGTTCCACCCGTACCACACCAGCAAGGACCTGGTCGCGATCACCATATTCCTGATGATTTTCTCCGCCGTTGTGTTCTTCGCGCCGGAGATGGGCGGATACTTCCTCGAGCATGCCAATTTCGAGCCGGCCAACCCGAGTGCAACGCCGGAGCACATTGCGCCGGTCTGGTACTTCACGCCGTTCTACGCCATCTTGCGCGCGGTACCGTCAAAACTTGGCGGGGTTCTGCTGATGGGTGCCGCTGTCGTTGTTCCGCTGTTGCTACCGTGGCTTGATCGTTCAAAGGTCAAGTCCATTCGATACCGTGGATGGATCTACAAGATGGCGCTGACGCTGTTTGTCATCAGCTTCGTGTTTCTCGGCTGGCTGGGTCTGCAGCCTGCTGAGGGTATTTACGTGCTTCTCACGCAGTTCTTCACCATCCTTTACTTTGCCTACTTCGTGTTGATGCCGTGGTACACCACAATCGACAAGACCAAGCCGGTTCCTGCGAGGGTCGTCTACAATGGCTAAGTCGATCAAAACGCTGACGCTGCTCGCCCTGTTGCTCGCTGTGACGTCGGTCGCCTATGCGGCCGGCGGTGGCAAAAAGTACGAGCCGTCCGGAATCCAGCCAGACAATATCCCGTCCCTGCAGCGCGGCGCGGCTAACTTTATGAATTACTGTTCCGGTTGCCATTCCGCGCAGTACGTTCGTTACTCGACAATTGGCAGCCACCTGGGCATTTCGGACGAGTTGCTGATCCAGAATCTGATGTTCAATGCCGAGAAGACATTTGACACGATTCAGGTGGCCATGCCATACGAAGGCGCGACCCGCTGGTTCGGCAAGGCGCCGCCCGACCTGTCTCTGACAGCCCGTGCAAAAAGCGCTGATTACATCTACGCATTCCTGCGCAGCTATTATCTCGATGACTCACGCCCGACCGGCGTCAACAACACGGAGCTGACGATGACGGCGATGCCGCATGTGCTCTGGGAACTGCAGGGTTTCCAGACCGCCAGCTACGAGGACGTACAAAACGAAGACGGTTCGATCGATCAGGTGTTCCGCGGCTTCGAGCAGGCGATCCCGGGTAAGCTGACCCCGGAAGAGTACGACGAGTTCGTCCGTGACACGGTTAATTTCCTCGCCTACATCGCAGAGCCGGTTCGTTCCGAGCGCCGCGTAATCGGTATCTGGGTCCTGATGTTCCTGCTGGTCCTGCTGATTCTGTCGTATCTGCTGAAGAAAGAAATCTGGAAAGACGTCAAGTGATATGATGCAGCAGCGCGGGCCCATCGGCCCGCGCTTGCTGTTAATACAGCGAGACCAGAATAACTACAGAACGCCCCCGGGGGATGACATGGCCGTTATTGCCAACCGACGCTCCGTGATGACGCTGTTTTCGCGTCCCACTGACATCCACAGTCACCGCACACGCCTTGTGCTGGCTGAGAAAAACATCAACATCGAGATCTCCAATGTGATCGGCAACGATCTGCCGGAAGATCTAATGGACCTGAATCCGTACCACACGGTGCCGACACTGGTCGATCGCGATCTGACGCTGTACGACTCCCGTGTCATCATCGAATACTTGGACGAGCGTTTTCCGCATCCGCCGCTGATGCCGGTGGATCCGGTCACGCGTGCTCAATTCCGCCTGGCGCTGTTCCGCATCGAGACAGACTGGTATTCGCTGGCTGAAGAAGCCGACGCGAACGACGGTCGCCTGAGCACCAAGTCCAAGAAGCTGCTGCGCGAGAGCATCCTGCAAAGCGTCGAATTGTTCGGTGCACGACCATTTTTCCTGAGCGATGAGTTCTCGCTCGTGGACTGCAGCATCGCACCGATCCTCTGGCGCCTGCCGGTCTACGGTATCGAGCTTGGCAGTGAGGCCGAGCCGATCGACGCTTACATGCAACGCGTGTTTTCACGGCGTTCATTCCAGCAGAGTCTGACCGAGCTGGAGCAGGAGATGCGAATCTAAATCTGGTCGAAAAAGTCCAGAATTTTCAGCGGAGACGCCCGAGCGAATGCGTTATGTCATGTTCAAGGCACAGGCAGCGCAAGGTGTTAAGCTACCGTCTGTAGCTCGACTGGAACCCGAGAAGTGACGCAAAGAAGCCGATCCAAGCGACCCTACCTGATCCGGGCCATGCACGAATGGATGGCGGACAACGGACATACACCGCATATCGTGGTGGATGCTTCGGTCGACGGCGTACTCGTGCCGCCTGAACACGTAAAGGGGGGTCGAATCATCCTGAATATCTCGGATTCCGCGGCACACAATCTCAAAATGGTCAACGACTCGATCAGCTTCCGGGCCCGATTTGGCGGTGTGCCGTTTGACGTCTGGGTGCCGACTCGATCCGTACTCGGCATTTACGCCCGCGAGACGGGGCAGGGCATGATCTTTTCGCAGGACGCCAGCAACCCGGACGCCGACCAGGATCAGATGG
>JBCCNM010000133.1:0-8255 GCA_039025835.1 Pseudomonadota bacterium | reverse complement strand
CCTTGTGCAGGTTATGGGCTACGACGAGGTCCGCGCCGCCGAGCTGTCCGCCTGGGGCGCCTACCTGCGTCCGATCGGGGCGCTCGCGGCCGGCCTTCTCGCCGATCGCCTGCAGGCAACAAGGATCAGCTTCGCCTTGTTCCTTGTGATGCTGCTCAGTTACGGCGGCCTGGTGCTGCTGACGCCGGAAGCCAGCGCGACGTTTCTGCTGTTTGCCAACCTGGCCGTCAGTTACCTGGCCGTCTGCGGCATGCGCAGTGTCTACTTTGCCCTGCTCGAGCAAAACCAGACACCCAGGGCGTTCACCGGTACTGCCGTGGGCCTGGTTTCGTTCATCGGCTACACACCGGATGTGTTCTTCGCACCGATTACCGGACGCATTCTCGATGCGTCGCCGGGCGCTGCCGGCCACCAGGATTATTTCGTCTTCATGATCGCGGTGGCCGTTGCGGGACTCGTGGCCTCGTTGGCGCTGCTCGTTCTGCATCGGCGCGGCGGACTCTGGCCAAAGGACTAGAAATGCCGTTTGAATCCTTCATGCGACGCGACGAAGCCCATGGACTCGTAAAAACGCACGGCGTCCGGTCGCAGCTTGTCCGTAGTGAGCTGCACGAGATGGCAGCCCTGTTGGCGCGCGATGTCAACGGCATACTCCACCAGTTGTTGACCGACACCGCGGCCGCGCAGCGACCGCGCAACACGCACGCTTTCGATCAGGCAGCGCCAGCCGCCGCGATAGGTCAGGGTGGGGATAAAGGTCAGCTGCAGAAAGCCGGCGACAGCATTTTCGTCGCGTGCAACCAGCAAATGGTTGTTGGGATCACCGAGGATTTGTGAGAACGCCGTCAGATATGCGCGATTCAATGGCCGCGATGCGTCTTCACGCGTTGCCCCGAGTTCGTCGTCGGCGAGCATGTCCACCAGCGCATCGAGATCAGCCCGGGAGGCGGTATCAAAACGAAGCGCGATCGGTGTCTGCATGTCGACATAGTAGCGCGACACGCTGCGTGAAATATTCGGGGGTGTCAGTCGGTCCCGATCAATGGTCGGGGCTACATGATCAGCTACGATAATCGTCGGTGCCGCCTGTAGGTGCCGAAAATGGGGAGGTGAGTATGAAGAGTCCTGCTGCACAGATCGCAGAGCAGATCCGCCGCAACGCCGTCGCGCTGATCAGTCTCGTGATAGCCATCACCAGTCTGGGCTACAACACTTGGCGTAACGAGGTCAGCGAACACAACCGGACCCAGCGATGGGGCGCGTTCGAAACCTTGCTGATGCTGGGTGAATTGGAGCAGCTCACCTTCGATGCCCATTACGGAGACGGGCCACCGCAGGTGTTTACGCGCAGGGGCTGGGCAACTGTGCGCACAATCCGCGACATCGCCATGGTCGTCGAGCATCCGGTACCGTCGGCCGCTGACACGCTGCACGCGACGTGGAGTCTGCATTCGGCCGGTCTCGGCAGTGACGCGGACAGCGTTGAGGCGATCCGTGAGGCGATTGCAGACACCCGCGAGGCTACCCGGGAAGCGCTGGCCGCCTTGCAGTAAGCTCGCTTCGTCGCTCTGCTTTGCCGGGCTGCCATCGATGGTCGGGCACACCAAAGCGCCAGTTCCGGCTCACTGGATTTACGCCAAAGGTGCTATATCCTTAATCTTTAAGGGGAGTGGGACACCCGCCGTGCGGCAGTCTGTCGCGCACGGGGACTTCCGTGTATCGATCGATCAAGGAGGTGCGAGTGACCGTCCAGCGAATTATCGACTCCCTCGAGAGAGTGGAACGCAATTTCATCGCGCCCGATGCCACGGTGCGCGCCGCGCTTGCCGTGCTCGCGGAACGCAATGTCGGTGCCCTTGTGGTCAGTTCCGACGGTGACAAGGTGGAAGGCATCATCTCCGAACGTGACATTGTCCGCGGCCTGGTCAACGAGGGGGACGCTCTGCTCGACGGTCCGGTCAGTGATCTGATGACCGAGAAAGTCATCACCTGCGTCGCAACCGACCGCGCTTCCGGCATCATGGCTGTGATGATCAGCAAATACCTGCGCCACATGCCCATTGTCGACGACGGCAAGTATGTTGGCATGTTGAGTATTCGCGATCTGCTGCAACTGCGACTGACCGAGGTCCAGTCGGAAGCGGACGCCATGCGCAGCTATATCGCCGGCAACACCTGACGACCCGGGTACCCGCTTGAAGCCGGAGGGCGCTCGACCGATAGCCAAGGACGCGAAGGCCGACCTGCGGCAAAGTCCGATCTCCGGCGACGAGTCCTTGCGTTCGGACACCTGCTGGCGAGACCTGTAGGTTCGTCTCGAACCCGTACGACAGAGTGCTTCCAGCCAGCAACCGATCGTTTGTAGTGAGGTCGTCCAGACCTGCAAGCAAAGTCCATCCCCTTACGGTGAGGTGATTAGCCTGTCGCGGGTGTGGGAAAACCTTCATTGACATATTTGCACAAATACGCAAATATGAGCCGCATGAACGAAGACGACCGTCGCGAACTGGCCGACCTCCTGAAGGCCCTGGGCGAGTACAACCGGCTCTCGCTGGTGTACGAGCTGTGCCAGTGCAGTGCACCGCAAAATGCGATGTGCCTGTGCGATTGCTGCAGCGTCGATTCGTCGGTGGTTTCTCGACATCTGAAAGTCCTTGCCCAGGAGGGCGTGGTGCAGATGGAGAAAAAAGGGCGCGAGCGCGTGTATTCGCTGAATCGTAGTGACATCGCCGGAAAGCTCCGGTCGCTCGCGGATCAAATCGAGGGATAAGCTCCAAGCTGGAAGAGGAAAAAACCATGACGGACGACAAACAGTGCAAATGTGCGTGTAAAAACGCTGAATGCTGTCGCGACAAGACCTGCGCGTGCTGCAAGGATCGCTGCTGCTGCTAAGGCACACGGGCTCCGGGACGCCGATGCGCCTTGTGTCGAGCGTCCCGCGAGCGTCTCAGCGGGAATCGCGCCGTCTTCAGCGCCAGCTCCTTCCCCTGTCCTCCACTCAATAAACCCGTGAATGTCGCCACTCGGCGACGCAAGCTCGCTTGTCGCTGTGCGTCGGCGTGACCATAATCTGCAGGCTTGCGACCACGAACGGGGATAAGACCATGCGTTACTGCCTACTGTTACTTACGGCCGGCCTTGTGGCCTGCCAGACCGATACGTCTGAGCCTGCGACAAGCGCGGCTGAGGCACCTGCCGACACTGAGATGACTGAAGAGGTCGCGGCACCGTCCGCGCTGGCCGCCCTGCTGGATGCGCAGCCGGATGAGATCAAGGCCCGCTACGCGAGTCGTAACCCGAAGGAGACGCTGGAATTTTTCGGTATACAGCCTGGGATGACCGTACTTGAGGGTCTGCCGGGCCGCGGCTGGTACACCAGGATGCTGCTGCAGTATCTCGGCAGCGAAGGCACGGTGCTGGCCGCCAACTACAGCCTCGACATGTACCCACTGTTTTCTTTCATGGACGAAGAGCGTTTGGCTGAACAGGCAGCATGGGCGGCGTCCTGGGCTGAGTTTACTGACGGTTGGGGTGGCGACGACGGCGCTGCCACCGCCGCGTTCCATTTCGGTGGCATGCCGGAAGAGTTCGCGGGCACGGCCGACGTCGTATTCTTCCCGCGCGTTCTGCACAACCTGGCACGCTTCCAGACGGCTGGCGACGGCGCGTTCCTGGATGCGGCTTTGGCGGATGCCTTCGCGGCGCTGAAACCCGGCGGTGTTTTCGGTGTTGTGCAGCACCGCGCGCCGGACGACAAGACCGACGAGTGGGCTGACGGCAGCCGCGGCTATCTGAAAGAGTCGTTCGTCATCGAGGCCATTGAGGCTGCCGGTTTCGAATTCGTGGGCTCGATCGATGTGAACCTGAACCCGAACGACCAGCCGGGTGAGAACGACATTGTCTGGCGACTGCCGCCGAGTCTTTCGACCAGTGGCGACGATGAACAACTTCGGGATGAGATGCGGGCGATCGGCGAGTCGAGCCGCATGACGCTGAAATTTGTAAAGCCGGCAAGCTAGGGGTTCAGCCAGCGACAAACGCTGCGGATACAAAAACGGGGCCGGCTGGTGACAGCGGCCCCGTTTTCGTCTGGACGCTGCGTGGCGTCCTTGTCTGTCGATCAGAATCGAACGTTAACGCCGAAGCGCAGGTCACGTCCCGGCAGCGGTGCCGACTGCGACAGGAATGACGTCGACGAGCGTGCAAACTGATCACTCAGGTTACGTGCCCGAAATGACAGCGTGATATTTTCCGCGTTAGGTACCGCGACGTTCAGGTACAGGTTGATAAACGTGTAGCTGTCTGTCGGGATCGTTCCCGCGATATCCACTTCACTGCCTTCAGGTGCTTCGCCGACGCGATCCTGGTCAGCTGCGTGCTGTACCTCAAATCGCAGGTTCGTGTTCCACGGCCGGTAGTTGAAATCCACACCACCGAGGAATCGCACCGGCGGGAAGAACGGCAGGTCGCCAGCGGCAACCGTTGTCGCGTTTCCGCCCAGCGGCGTGAATTCGTCACGAACGTTGGCGATGCCGCCGAAGGTCGTTGCTTCCGTCGTTTCGCCACGCGCCAGGTCGATCTGGCCGTCGAAGGTGACCAGCAGGTCCGCCGTGTCGACAGCGACGAAATCTGCTTCCAGTTCAAAACCGTACAGCTCAGCATCCGCCTGCTGGTAGGCAAACACGGGCAGGCCTTCGTCAGCCGGGAACGGATCGCCTTCCTCAAACAGGTCGCCCGTCGGGCTGAGGAAGATGAAGTCGCTGTAGTCGATGAAGTAGGCGTTGGCGCCGAAGCCGAACGCGCCGACACGGGTCTTGTAGGACAGCTCGAGCGAGTAAGCGACCTCGGTGTCGAGGTTTACGTCACCGATTTCAACCGTGTTGGTCGCCGGATGGAAGCCGTTGGAGAACAGTTCCTCGGCCGTCGGTGCACGCTCCGAGCGCGCCAGGTTCAGGCCGATCGTCGAGCTCTCGCTGAGCTCATAGATGCCCGAGAAGGCCGCAGAGAACGTGGTTTCCGTCTCACTGAAGCGTTCGCCGGCGAAACGCAGGTTGCTGGTTTCGTTTTCCTGGCTGTCGATGCGCGCGCTGGCTTCGAAGATGTAGGAATCGACGGTGTAGCGGCCCAGTCCGAACACGCCCCAGCGGAACTGCTGGTTCAGCGGGACAAATGCCTCTTCGCCGTCCGCCTCGAATTCGCGATCCGCGATGTTGAGTCCGACGGTACCGGTGATCTCGCCGTTGCCGTAGCTGAATTCATTCAAGAAGGCCTCGGCGCGAAGTTCCCACTCGTCGTTGGTGAACAACGTTTCAGGTTCGTCGCCGGCGAACTCGGTGTGCTCGTAGTCGGACAGGCCGAAGCGGAATTTGGCGAGCTGGATCAGGCCGTTATCGAAGTTGTATTCACCGTCGAGGTCAAAGCGAACTTGCTCGAAGTCGATTGAAATCGGCCCTTCCTCTTCCTCCTCTTCTTCGGCAGTACCGCCGGTCAGCAGCTCATCCTCTTCCTCTTCTTCCTTCTTGCCGCCCGGCAGGCCGTACCGACCTTCCTGGAAGCCAACCGAGAAACCGATGTAACCCTGCTCGCCGAGCCAGGAGAGTCCGGCCGTGCCCGAGGTCGCCTCGGACTGGCTGTTCTCGACGGCGCCATCCACACCTTCTTCTTCGGCCGCCTCGCTGGCGAAGCCGGGAATTTCGTAAACGGAGGCTTCGCGGTCGTTGGCGTCGATATGGAACACCAGGCTGTCGCCGAGGCTGATATCCGCTGCAGCGCCAATCGAGTCGCCGTCATCGACCGTCGAGTGGGAGGCGTTGATATCAAACTCAAGGCCGTCTTCCGGGCGATTGCGCGGGATGCGGTTGTCGTACACGTTGACGACACCGCCGATCGCGTTCTGGCCGTAGCGCAGGGTTGCCGCGCCGCGCAGAATTTCGACCTGCTCTGCGTTCGCCATTTCGGTCGCTACGAGGTGGTCGTTGCTGGCCGTCGACACGTCAAAGGACGAGATATCGTTGGTCAGGATGCGGATGCGGTCGCCGCCGAGGCCGCGAATCACGGGCCGCGAAGCGCCGGGCCCGAAAAAGGTTGAGCTGACACCGGGTTGGCGGGCCAGTGTCTGGCCGATGGTGCTGTCGAGGTCGCGCAGAATCTCGTCGCGACCGACGACGGTCGTGCCGAGAACAATTTCTGCAATGCTGGAGCGCAGCGGCGATGAGCGAACGATCACTTCATCGACGGCAGTAGCGTCGTCGGCATCGTTCGTCTGAGCCTGGGCGTCGCTTACCTGCGCAGCGGCCATCGTCGTGCCTACCAGCAACAGGCTTGCCGGCGACAGTTTACGAGTCGTGTCCATTGTGGTGAATCCTTGGGGTTGTTCGATCTTGTTGTCGTTTATGGAGCGGCCACGGCAGGGGGTCCGTCAGCTCCGGAAATCGTGATGTTATAGTATAACGAAGCGAACGGAAACTGCCATTCGCGGGTTAGAATTGTTCGATGGGCCCGGTGCCCCGGAATAAGCCGAATCGGCCGCAACCACGCGGGATTTCGGCCGTGGCCGACCCGCAAGGGGCGGGCCGCAAGTTGACGACAACCGAGTTGCAGTCGCTTTCACATAAGCGCAGTCTCCTCTCCACCGCGGCACCCGCAATCACGACATGCGCATTGAAACCATCGACACCCTCGATCGGCTGTTCGAGATCGAGCTGGACTGGGACGAGCTGTACCAGGCCGATCCGCATGCGCACCTGTACCTGTCGTCGGATTACCTGTGTTCGGTGGGCATTCGTGTCGCCGGCAAGTTCCGCGTTCTCGTGGCCTGGTCAGACGACAATCAGTGTCTTGGCCTGCTGCCGCTGATCGTCACGACCCGGTGGAGCAAGTCCGGTGCATGTCTGATCAATGTGCTCGACATGCTGGGTCACGTCTTCGATGCGGATTACACCGGGATCCTGTTGCGGCCTGAGAATGAGGCGGCTGTGTGCCGGGCGTTTGCGGCGGAGGTTGCGCAGATGCCGTTCGGCCGGATCGTACTGAATTATTTCAGCGCCCCGGCCAGCCGGCTGGACGCGTTTACCGAGGCATTCGATCCGGCGGTGTTTGTCACCCGGGCCAATGAACACCGCATCAACGATGGGCAAACCAACAACCTCGTCTGTCCCTACATCGACCTTCCCGAGCACTTCGCGGACTACCTGGCGAGCCTGAGCGCGAACTCCCGCCAGAAAATTCGCCGTTTGCTGCGCCAGCTCGACAGCGACCCCGCGTTGCAAATCAAGAAGTCGCGCCCCGAGACATTCACGCAGGACGTCACCATTTTGTCCAAGCTTTGGTACCTCCGTCACGCGGAGCAAAAGGGCCACAAGCGAGCGTCGCGTCTGGCCGAGGTGTTCAAGGAGGTTGCCATGCTCGGTCTGGCCAACGGCATGCTCTACCTCGCCATCTTGTGGCGTGACGGCAAGCCGATCGCTGCGCAGGCCAATTACATCGATCGCGTCAAGCGGCAGGCGCTGTTTCACGTCGCGGGGCGGGATGACAGCGTGCAGGATTTGTCGGCGGGTCTGATGCTGCAGGCGCACTGCATACGCTGGGCGATCGCCAACGGACTAAAGCGCTATGACTTCACGATCGGCGACGAGCCCTACAAAAGCAGTCTGGGCGGTGTGAATCGTGACATCGTCTCGGCCGAGGTCGCCACCCGTTCCGGCGTCAACACGACGCAAGCGCTGGATCCGTGTTCGCGTGAGGACGTGGTGCAGGTGATCCGCCAGTTCGCGGCCAACGACCGCGATGCGGATGCACGCACAGCGACAGAGCAAGCATTGCGGACCTGGCCGGATCTGAAAATTGAACTGAGCGAGCTGGCGTCATGAGCCGACGGGACTCCGCGGCGGAGCTGATCAACCGTCCGAGCTGCGTGCACTACGACCTGCTCGAGGTTGGCTGCCTGCATCGCTACGACGTCCGCATCGATACCCGCGACGGCTTCACTGTCAATGGCGCAATGACCGACATACGCATGGACGCTAACCGCGACGAGTTCCTGGTGCTGCGCGGTCACGACCGCGAGTATCTCGTGCGTCTGTCGGCCGTGTCGCGCCTGCAGCCTCTTGGGGAAGAGGCGAGCTTCGGATCGATCGAGTTTTCCGAGCCGGACTGACCCCGGCTCAGGGCGTCAGTTCGAGTCCGACGATCAGCGGGTCGTGGTCGGACGAACGAAACGGCTCGCTGCCGTCGAACCACGCCGCGTCGCGATTGCT
>JBCCNM010000132.1:0-8283 GCA_039025835.1 Pseudomonadota bacterium | reverse complement strand
TGCATCTCCATATCGACGCCGGCGGTTATCGCCTCGAGGGCGGATCCGCGATCGTCGGCTGTAAGGCCGTGAATGGCGAGCTGACGGATGGAGTCCCAGTCGCTGACGACAAAGCCGTCGAATCGCCAGTCGTCCCGCAACACATCGCGCAGCAGGAATTCGCTGGCAGTGGCGGGCACGCCGTCGATATCACTGAACGACGTCATCAGGGTCGACACGCCGGCATCAACGGCCGCTTTGAACGGCGGCAGATACACGTTGAGCATCTCGTTGCGCGGCACATTGGTCGTCGCGTAGTCGCGGCCACTCTCGGCGGCGCCGTAACCCGCGAAGTGCTTCGCCGTGGCAGCGATCGTGCCCTTGCCGGCCAGATCTTCGCCCTGGAAACCCTGAACCATGGCAGCACCGAGCGCGCTCGCGAGGTACGGATCTTCACCCAGGCTTTCCGCGATCCGCCCCCAGCGCGGGTCGCGAGAGATGTCGATCATCGGTGCGAAGGTCCAGTGCACACCAGCACGAGCGGCCTCGCGTGCGGCAACCGCCGCACCGTCGCGAACAATATCCGGATTGAACGAGGCGGCCTGACCCAGCGGAATCGGCATCACGGTTTTAAAGCCGTGAATGACGTCGCGACCGACGATCAACGGGATTCCCAGGCGACTTTCCTCCACCGCGACACGCTGCAGTTCGTTGATGACGTCGACCTGCACGGAATTGATCACCGAACCGAGACGCCCGCGCCTGGCGGCCTCAGCCAGGTAATCGGGCAGGCCTTCCCGGACGTGATCGCCGACGTTGGCCTGGGCCATCTGGCCGATTTTTTCGTCGAGCGTCATACGCGACAGCAACTCGCTGACGCGCGATTCGACGTCGCGCGACGGCGATGTAGCAGCTTGGACGTTCATAGTTGACCCCGTGAACAGGCCGAGGCAGATCGCGACAAGGAGACCCCTGACGACGGTCGGCACGACAGTTCGATCAGCGCTGACTGTAGCCATGGCACCCCCCTGACAGCGCGAAAAAGTTGTGCGATTCCCTAGTGGCCCGGACTTTTGCATTGTTTGACAGCGCTGTCAAAGAAGCGCAGGATCATCGATGGGGTTGCAAAACAATAAGAAACCGCGGGGGGCTCTGCATGGGAGACGCGACTCACTTTGAGACGGCGCCGGAAGACCGGATTCCATTTTCGAAAAAGCTGGTTTACGGCCTTGGCGCGTTCGTCAACAACACGCTGGCCGCCGCCATCGGCGGCATGATGGTCGTACTCAACCTCGGCTACGGGTTGAGCCCGGCCCTGGTCGGATTGCTCGGCGCACTGCCGCGCTTCACGGACGCCATCACGGATCCGCTGATGGGTTACGCGTCCGACAAGACGCGCTCCCGATGGGGTCGCCGGCGACCGTATATGTTTGTCGGCGCCATCCTGGTCGGTCTCATATTTGCCGTGCTCTGGCAGATACCGAGAGATGCCAGCGACAGCTATATTTTTTGGTGGTTCCTCGGTGGCTCGCTGATTTTCTTCCTCGCGTATACGATTTACGCGACACCCTGGGTTGCCCTCGGTTACGAGCTGACACCGGACTACCACGAACGCACCCGCCTGATGGGCGTGCAAAACTTTATCGGCAACATCGCTTACATGGTGTCGCCTTATTTCCTTGCGATCATGTACCTGCCTCTGTTCGGGGGTGGAACTGAAGACCCGGTGTCCGGCTCGAAATACCTTGCGCTGATGATCGCGGCGGTTGCGATTGGTCTCGGCATCTTGCCGGCTATTTTCCTGCGTGAGCGCTTCAAAGACACCGGCGACAAAGACGGCGATGGTCCGGGCGTGGGCGCTATCGTCATGGACTTCCTGAAGGGCTTCGCGACCACGCTCAAGTTCAAGCCGTTCCTCAAGCTTTGCGTCGCGACCTTCCTGGTGTTCAACGGATTCATCCTGATTGCGGCTTTCCAGTCCTACGTCATCATTTTTTACGTTTTCCAGGGTGATCAGGCGGCAGGCGCTGTCTGGGTTGGCCACTCCGGCTTGCTGATGTCCTTGTGCGCGCTGCTTGTGATCATGTTTATCACGTGGCTGGCAACCAAGATTGGCAAGCGTCAGGCGTTTTTCGTCTCAACAGGCATCTCCGCCTTCGGCTACGTACTCAAGTGGTTCTGCTACACGCCGGACAACCCTTACCTGATTCTCATTCCGGCCCCGTTTATGGCCTTCGGTCTCGCCGGCCTGTTCACGCTTATGCCGTCCATGGTTTGCGACGTTGTCGACATGGACGAGCTGAACACGAATGAACGCCGCGAGGGCATGTATGGCTCCATTTACTGGTGGGTTGTGAAACTCGGTCAGTCGGTTGCCCTGGCGGGGGGCGGCTTCCTGCTGGTCTGGACCGGTTTCGATATCGAACTTGGTGTTAACCAGACCTCTGAGGCGATCACACGCATGCGGATTGCGGATGCCTTTGTCCCGGCCGCCGCGTCGCTGATCGCCATATGGGCAGTGGCGTCGTACTCGATCACCGAGGAGAAAGCGCACGAGGTTCGCCGGGAACTGGAGGAACGTCGAGGCACCGGCGGCGACGGTGATTCAACGGACGGACAGCCGGTGCCAGCCTGACGACGGGGCGCTGACCACAGCCGCAAAGACGGCTTTCCGGCGTCGCGGGGGACGACCGGCGCAGGTCAGCGGAACACCGGGAGGATACGCAACAAATGACGACAGTGTCATTGGGGATGGATACGCACTTGAAAACGACAACTGCCAGCCTGCTCGGGCTGCTGGCACTGCCACTGTCGGCCCTCGCCCAGCATCACGAAGGCCGCACGGACTATGAAGCACCGCACGCGGATATCGCGCCGGTCGTTGATGGCATGGACGATGATGCCGCGTGGGCCAATGCCGCCTGGCAGCCGCTGAAGCACAACTGGCTCGGTCCGGAGATCGACGGCAGTGATTTCAGCGGCCGCTACAAAGTGGTCTGGACCGAGGAGCGTATCTACCTGCTGGCCGAGCTGGTCGACGACGTGCTGTACGACACTTATCGTGACCCGCTGGTGCAGTACTGGGATGACGATACGCTCGAGATCTTCATCGACGAAGACTTTTCCGGCGGTGATCACCAGTTCAATCACAACGCGTTTGCCTATCACATGTCGCTCGACAACCGCGCCATCGATATCGGCACCGACAAAAAGCCGCGTGACTACAGCCACCATGTGGACAGCCAGTGGCGCCAGCACGGCGAGCACTTTATCTGGGAAGTCGCAATCGACATCTACGACGACAGTTACGTCGACGACTCAATGGACAATGCGCCGCTGACGCTGTCGGCCGGCAAGGTCATGGGCATGATGGTGGCCTATTGCGATAACGACGCGTCGGAATTGAGAGAGAACTTTGTCGGCTCCGAGCTCACCTTCGATGGCAAGACCGACTGGGGCTGGATTGATGCCGGCCTGTTTGGAAGACTGGTACTGACAGAATGAACAGCGCAGCAAGCGACAAGCTCAACTTCGGATCAACAGGTGGCACCGAGACCGCCGGCTCGTTCGTCGACTTTCAGGGCGAGCGCTACTACAAAATTGAAAACGTCGACGGTATGGCGCCGTTTTTCGTCAGCGTCATCTCCGACGACGATCACTGGCTGTTCGTCTCGTCCACCGGCGGCCTGACCGCCGGCCGTGTGTCGCCGGAAACCGCGCTGTTTCCCTACGTCACGGTCGACAAGATTCACGACGGCTATCTGCACACCGGCCCTCGCACCGTCATTCGTGCGCAGCGGGACCAGGGCCATGCACGCTGGGAACCGTTCAACCGCGAGCTCGATGGCGAATACACGCTCACCCGCAACCTGTATAAAAACCTGCTCGGCAACAAGCTGTGCTTTGAGGAACTGAACCACGATCTCGGTCTCACGTTCCGCTACACCTGGCTGACCAGCGACGAGTTCGGTTTTGTCCGCCGTTGCGAGCTGATCAATGACGGTGATGTCGAGCGGCACATCACGCTACTGGACGGCGTGCAGAACCTGTTACCGGCCGGCACACCGCGCTTCACACAGACCAACTCCAGCAATCTCGTGGAC
Organism: Pseudomonadota bacterium; assembly: GCA_039025835.1. Lineage (GTDB taxonomy): Bacteria > Pseudomonadota > Gammaproteobacteria > Steroidobacterales > Woeseiaceae > UBA1847. The sequence continues at coordinate 4,201 of JBCCNM010000132.1, read as the reverse complement.
GCCTACAAGTGGACCGAACTCGACGAGGCCACCGGGCTTGCGTTCCTGGCCCTGTACTCGGGCATCAGCGACCGGGCGGAACCCTGCGAATCCATGAAGGCATCAACCGTGTTTGCGCTCGGTGTCGACGAGCGACAGACGCTGGTGTCCTCCAATCAACTCGCGACGTTCCGACTGGGCGGTGATGTCAGCACCGAACAGCATACGCGCGGCATTCGCGGCGCTTACTTTGTGCAAACCGACTTCAATCTGGCGGCGGGCGAAACGCGACAGTGGTCGATCGTTGCGAACCTGGAGCAGACGCAGTCCGAGGTGGTCGAGCTGCGACGACAGCTGCGCGACGGCGACGACATCGCCGCCCGCATAGATGCGTCCGTGGCCCGCGGCACCGATGCACTCGCGCGCATCATGGCGAGCTCGGACGGCTTCCAGGCAACGGCTGAGGAAAACGTTTCCGGGCACCATTACGCCAACGTGCTGTTCAATGTGCTGCGCGGCGGCATCTTCGACGACCAGTACTTCATTTCCGCCGCGGACTTCCGGCGCACCGTGCGACATTTCAACGCAACAGTCGCCGACGCGAACGCCACCGTGCTGGATGCACTGCCCGAGCGCTTGCGGCTCGATGAGTTGCTGGCCAGCGTCAACGACGGCGGCGATGCGCAGCTCAGGCGGCTGGCGCTGGAATACCTGCCGATTACCTTCGGTCGTCGCCACGGCGACCCGAGTCGGCCGTGGAACCAGTTCGCGATCCGCCTGACCGACGACAACGGCGATCCGCTGTTGTCCTACGAGGGCAACTGGCGCGACATCTTCCAGAACTGGGAGGCGCTGTCGTACAGCTACCCCAGCTTCCTGCCGAGCATCATTGCGAAGTTCGTCAATGCATCGACGGCCGACGGTTACAACCCTTATCGAATCACAAAAGAAGGCATCGACTGGGAGGTCGAAGAGCCGGACGATCCGTGGAGCTACATCGGCTACTGGGGTGATCACCAGATCATCTACCTGCTGAAGCTCCTGGAGCTGTCGGAGGCCTGTTACCCGGAGAAACTGACCCAGCTGCTGCATGAGGACCTGTTCGCCTACGCCAATGTGCCGTACCGCATTCGTCCGTTCAGCGATCTGGTCAAAAACCCGAAAGACACGGTGTTGTTCGACGAGCCGCTGGCCGAGCGTATCGAAAAGCGCATCGAAACCTTCGGAGCCGACGGCAAGCTGATGCTCGACGGAGAAGGCCGGGTTTACCAGGTCAATCTCGTTGAGAAACTGCTGGTACCTCTGCTCGCGAAGCTCGGCAACATGGTCGTTGACGGTGGCATCTGGATGAACACCCAGCGGCCGGAATGGAACGACGCAAACAACGCACTGGTCGGTTACGGATTGTCGATGGTGACGCTGTACTACATGCGCCGCTACGTCGTGTTCATGAAGGGCCTGCTGGACAGCGCGGATGCCAGTGTGAAGCTGTCATCGGAAGTGCACGAGTGGCTCGGCGACACTGCCTCGGCGCTGGATATCCTGGCCGGCCTCATCGACAAGAACGAAATCAGTGAACGCGCACGTGCCGATTCACTGAACCGACTGGGCAATGCGGCGGATCGCTACCGCACGCTGGTCTACGAAAACGAAGGCTTTGGCGGCCGCCGCGATGCCAACACGGCGTCGATTGCGAAAGTGCTGGATGCTGCGCTGGTCGCTATCGACTACAGCATCGGCAACAACCGTCGTGATGACGGGCTGTATGAAGCCTACAACCTGATCGTCTCGTCTGAGGACGGTGTGTCGATCGAGAATCTGTACCTGATGCTCGAAGGCCAGGTCGGTGCGCTGAGCTCAGGCGCGGTTGGCCCGGCCGAGGCGGCCGATATTCTTGAAACGATGTTCGCGTCCACGCTGTATCGTGCGAACCAGCACAGCTTCATGCTGTATCCGGATCGCGAACTGCCAGGATTCCTCGAGCGCAATCGAGTCGACGAGGCGGCGCTGATGGCGATACCGCTGATAGCAGACATGCTCAGCGAAGATGATCAGCGGGTCATCGAACGCGATTCGGAAGATGCCCTCCGCTTCAACGCCGACTTTGTGAACGGCGGCGACTTGCGCGAGCGCCTGGACGAGGTTCGCGATGACTACGGTGAGCTTGTGGACGAGGCCCGTGATGCGCTGCTGGCCCTGTACGAAGACACTTTCAACCACCACGCTTTTACCGGTCGCTCCGGCACGATGTTCGGCTTCGAGGGGCTCGGCTCGATTTACTGGCACATGGTCGCAAAGCTGCTGCTGGCCGGCATGGAGGTGTTCTACGCGGGCGTCGATGCCGGCGAAGATACTGGAACGCTTGAGAAACTGGGAGAGCAGTACTATCGAGTCCGCTCCGGTATCGGCTTTAACAAGACGCCGCCGGAGTACGGTGCCTTCCCGCTCGATCCGTATTCCCACTCCCCGGGGCACGCCGGCGCGCGCCAGCCGGGCATGACCGGGCAGGTAAAGGAAGAGATCCTCGCACGCTTTGGCGAGCTCGGTGTGCGTATCGCCGGAGGCAGCGCGCGTTTCGAGCCGGCCCTGTTGCGACGTCGTGAATTCGTTACTGCCGCGTCTTCGCTGCGCTATCTCGATGTCGGCATGGACTGGCGGGATCTCTCGATCGATGCCGGCAGCCTGGCCTTTACCTGGTGCCAGGTGCCGGTGGTCTACACACTGGCGGACGCTCCGTCATTGTCCATCGAGCTGTCGGACGGCAGCACGACGACGATCGACGGACTCCGGCTCGATGCCGCGCTGACCCACGACATTATCGAACGCACCGGCAAGGTCGTCGCAATTCGCGCCGACATCCCGGCCGGCCTCCTTCTTGGCGACTAAACCACCTCAGAGAACCCGATGAGCCAACTGTACAAACGCACCCTTTCACTGACCGGCATCAACACCGACGGCATGAGCACCGACGAGCTGAAAAAGCTCGTCGCGCAAATGCTTGAAAACAAAATTCACGGCCTGTGCTTCAGCCCGTACGTCGAAGGCCAGAAGCCGGGCTCCAAGGTCACCGAGGCGCAGATTCGTGAACGACTGTCGATCATTGCGCCGTACTGCCGCAACATTCGTACCTTCTCGTGCACCGACGGTCATGAAGCAATCCCGGCGATCGCCAAGGAAATGGGCCTCGGCACCATGGTCGGCGTCTGGCTCGAAGACGACATGGCAAAAAATGACGAGGAACTGGCCAACGCGCTGGAGATCGCCAAACAGGGCCACATCGACATTCTCGCCGTTGGCAACGAAGTGCTGCTGCGCGGCGACCTGACCGAAGACCAGCTGCTCGACTACATCAACCGCGCCAAAGACGGCGCGCCGGATATCGATGTGGGCTACGTCGATGCGTATTTCGAATTTGTCGATCATCCGCGTATCACCGAGGCCTGCGACGTGCTGCTGGCGAACTGCTACCCGTTCTGGGAAGGCTGCCCGTCGGAGTGGGCGCTGCTGTATATGAAAGAGATGTACCGCAAGGTACAGTCCGTCGCCAACGGCAAGCGCGTTGTCGTCAGCGAAACCGGTTGGCCCGACAAGGGCACGCCGGAGCAGGGTGCTGTACCCTCGTACCACAACGCGGTGAAATACCTCGTGGACTCGGTTCACTGGTCCGAGGAGGACGGCATCGAATTGTTTTACTTCTCGTCATTTGACGAGGCATGGAAAGTGGCTGCCGAAGGGGATGTCGGTGCCTACTGGGGTCTGTGGGATAAGGATGGACAGCCGAAGTACTGGTAACAGCCTGGGGAACAACCACGGCCTGGAGATTCAACAGCAAGACTAACGAATGAAATCCACGTCAAAAGCCACGATCAGTGACGTAGCGGAACTCGCGGGGGTGTCGATCAAGACCGTTTCGCGCGTCGTCAATCGTGAACCGAACGTACGACCGGCCACGCAGGTCAAAGTGGAGGACGCCATTCGGCGTCTGCACTACCGCCCGAACCTGTCGGCGCGCAACCTGGCCAGCACGCGGGCGCGCGTCGTCGTGCTCGTCTACGACGATCCGGCGGAATACGAAGCACCGAGCTCCGGGTTCATCATCAAGATGCAGCAGGGAGCGCTGGCCGCCTGCAAGCAGTCCGGCTACGACCTGCTGATCCACCCCTGCCACTACCGAAATCCGAATGCCGAGCAGGAACTGCAGGACGTCATTGACCGTACACGG
>JBCCNM010000131.1:0-8298 GCA_039025835.1 Pseudomonadota bacterium | reverse complement strand
GACCACGTAGAGTTGCTTCGCCGGTCCGGGAATATCGCTGAGCAAGGACGGGTAGCTCGCATCGCCCAGCGACAGCAGCTGGTGGCGATCACCGGCCAGCCAGGCTCGAGTCGCCTCGTCGGAATCAACCGGCGCGTTGTTGTCTGCAGGGGAGGTCGTCATCGGCGTCCAATATAACGTTCACCGTCGTCCTGTGCCGGTGCATTTGCGGCTGCAGCGGCCGGAAACACGGTCGCGTTCAACGGCTGGTTGGCGCGCAAAAAAAACGGCGCCCGAAGGCGCCGCTTTCCTGTTCGTTTTCCGATGCCGAATCAGGTCGGTGTGCGCACCGTGTCCAGCACGTTGATGTTGGTCGTGGCTTCCATCACCAGCGCATAGCTGATGCGGTCGTAGACCTTGAACACCATCGTTGTACCGGCTTCCTCGTCCGGCAGCTTGACCTGGCCGCCGCGGAAGCGATCCTTGATCGTATCGCCAGTCTGGAAGACCGACAGCACGTCGCCGACCACGAGGCCGTCACGTGAGCCGCGGTTCAGGACCACAACCTGATACTGGCCGATCTGCGTGACGCCACCGACGACCGAAATGATGCGGCCTTCGATGTCGTAGCTCGGTGAGCGCGGGAAGAAGTTCAGCGGCACATCGACCGCTTCCGGGATCAGGCGGTCGCCGATGACGGCCTCCTGGGTGCTGTCGGTGAGTGCTACTGTCGACGGGTCACCGCTGCGACGCAGCGTACCGGCACCGACAAAGATGCCCTGGTAGCCGACCAGGCGGTTGTCGTCCGGGTCGTACAGCGGGTCGCCAACCTTGACGAGGCTGTAGCGTGAGCCGAGTGCATCGCCGCTGTTGCCACGAACGTAGATTTCGTTGCCGGCAGCAGCGATCAGGTGGTCGCCACGCGTGTCGATCATGTACGGCAGTGTGTCGGCCTGGCCCTTCTCAAGAATGACGCCGGTGCTCAGGAAGGCCGAGACCGAGTCGTACGGAATGCTGGTGACCGCTTCGGTCAGCGGCGTCGAGCGCGCCTGCGGCGACAGGCGGAATGTCGATGCCCGCAGGTTGGTGATACGCGGCTGGCCGTCCACATAGATCAGGCCGAGCACGTCACCGGGGTATATAAGGTGCGGGTTTTCGATGTCCGGGTTTACGTACCAGATTTCCGGCCAGAACCACGGATCCTTCAGGAAGTTGCCTGCGATATCCCAGAGCGTGTCGCCGGGCTGCACCACGTATTCGTCCGGCGCGCCATCGGCCAGCGGGACCGGCGTGTTGATGCGCTCGACTCGCGGCTCGTAGTCGGCCTGCGGTGCCGGTGCGGATCGCTGTTGCACCGGTGCCGGCGCCGGGCGGGCGACCGTCGGGGTCGTTTGCGGTTCGGCGTCGTCACCACCGAACGGGTTCAGCGAGCCCAGGGATGAGCAGCCGGTGATCGTTGTTGCCAGCATGGCGACCGCGGCGACGCGGATGCCTGAAGCAAGGGGTGCTTTACGTTGCAACATCTACTAATTGCTCCCAGTTCTGCGGGTACGTGCCTAAAAGCTCGGGCTATAATATGTCGTTCCGGCGCGCCTGATGCTGGAATACGTCACATTTCGGGCCCCAAAACCGCGTTTTTTTGCCGCTGTTCGGAGCGCATTGTCTGACATCATATTCAATTAAGTCAATCATTTAGGCGAGTCTTGTAGAAAAATTGGCAACCGTCCCCATTGTGCTGTGCCAAGGCCGTCACACACTGTATCGACGACCCTGCACCCATTTAACACTTTGAATTATGGCGAAACTTACGATTTTGGAATTTCCGGACCCGCGACTGAGGAAGAAAGCGGTTCCCGTTGAGCAGATCGACGACGCACTGCGGAGCACGATCGACGATATGTTTGAGACGATGTACGCGGCCCCGGGTATCGGTCTCGCCGCGACGCAGGTCGATATCCACAAACGCTTCCTCGTCGCCGATGTCTCGCGCGAGCAAGACGAGCCGCGCGTGTTCATCAACCCGGTGATTGTTGAGAAGGACGGCGTCACCGCCTCCGATGAGGGCTGCCTGTCCGTGCCCGGCTATTACGAAGAGGTGAAGCGGGCCGAGGTCATTCGGCTCAAGTATCTCGATCGCGACGGCGAGCCGCACGAAGAGGAGCTCGACGGTTTGCTCGCCATTTGCGTGCAGCACGAAATCGACCACCTCGATGGCAAGCTGTTCGTCGACTACATCTCCGAGGCGAAACGCACGCGTATCCGCAAGCGTCTGGAGAAAGACCGCCGGCACCAGGCTGCCGTTCCGGCCTGATCCCTTATGAGTCCGCGCCTCGTGTTTGCCGGGACGCCGGACTTTGCCCTTGCGTCACTGAAAGCGCTGGTCGATGCCGGTCATCGACCGGTGGCGGTCTACACCCAGCCGGACCGACCCGCCGGGCGCGGCAAGAAACTCACCGCGAGTCCGGTAAAAACCTTTGCGCTCGAGCAGGGCATCGAGGTTCGCCAGCCGAAAACACTGCGAGACGACCGGGCCGCTGAAGATTTCGCGGCCCTGCAGCCTGAGCTGTTTGTCGTGGCGGCTTACGGCCTGTTGCTGCCGCAGCGCATCCTCGATATCCCGGTGCACGGCTGCGTCAACGTTCATGCCTCGCTGCTGCCTCGCTGGCGCGGTGCAGCGCCGATACAGGCAGCGATTCGGGAGGGCGATGCCGAATCCGGTATCAGCCTGATGGCCATGACCACCGGCCTCGACGAAGGACCGGTGTATGCCGTGCGCACAACGCCGATCGGCGACAACGACACTGCCGGTTCGCTGCACGATCGGCTGGCCGAGCTCGGCGGTGCACTGCTTGTTGAACACATCGACGCGTTGTTGCAAGGCGAGATGCCTTCGACACCGCAGGACGACGCGCGGTCGACGTACGCCGGCAAGATTGCGACTGCCGACGCCATCCTCGACTGGACGCGCCCGGCCGACGAGCTGCGCCGCCAGGTGCATGCCTACAACCCGGTACCTGGCTGCTTCTTCGAGTACGAGGCAAAGCGCATCAAGGTCTGGGATGCAGAATGCGCAGACAGTGGTGATGCCTCGCCCGGTAAGGTACTCGCCGCCGACAGCGACGGCATTGTCGTCGCCTGCGGCGACGGCGCCCTGCGCTTGCTGACCTTGCAACGTCCCGGCAAAGGCCGCGTCAATGCCCGCGAATTTACCGCCGCACTCGACCTGTCCGGCCAGGTTCTCGGCGCCTGATCCGGTGAGCAAGTCCGGTGCCAGGGTTCGCGCCGCCTGTGCGCGGGCGGTTGACGAGGTCATCAGCCGCGGCCGCTCGCTGGATGCGGCCCTGGACACGCACGATGTCGGTGACCGCGACCGCTCGCTGTATCGCATGCTCGCCTTCGGCACGATTCGCCTGCACTTCCGCTTGCGCGACTTGCAAAACCAGCTGCTCGACAAACCGCTGCGCAAGCGCGACAGCCTCGTCGCAGCGTTGATCGACGTTGGCCTGTTCCAGCTTGCCGAGACCCGCATCCCCGATCACGCCGCGGTGTCGGAAACCGTAGCGGCCGTCCGTGCGATTGGTCAGCCCAAATACTCGGGCCTGGTCAACGCGATTCTCAGACGTGCCGGCCGCGAAACGGCGGTGCCCGGCAGCGATGCGGCCGAGCTGAATCACCCGGACTGGATCGTCGACACACTCAAGCGCGACTGGCCGGATGACTGGCGCGCGATTCTCGAGGCCAACGACGAGCGCGCACCGATGTGGCTGCGGGTGAACACTCGGCGAAGCGATCGCGATGCCTACCGGCAGCAACTCGAAGCCGCCGGCATTGCGTCCGACATGCACCCGGCACTCGATCGCGGCCTGCGGCTCAACGATCCAATCCCGGTCGCCGAGTTACCCGGCTTTGACGACGGCACGGTGTCCGTGCAGGACGGCGGCGCGCAGCTGGCTGCAGCCCTGCTGCCGGCCGGCAACGGTGCCCGCTATCTCGATGCCTGCGCCGCACCGGGAGGCAAAGCGGCACATTGGCTGGAACTCTGCGGTGAGAAAACCGCTCTGACCTGTCTGGAGCTGGATGAACAACGCGCCTCGGTGATTGGCGAAACTCTGGGTCGACTCGGTCTGCAGGCGACGATCACGGTGGCCGACGCCGGGGATACCGAGGCGTGGTGGGACAGGGAGCCTTTCGACGCGATCCTGCTGGATGCGCCGTGTTCGGCCAGCGGTGTGATTCGCCGGCATCCGGACATCAAGCTGCTCCGGCGGCCGACGGATATCGACGCGCTGTCGGCGACGCAATCCAGGCTGCTCGATGCTTTGTGGACCACGCTGAAACCCGGTGGGCAGCTGCTGTACGTGACCTGCTCGGTGTTCAGCGACGAGAACGACGCGGTGGTGGACGCCTTTCTCGATCGGACCGCCGACGCCACGGAAATTGATGTGTTGCACAATTACAACATAAGCGCTCTAATGCGGCGTAAGACATGGGGATATCAGCTGTTGCCCGGAACCGATGGGCTCGACGGCTTCTATTTTGCGTGTCTCGCGAAGGCAACCTGATAATAACTATGCACGGCGTCAAAGCCCTCCTTTTAAGCTGTCTCCTGATAGCCGGTTTCACCGGTGCTGCGCACGCGCAGGACCAGGAGATCGAGCGGGAGGGGTATTTCGAGGTTCGCTCGGCGACGACCGAGACGATCGACGGTGTGGTCACGCTGGATGCCCGCCTGCAACTCGTCTTAAGCAGCGAGGCGCTGAACGCGCTCGAAGCGGGCGTGCCGCTGACCATCGAAATGCAGCTCGAGCTGTTGCGCCAGCGTCGCTTCAACTTCGATGCGGTGGACGCCGAGCTCGCGATTCGATTCGAGCTCGAGTACCGGCCGCTCAGCCAGCGCTACATTCTCAGAAACCTGAACAGTGGTAATCAGGAATCCTTCGCGACTCTCTACTCCGCCCTGAACACGCTCGGACGCGTGCAGAACCTGCCCATCATCGATGCGGCCCTGCTGACGTCCGGCAAGCGATACCGAGGTCGGCTGCGTGCGCTTTTGAACACGCAGCAGTACCCGGCGCCATTGCGCATCGTGTTCTTCTGGCGGAATCAGTGGCAGTTGAAGAGCGAATGGTTCGAATGGCAGCTCGAACAGTAAAACGCGTCCTGGTCTTCCTGTTCGCCTCGACGGGCGTTTTGCTGTCGCTCGTCGCCCTGTTTCTGCTCAGCGTCACCGCACAAAACTCCGACGACTTCGATCGGCTGCACAACTCGATTCTCGTCATCAACATTGCCGGTGTGTTTGTGTTGCTGATGCTGTTCGCCGGCAACATCGTCCGTCTGTATCGCGAGTGGCACGACAATGTCCCGGGTGCGCGACTCAAGGCGCGCATGGTTGCGATGTTTGTCGGGCTTGCCGTGTTACCGCTGATCGTCGTGTTCTATTTCTCGGTGCAGTTCATCAATCGCGGCATCGACACCTGGTTCAATGTCGAGATCGAGGAGGGCCTCGACAACGCTGTGCAGCTCAGCCGCGCCGCACTCGAGCTGCAGATGCGTGAGCACCTGAGTTCGACTCAGCGCATTGCGCGCCAGCTGCGTAACGTCGGTGAGCGACAGTTTATCTACGACCTTGCGTTGCAGCGACGTGAGAACGGCGCCAGTGAACTGACGCTGTACGGCCCCAACAACCGCATCCTCGCGACCAGCTCCGACAGTTCGGCCGCAGCCCTGCCGAAAGTGCTGCGCAGCGAAGTGATATTGCAGCTCCAGCAGGGACGACCGTTTGTCAGCCTCGATCCGCTGGAGGACGGCAACTACGAGATCCGTACCGCGGTGGCGTTTTTTGATTCACAGCAGGCTGAACCCATCGGCGTGCTGCAGGCGTATTTCCCGGTGACGAGCCGACTCGGCCGCATGGCGAACAGCGTCGAGAATTCCTACCAGCAGTACCAGAGCCTGCTGTTCCTGCGCGAGCCACTGAAGAGCACCTTCACACTGACGCTGTCGGTCGTGTTGCTGCTCAGTCTGCTGACGGCGATTTACGGCGCGTTCGTGTTTGCACGGCGTCTCGTGCAGCCGATCCAGCAGCTGGTGTACGGCACGCGCGCGGTCGCCAAGGGTGAGTTCGACCTGCGTCTGCCGGAACCGACGCGCGATGAGATCGGCTTCCTGGTTACCAGCTTCAACGACATGACCCAGCGACTGTCGGATGCGAGCGAGCAGGCGGCGCTCAACCAGGCGTTGGTCGAGGCGGAGCGCGCCAACCTCGCCGTAATCCTCGCGCGACTGTCCACCGGCGTTATCGCGCTGGACACCAAGTTTCGCCTGCGCAATGCCAACCAGGCGTCCAGTGCGATCCTGAATGCCGATCTCGGCGGTCGCTCCGGTCGCTACCTGGCCGACATCGCCAACGACAGTCCGCTGCTGCAGCAATTCTCCGACGTGTCGTTGATGCACCTGAACGCCGGCAACACCGAGTGGCGCGAGCAGATCGTTCTGCGCGGCGAGGTGGGTCGCCGTGTGTTGACCTGTGCCTGCACGACACTGCCCGGCGATGAAGGTCGGCCGGCCGGCTACGTCATCGTGTTTGACGACATCACGGCACTGCTGCAGGCGCAGCGCGATGCGGCCTGGGGTGAGGTAGCGCGCCGTCTTGCGCACGAGATCAAGAATCCTTTAACGCCGATCCAGTTGTCCGCCGAGCGCCTGCGGCGCAAGTACCTCGATCGAATGGATCCCGACGAAGGCCAGGTGCTCGATCGGGCGACGCACACCATCGTGCAGCAGGTCGAGGCGATGAAGGAGATGGTCAACGCGTTTCGCGATTACGCCCGCGCGCCGGATATGGAATTTACGCATTTCAATCTCGACAAGCTCGTACACGAAGTCGTGGACCTGTACCGCGTGCAGGATTCCGGCGTCGAGATCGTGGTCAGCTCGGATCCGGGCATGCCGCATATCGAGGCCGATGCCGGACGTATCCGGCAGATTCTGCACAACCTGCTGCGCAACGCGACCGAGGCACTCGAAAATGCCAGCGACGCACGCATCGACGTTAGCGTCAGTGATGCCGAGTACGACGGCATTCGCTTTTTCCAGTTACGCGTCGAGGACAACGGTCCAGGTTTCGATACCGGTTCCGTCAACCAGGTGTTCGATCCGTACGTCACGACCAAGCCCAAGGGCACCGGACTCGGCCTGGCGATCGTCAAGAAGCTGGTCGAGGAACACATGGGCATAATTCAAGCCGGCAACGGAGAAGACGGCGGCGCCGTCATCACCATTCGCCTACCGCTCGACGACACGGCACGAGAAGAACTGATTAAAGGTCTGCCGCGTCGGGCCGCAGAACCGAGGAGGGAAACAGCATGAGCAACGCACAGGTACTGGTTGTTGATGATGAGGCAGACATTCGCGCGTTGATATCGGACATTCTGTCTGATGAGAGCTACGGCGTGACCGTCGCCGCCAACGCGAATGAGGCGAGAAGCGCCCGCGAGGAATCGCGCTTCGACCTGATCCTGCTCGATATCTGGATGCCCGATACCGACGGCATCACCTTGCTGCGGGAGTGGTCAGAGGAGGGAGACCTGAATTGCCCTGTGGTCGTGATGTCCGGTCACGGCACGGTAGACACCGCGGTCGAGGCCACGCGCCTGGGCGCCTTTGATTTTGTCGAGAAACCCTTGTCACTCGCCAAACTGCTGCGCACCGTGGAATCCGCGCTGGAGTCCGTTTCATCGAAGTCGTCGCAGACGCGCAGCACCTTACCGTCGCTGATGGCGCCGGTCGGTCGCAGCGAGCTGATGCGCGAGTTGCGCGAAAAAGCCCAGCAATACGCGCGCCACGACTCATCGGTGCTGATCTCCGGTGAGCCGGGCACCGGCCGCGGTGCGTTTGCCCGCTACCTGCACGGCCTGAGTCCGCGTGCCGACGGTCCGCTGATCACGTTAACAGGTGCATCGATTACGGACAGCAATGTGGCCGAGCAGTTGCTCGGCAGCGAAGAGGGCGACGAAGTGCATATCGGCGCCATCGAGAAAGCCGCGCGCGGCACGCTGGTGCTCGACGAGCTGACAGACTGCAACGCCGAAGCGCAGAAGATCCTGCTCGGTGTGCTGGAGGACAAGGAATTTTGTCGGGTTGGTGGCAGCAAGGCGATACGCCTGGATGCACGCATCATGGCGACGATTGGTGCGGACTACGACCAGTTTCTCGCCTCCGGCGAGCTGCGCCGCGATCTGCATGCGCACCTCAGTGTGCTCAATCTCAAGGTGCCGCCGCTGCGCGAATACTCCGAAGATGTACCCGAGTTGCTGGCCT
>JBCCNM010000130.1:0-8416 GCA_039025835.1 Pseudomonadota bacterium | reverse complement strand
TAGAAGCCGGTATTGTCGCTCTCACTGCCGCCGCGGTTGTCGTAGTACGACGTCGCCGAGGTCAGGGTTGCAAAGCCGAAGTCCACGTTGGCTTCGACTGAACCCATATGAAATTCACGGTCGGATGGCTCGGGAATCACCGCGCCGTTGGTGAAATCACCGTAGGTGTTGCCGAAGCCGTCGGTGCCCTGCGTCTGCTGGCGTCGGCCGCCGATCTCGTCGTCCTGGTAGATGTAGTTGAACTGGATATCAAAGGTATCGGACGGCTCGATACGGTAGGAGAGCCGCGCATACAGGCTCTCGAAATCATCGGCGTCTTCCTCGACCCGGTAGTTCGTGGAATCCGGGCCGCGATCGAACAATCCGTTGGGCTGCACGGGCACACCGTTAGCGTCGAGTTCGTACAGATTGACGTAGTCGGTCAGACCGGGAAAGTCGCGCAGAAAAATGTTCGCGCGAAACGCCGAATTGTCGGTGACCGGCACGTTAAATGTCGCGCTCGTCGCGTAACCCGTGTCACCGGAGCCGTCAACGCTAGACAGCTCAGCACCGACTGCGCCGTTGGTCTCACCAAGCTGCGGTGCGCGCAGGTGATATTTGATCGTGCCGCCAAGGGCACCGGACCCGTACAGCGTGCCCTGAGGACCACGCAGAACCTCGACGCGCTCAAGGTCAATCAGCGCCAGATTTGCATATACCGGTGTCTCACCTACGTAGGTCGACACTGTCGCCACCGACGGCACCGCGAAATCGCCAAACGTTGAGTTGTCGACGTTCAGGCCACGAATTCGAATGCTGCTGAATTGCGCACCGTTGCGAGGACCCTGATCGATATTGCTAATGCCGGGAATCGAACGCAGCAGTTCCTCGTTATCGAGTGTGAATGCAGCCTCGATGTCCTCGCCGGAGACCGAGCTGATGTTATAGGGAACGTCGAGAATGTTCTGCTCACGACGGCTCGCCGTCACAATGATCTCCTCGAGTTCATCGGCACCGGCATCGCTGGATTGCGCGTAGACCTGCGGTGTCGCAGCCGCCAGTACGCCGCCAATGGCGGCGGCAAGCGGCGTCAATTTAAAGCTTCTGGTGTTTGTCATGCGTGTCACTCCCCAGAGGATTAATCGGGTTTCGGATCGTTGTTGTCTGCCCCAGGCATTGCCAGAGGGCCCAGTTGATTGAGTGCGTCAGAGACATAGTCATCCGCGTACTGCGGGAATCGAAGGGTGCTGTCCCGGTAGCTTTTCAGCGGTTGCCCCAATCCCTGCCAGCCGTTTTCGCGGACGTCCCGGACGTAGTCGAGATCCAGCATCAGCGGAAAGACGTCACGACCTTCACCGGCCTCGTAGACCAGCTCTCCACCCGGGCCGGCGACGATCGATGAACCGACCCCGAGAGGACCGGCAACATTGACGTCGAATACATAACACTGGTGCATGGCACCGTGCGCTCGAACCATGCATTTTTCGGCGTCACGATCGATCGTGCTGGTTAGCGACGGGTGCAGGATCACCTCGGCGCCCATTGATGACAGAGTGCGAATCGTCTCGGGAAACCACATGTCGTAGCAGATGGACACGCCGAATCGCCCTGCGCCGTCCACGTCAAAGACGACAAAGTCTTCACCGGGCGTCACACCTTTTTCATACGGCAACCACGGGAACTGCTTCCGGTAACGCGCGATGACCTCGCCGTCGGGGTTGATGACAGGGCAGGTGTTGTGTATCCGATCGCCGGCCGCTTCCATGATCGAGCCCGGCAACAGCCAGACATCATTTCGACGGGCTACCGCTGAGAAGCGCTGCTCGAAGTCGCCGGGCATTGCCTGGGCGTTAGCGGCGTCTGTGCCGTAAGCGTTCAATTCACCCAGCACCACCATACGAACCCATGGAAACCGACGTTTGACCGAGTCGATCTCGGCTTCCATCGTTTCCACGTTGTTGCCGTTGATCGACTCGAGCTGCAAACCAGCTACGCCAAATCCATTCATAGACCGTTCCCTCGAACTGTAGGGACACGTTAGCGGTGATCGCGGACTATAAATAGGTCCAGTTTCGAGGTATTTATAGATCCAGTTTGGTGTTAGTGTCGTGCAGCCTGGATCAGCGCGGTGTCGACAAGCTGGCCGTTATTGTCAAAGAACTTGATGCGATTGCCGTCGAGGACAATGGAGTAACCCTTCTCCTCGCCGTAGTTCCAGCGACGCCACTGTCGGTACCAGCGATCCTCCTCGACGCGCCAGTGCCCCTCGTCATGCTCTTCACTGGAAAACCCCAGCACGCCGGTCATACGACCGTCGTCGTGATAGTGAATCGTGCATGGCGCCCCATAGACTTCCTGGTAGAGAATCGTCGTATCGCGAAATGCCGCGGGGAGACTGTCGCCTTTGAGCCACTCGCCCGACGTGCTCTCGAGATGCTCGACCTGGTCGCGAACCTGGGACCGGATCGCGTCGACCAGCGCGGTTACACCGGGGCGAATACGCTCGACCGCAAGGCTGGTAACGCCCATCCGAAAGCAGTTTTCCGCCCTCGCCGGGTCGGCGTAGTAGTGCCGCACGGGCTCGATCAGGATTCCACGCCGCGCTGCTGTGCGCGCAAACGCTTCGACATCAAAGTCGTTCGGCATGCGGACCCAATACGTCGTTCCACCGACCTCTGGTGAAATCTCGAGCGGCACACCTCGCATCCAGTTCAGTGCGTCGCGCAACGCCATGCGACGCTCCCTGAGTGTTCGACCCAGACGCAGCATCAATGAATCGTAGTGCCCCAGCGACAGGAACTTGGCGATAACACGCTGGTTGATCAGCGGCGGATGGTTCATCACGGATCGTCGCAATGCTCGCAAGCGCTTGATGAACTGCGAATCAGCAACGACGAAACCCAGCCGGGAGCCCGGTGCCAGCACCTTGGCCAGACTTGCCACGTAGATGACCCGACCGCTGTCATCCATGCTGCGCAATGCCGGTATCGGCCGGTCCTCGTAGTTGATCTCGCATTCATAATCATCTTCGATGATCAGCAGATCGTGTTGTCTTGCCGCCTGAATCAGCGCATTTCGGCGCGACTCACGCATCTGCACGGCCGTCGGAATCTGGTGACTCGGCGAGACGTACACGAGCTCACAATCCTCTAACGTGTGATCGACCATGACACCCTGCTCGTCCACCGGCAGCGGCACTACGCGTGCACCGTTTTGCTGCAGAAGAGCGCGGGCCTCAGCATTTCCCGGGTCCTCGATTCCTGCAGTGACCGTGTGGTCGGCCAGCAGGCGGCTGATCAGGTACAGCGAATTTTGCGTACCGAGCGTGATCAGGATTTCGTCGGGTCGCGCCTGAATACCTCGTCGCGACAAAATCTTGCTGCGTATTTCCTCCACCAACGCCGGATCATCCGCATCGCCGCTGTCGGTGGACCATTCGCTGACGTCGGACACGCTCAGTGCCAGTCGTGTTGCCTCACGCCATTCCGTCAGTGGGAACAACTCAGCGTCGAATTTCCCGTCAATGAACGGGTACGGGTAGCGATTCCAGTTGGGCAAATCCTGGCCGATAGATCGCGTGACCAAACCCGGCCGACGCGTGCGCCTCTTCCACTCCGCACTCTGCTCCTCACTGACCGGCACCAGGGTCTCGCTGTAACCAACGCGAGTCACGAGCATTTGCTCATTGACGTAGATACCACTGCGGTCCCGACTGACTAGGTAGCCCTCCGCTACGAGTTGCTGGTAGGCCAGCACCACCGTGTTGCGCGACACATCAAGAAGCTTTGCCAGTTTGCGCGACGACGGCAGTTTATGGCCCGGCGGCAATGTGCCGGACAGAACGCCCTCGACCAGCTTTTGTCGAATCTGTTTTTGCAAATTCAGCGAACTGTCGGGGTCGAGATAAATCAACGTTTCGGGAATCGCACTAGCCTACTAAAGCCGACGTGTTAACGGCCAATCCTGTGCTTCGAATGAGCGGCTGCGATCCGCCAAGACACCGGGCAGAAACGCCCAGTACAGGGCCAACAGTGGCGCGAATCATCGGTACGATACGACCATATACAAGTCAGCTTTGCCTTCAAGGTTTCCGTCACGAACGTCATTTGGCTGAATACCGCAGTACGAGTGGTGCTGACCAAGGACAGAATTCGAGCAATACGAACTAAAGCTCGCCCCTGATCAGCCGCTAACCAGCGGAGACGAACTGCATGCCGGTACCCGGCCACAAGGGTGCCCTCACCCGCAAGCGTGTGTCTCATAGGGGTACTCCAGCAATGCCGAACACGCCTGATGAGAAGGCTGAATTCGAAGATGCCGGGCAAGCAGATGCTGCCCAGACGGTGCAGCTGTGGCGGCAACGAAGTGCCGATAACGACCCGCAGGACAAACCGGACACCAGCCTGATCGTTCTGGCCAATACCGATGGCTCGGTGGAAAGTGTTGTCAGCCAGGTTGCGGTCTCACCGAGCCTGCCGGATAACGTGAAGCGCGGCGATTCCCTGTTCGCGATCTGGTCCGAGGTCACGGTAGATCGGCTGAGACACAGCATTCGCAAAGCCACCCAAAGCCGGCAACCGTTCAGCACCCAGGTACTGGACCCCCAGTGCGCGACCTGCATCGAGTTCATTGTGATCCCGCAGGGGCCGAAACGCATCATGGTGCTGGTCCGGGATGTCACTGACATACACACCGAGAAGCAACAGCTCGAGGACCTCGCGTATGCGGATACCGAGACAGGCCTGCCAAATCGTCGCTGGCTTGACGATGAACTGGACAGCATCCTCGAGCGCGTAAAGCTTCGCCAGGGACGCTGCGGTGTGCTTTGTCTCGAGATTGACGGACAGTCAAACCTGAAAGAAACACACGGCGACGAAGGCCTGCGTGTCATCGTGGCCAACGTCGCATCCCGATTGCTGAGAAATCTGCGCGGCGCGAACGACCGCCAGGAGGAGGATGACCAGCGATACTCGGCTGTCGCGCGTATTGAGGAGACGAAGTTTGCCGTTGTTTTGCCGGACATGGAGTCCGAAGAGGACGCAACGCGGGTTGCGCTGCGTATTGCGGACGAACTGTCCGCTACGATGCTCATCGAGTCGCGTGAAGTCCGCCTGGATATCCGCTCGGGCACCGCGGCCTTCCCACAGGACGGCGAGCGAGCGGATGAGTTAATCGGCAGCGCGATTGTTGCGGCCAACGAAGCACGCTTCAGCCACACCAGCGCGCACAAATTCCACTCCAACAATGTGCGCATGCGCGCAATCGAACGCCAGGACCTGGTGATCGAACTCGAGACCGCGCTGCAAAAAGACGAATTCGAAATTCACTTCCTGCCGGTGTTCACACAGCCCTCCGGAAACATCTCGACGGTCGAAGTCCTACTGCGCTGGCCTCGCCCGCTGTTCGCCAATCACCCGATTCGCGAGGTCATTCGTGCCGCCGAGTACACCGGCATCATTGTCTCGATCGGCGAATGGGTCTTAGCCAACGCCTGCCGTGCCCTGAAAGGCTGGCGCGACCAGGGGCATGATCATCTGCGACTCGCGCTAAACGTTTCGGCGCGCGAATTCAGCCGAGACGATCTGCCCGACTGCATTCAACAGTGGGTGCACGCCACCGGACTTGAGACCAACTGCATCGAACTCGAGATCACCGAGCGGCTGCTTCTGCAGGACTCGTTGCGCGGCTTCCAGGCCTGCAACGCCGTGACGGGCATCGGCGCGGGCGTGGTTGTCGACGATTACGGCACCGGCATTTGCTCGTTCGATTCTCTGTCCGCGAGCCCGATCGCCGGCGTAAAAATCCACCAGCGATTTACCGCCGGCGTTGGGCACGACCCGAACAGTCGCGCGGCCTGTGCCGCGATGATCGCGATGACTCGGGAATTGGGTCTGACGGCGACGGCGGAAGGCGTTGAAACCGAGGAACAGGCCGAGGTTCTACGCGGACTGGGATGCCAGAGTCTGCAGGGCTTCCTGTTCGGACAGCCGATGAATCTCGACGATATGAGCAACTATCTGTCCAAAGCGTCGGAGACTGGTGCGTGAGTAATTTCCCCAAGTTCCCCTCCGATACCGACATCCTGCAGTCGGTGACAACAGTACTCGAGTCGCTCGAGTCCGTGGCCAAGGTCGACGAGCGATCGCCGGAACGTCAAGACAATCCGCGCATCTTGCTGTTCGGATACCCGCGCAGTTTCAGGAAGTGGGATTTGCGCTGGCTGCAGCGTTCCAACTTTGACCTGACGCTGATCGAATCCGCCGACAACGCCTTTGAGACTATCCAAATGCTGGCACCGGATGCCATCGTCGTCGAGGCCCGCCTGCGCGATCGCGACAACACCGAGCTGTACGCCGAGATTCTGCAATCCGACGTTACCGAGGCGCCGGTCTTCGTCCTGACGCAGTCACCGCTTGAGACTCGGGCGGCGATGGACAACGGCGCCTACGACATTATTCGGAAGCCGTTCGACTGGCGACTGATCGATCGACGCATCCAGCGTGCCGTGGAAGCCAATCGCCAGGAGATCGAGCTGGACCACGCGCACGGTTCACTCGACGCGGTCGCCGAACTGGCCGGCCAGCTGCGGCTGAAATCGAACGCGGCGCAAAGCTTCGAACCGGTGACCGGACTGCCGAATCGATCGAAATTCGAAAAACTTATCGCCTGCAACCTGCGCGCTGTCGAAAAGGACGAGAACGTCATTCTGTGCGCGGTGGTCAGCCTGAACCGGTTTAACCTGATTACCGAGGCGCTCGGCGCTGCCAAAAGCAACCAACTGATCGCGCTCGCCGCGGAGACCCTGAAGCTCGGCGTCTCCGACACCGTGGGCAGCATTCAGCAGGACTCGGGACTGCGTACGGCATCGATCGCTCGCATCGGCCCCGGGCGTTTTGCTGTCATGATGACCGCAGCAGAGGGCGATGCTGAGATCGAACACCTGCGCGAGTTCGTCATCGAACGCTTTACACAGCCGATGCTGATCGACGGCCAGTCGCTGTATTTATCGCCGTGTATCGGCGCCGCGGTCTACCCCACTGATACCGCCGACCTCAGCCAGCTGCTCGGTAAGTCCGAAGCCGCAATGCGCGAGGCGCGAAATCGCAACCTGACCTACCTCAGACACTCGCTCACATTTGAAGAAGACATCTCGCGTCGTCTGCAGATCGAAAATCGGCTGCATGCGGCGCTGGAAAAATCCGAGCTGAAACTCGCCTATCAACCGCTGGTGGACATTCAGAGTGACCGGATCGTGGGCTGCGAAGCCCTGCTGCGTTGGCCGCAAGCCGATGGCAGTCTGCTGCCGCCGGGCGAATTTGTCCCTATCGCTGAGTCCGCGGGCATCATGGTCCGGATCGGTGAATTCGTTCTTGACGAAGCCTGTGGGCAGCTGGCGCGTTGGAGAGATCAGGGACTGCCGCCGATCCGGATGTCGGTCAATGTCTCGAAATGCCAACTAGAGAACGACCAGTTTCCCGACTTTGTCGATCACTGCCTGCAAAAGCACCGGATCCAACCTCATCGCCTCGACCTCGAACTCAGCGAGCGCGGCACGCTGACTCCGTCAACGGTGATTGTCGACCGATTGCACGCGCTGAAGCAGCTCGGCGTGTCTCTATCGATCGATGACTTCGGCACCGGCGAGGCCGCCATCGCCTACCTGAAAGAACTCCCTGTCGACGTGCTGAAAATCGATCGGTCCTATGTGACCGAACTGACACCGAACGAAGCCGGCTCCGCGATTGCGTCCGCCATGGTATCCATCGGCAAGGGACTGAACCTGACGGTGGTCGCTGAAGGCGTTGAATCCAAAGAGCAGCTCGAGGTGTTACGCACACTGGGCTGCGACCAGTATCAGGGCTTTTATCGTTCGCCGGCCGTGCCGCCGGACACACTGACAAAACAGCTGACGCAGGACAACTGAGCGTTGGTTGCAGACGAATTTAACCGGGGAATTATGAGAACCAGTTCACACTCTTTCTCACGCTCCTAGACGGCCTCGCACCGGCCGCCGAGCCCCCGCCATGATTTCATGCTCCCACTGAATGGAGCTGTCGTTTCCGGATCGCAGATTCACGACGACAGACAGGGAAGAACAGGCGGAACACCATGCAAATTCTCGCACTTTGCTTAACCCGTCGCGGCTGGCTTTTCGCCTGTCTGGCGTCGTTGCTGGCCCTGATTGCGCCTCTCGGCGTGACTTTGGCGAACGAGACTCACCCTATGCGTTTTGAGCAACTGTCGCTGCGCGACGGTTTGTCGCAGGTCGCGGTCGTCACGATGCTGCAGGACGCGGACGGTTTCCTGTGGTTTGGCACAGAGAACGGCCTGAATCGCTATGACGGCTATGAGTTCGTGCACTACAAGGCGGATCGAGGCAACCCGGACGCCCTGCGTAACGATTTTATCTACAGTCTCGCCGAAGCACCTGACGGCG
>JBCCNM010000129.1:0-8418 GCA_039025835.1 Pseudomonadota bacterium | reverse complement strand
CGTCAAATTGCACTAGGACAATTCGACCATTTGTGGCAATGTTGAGCGCGAGGAATATTTCCTGCCGACAAGCCGGACATGTTTCCCATCAAGTAGTCCGTCAGATCCTTGTCTTAAGTGCGTTCGTTCGAAAACAACAATGAATAGAGGGTCGCTTTTGACAACGCCCGCTCCGAACACTGATCGTCGAGGTTATCCAGATCAAACAGCACTTTGCACAATTGCTCCCCGTTCGATACTCCGCGATTTGCGGTTACAGAGCCCGGTCCTCAACCAGAGCGTCGTCCATCTTTGGCTCCGAAAAGGCGGCTCATTTTTCATACGAAACTTCGCCAACACAGTCTCCGGGTAAATCACGGCAATTCCGTGTGCCATCGCATATCCGTTCCACTTATTCATCAAACACTGACACTTCAAAGGGGTTCCCATGAAATCTCTGTTAATCGCCTGCGTTTTCTCGCTTCTGAATTTGGCACCTGCCTTTGCGCTCGCGCAGGAAGACGATCAACCAACTCCTGCGGAGAGTTCCGATGCGGAGGAGCAAAACGGAGAACAGACAGCAAATGCAGCGATCGAGGCCAAAAAGAAACAGCTGAAAGCCATGAATGAAGCAGTGAAAGCTGCCAGAGAGGAGATTTCACTCGACACGCTGAAACTGTACGACGACAAGATTGAGCGCAGCGGTACCCGAGCACACACCAAGGGAGATGGTCCGTTCCCCTGGCAGCGTGAGAAGTTTCCTTGGCAGCTTAAGTGTACAAATGTCGACTATCGTGTTTGGCACGGTTGTCTGGAACTTCGTTTCTTTGATCCAAGTGCTCGTGTCTATTTTGACAATGGAACGGATAGCCCGGACGAAGTGGATATCTTTAATGACGGCGCTCTAAACCTCACTGTGGACCTGGCTTCAATCTACTTTCCCTGGCGACTTGGTCGGGGCAAGTACTACGACAGTTGGTCGTGGGGACCGGTTATTGGCGCAGGTCTTGGAACGTCGGCTGAAGATTCGGCGGATGGTGAGTCGTCCTCTGATGCGCCGGTCGTGTTTTTCTCCGGGGGGCTCATGCTTGAGTACAAGCTCGAATCAGAAATCGCCTTTGCCTTCGAGGTTGGTCGGTCAATCGGCTTTTCATCGGATGAATCGTTTGGCGATTTCGACGATACGGCTACCTATGCAGGAATCCGTATCAACGTTCCTCTTGGAGCCAAACAAAGCGTAGCTGATTGAGCGAGTTGCCAGCGTTCCATCGGAAAGCCCATTGACGACTTGGTTGAGCGCTCCCCGTATCGCGGGTGAGCAAAACATCGACTGTGTCGTGCTACCTGTAGCTGAAAGGACGAGGAAACTATGTGGAGCAACACCTGTGGCCGTTTCGGGGCTTTTTCTCACGCGTGTTCTGGCGCTAAATCGGCTCGAATAGTCAGACCGCCGTCGCGCTTGGCTTGGGCGTCGCTGGTCCTGATTGTAGCTATATTGGGCACGGGTTGTGCGAGCCAGGGCCAGAAGACCAAAGAGCGACCCTTCATCCACTCGACCGGTGAAAACGTCTCGCTGCAGAACCTCTGCGAATTGCCGCAATGGCGCCGAGATGACTGTGCTGATCCGGAGAATCTGCGGGAGATTCGCTACGCCAAAACCACTTGGCGATACGCGATCATTGCAGCGCTTGCGTACGCGCCGATTCAGCAAGGGAGTGAGCCCCTATTCGAGTCGAACCGATCCGCCGCATTCGGTCCATTAGCGAACTGGGAGAAACTGGAGACGTCGGATGCGGTTTCTGAAACTGAAGGCTGGCCTACAGCCCCCGCGGAGAGGGGGCTGTATGCTGAGTCGTGGCTGATTCCGGATCAGGGCGGAGGAACGGAGCTGGTCGTTGCCTTCAGAGGAACAGAATTCTCCCAACTCGCTGATTGGATTTATGGGAACTTCGCGTTTTTCCCTCTGCGATCTTGGCGTGATCAATACGATTTGGGCGTAAAGTACGCGACCAGACAGGTCGACCAATACGGTGACCGTGTTACCCGAGTTACTGTGGCCGGGCATTCGTTGGGTGGGGGAATCGCGCAATTCACTCAACGTTGTCTGGGGGTTGATGCGATTGCCATTGTTCTGCATCCATCGCCTGTTAAGGGAAGGTTGTTTCGTTCGTGTCCCAATGATCTTGATAAACGTCCGGACCACTCCATTCGCATTTTCGAGGGAAACGAGATACTCGAATTCGTTCGCTGGTTCGCCTTCGATTTTGATCCGGCATGGCGCAGTCAGGATTTTTACGCGGAGCCCAGTTTCCTGGAAGCCGACAAGTACACAGCCCGAGTCGATTTCTTCAAGAGTAATCCTCTCGCCGGCCACAATTCCGCTGACTTTGCGATGCAACTGACGAAGCTTGCCGCTGCGAATGGCGACCTGCCAGCGCGCGACTATATTGCGGCCCTCGAGAAAGAGAGAGTCCTACAGGGCTATCCCTTGCCTCCTGTGTCTTGCTCCGAACAAGAAGGTGTACTGAGAACCGTCTACCGTGAAGATATACGGCGACAACTGCAGCAGTCATGTAAGCCCGAAGGTACGTATGAAGAGACGGATTTAGCCGGATGTTATGGACTCGCGCCGCTCAAGGAAATGAGACAAAACTCCTGCCGAGCAAACTCGCCGAACCGCACGAACCAGGTGGTTCGGTAAGGATCAGGACGCCGTGTCGATACCCATTGTTCGATGAGTTTTTTTTAGAAGGTGTGC
Source organism: Pseudomonadota bacterium (assembly GCA_039025835.1). Lineage (GTDB taxonomy): Bacteria > Pseudomonadota > Gammaproteobacteria > Steroidobacterales > Woeseiaceae > UBA1847. Next base: position 5,681 of record JBCCNM010000129.1, on the reverse strand, counting down.
GGGTCGAAACCTAAGCTTAGACCTGTGGAGGCGCCCCGGCCACCACAGGGTACATCGCGGCAAGCGACCACGACCTTGCCCGTTTTTGCGGCGCCGGCAGAGCCAACAACCTGTGGGCCCGCCTAGAATGGCACCTTGAAGCCAATGCTGAAGACGTCGGTCCCGTCATAGGTCTCGTACGAGAGTTCACCCCAGGCCTTGTCGGAGAACTTGTAGCCAACCCCTCCGCCGACACCAAACTCCCAATCATCCTCCGATTCTGACATGCCTGCCGCTGATGCGGTCAGCTCCACACGCGCGTACGAGGGTGCGGCGTACACGTAGAACGAGGAGTCGAATTCGAACTGTCCGCGGACACTGAATGCGAAGAAACTGTCGAGCTCGATATCAACGCCCAGTATCGTGTCGTCCGCAACGCCAGTGCCGAGGCGCATTTCGGGTAGAAAAGTCAGGCCGGATTCGCTTTCGACCAGATAGCCCAGCGAAGCGTAGATGCCACCCACGCTGACATCGAAAAACTCGCTCTCATCCGACAGGTTGACGTAGCCACCCCCTGCGACCCACTGCGCTGACACGGGTGCCGCCAATACAAAAATTCCTAAACCGATCATCAGTCGTTTCATGTCCGACACTCCTTTGTTAATGAAATCGATGTGCAGGGAGGCACGTTGCTAATTGCAGTAACCCCCTCGGTGCTTAACGGTATTCTAGCGAGTCTTTGTATCACGGGTAGGCCGTCAGGGCCTTGTTGCGCGACGCAAGGATTTGCCACACGGAGTCTCGGTGTAAGACCTGAATCAACTCCGTCTCTAACCAGGCAGAACAATCGCATTTTGACAGCTGCTGGTGCTTTCAAACTCGCTGATGTTTGTCACTGTTGTATCGGCGATGTTGCCGAGGGCCCGTCTCGTAAAAAACGCTTGATGACCGGTAATTAACACGTTCGGGAATGTGGTCAGTCGCATGAAAAGGTCGTCCTGAATGATTTCGCTCGAGTGGTCCGAGAAAAAGAGGTCGTCTTCTTCCTCGTACACATCGATTCCAAGGTGGCCGATCTTTCGAGACTTGAGGGCACGATACACCGCGTCGGTATCAATGAGTGCGCCGCGGCTCGTATTGATGAGGGTCACGCCGTCCTGCATTTTCGCGATCGTGTCCTTGCTGACCATGTGTCGAGTTGACGGTAGCAGAGGGCAGTGCAGCGTTATGATCTGGCAGCGCGTCCAAAGTTCGTCCAGCGTCACGTAAGGAATACCCATCGCTTCGACGTCCGGATTCGGTACCACGTCGTGGGCCAGGCGTTCTACTCCGAAACCCTCAAACAGCCTGGCGACAATACTGCCGATCGTGCCTGTACCGATGATGCCCACCGTGCGGCCGTGCACCTCGTGGCCTACCATGCCCTCCAGCGAGAAATTTCCTTCGCGTACTCGGTTGTAGCTTCGGTGTGTTGTGCGATAAAGCGCCATGAGGATGGCAATCACGTGCTCCGCTACCGCAAATGGTGAGTAAGCCGGTACCCGAACGACAGTCACGCCCAGGACACGGGCGGCCTCGAGGTCGACATTGTTGTAGCCGGCACAGCGCATCGCCACGAGTCGCGTCCTACCAGCGGACAGTATCTCCAACACCGCACGATCAATGTGGTCGTTTACGAACGCCGAAACACAGTCGTAGTCGCTGGCAGCAGTCGCAGTCAGGCTGTTCAGCGGTGTTTCGAAAAACTCGATCTCATGAGCCGCCGCTGCATTGGCTGCTGTCAGATATTGGCGGTCGTAGTCCTTCGTGCTGAACACAGCAACTCTCACGACGTCGCTCCTCGTTGCTTCAGGTCTGCCAGAAAAAGCTGTCGAAATGCGTTCCCCGACACGTTGCCCCACAGTCTGCCAGAGATGCAGAAAGGTTCAATGGCGTAGCCGTTTCGAATGCGGTATCACAGCGCGAGCCCTGCGATTGCGGCTATCAGCGCGTAAACGAACATCGGGCCGATTGTGCGTTTCAATATCCAACCCTCATGCCTGGACAGTCCGAGGATCGAGCAGACCGCGACTATGTTGTTGATGCAGACCATGTTGCCCATCGCGGCACCGACGGATTGCAGACTCAGGATCAGGCTACGGTCGAGGCCGAGGTCCGTCGCGACCGAGTCCTGAATGCCGGCGAATGTCAGATTGGAAACGGTCGCCGAGCCTGAAAAAAACGAGCCGAGAGCGCCGAGGAGTGGCGCAAACAGTTGCCAGGAATTGCCTGAGGCGTCGGCGAAACGCTCACCGATAATCATCACCATTGAGGTGTCACCGCCCATCATCAATAGCTGAACCATAGCCAGCGCGCCGAACAGGGAAAGGGACGGAAGGGCGATCCGTTCATAGGTCTCTGCGCAAATTTGACGAATGATTTTGCGATCGAGACGGTACACGTAAAACGAAATCAACGTGACCAGAAAGAACGGTATCAGGGCCGGGATGTAGAGAGCCTGAAAGACCCAGTCTGCCGAAGTCTGAAGAATGGATGAGAGCGTCAGGACCATCGAGGCGCTGATGCCGAGCTGCCCCAGAAAGCCGAGATGCAGTTCGACGATGGGTGTCCCGTCGGTCAACAGGACCTTGATACCGAGATGCTCAATCCGCGTCAGTAGCAGCGTGATTACGGTGGCCCATAGGGGGAACAGTGCGCGCGCCAGCTCGCCCGTCGACAGCTTGGTTCGTGGCGCACTACTCTCCGCTGTGACGGTAAGCCCCAAGCCGCGATTTGCGCTGACAATGGATACGAACAGACCGATCATTCCGGCGATCAGCGCTGGGAACTCGAAGTTAAAGCGCGCGAGTGCTACGTAGGGCACAACGCAGGCCAGAACGGACACATACACAAAGCCTGCATTCTCGCGAATCGTTTTCCAGTCGAGCAAGACCCGCAACCCAAGCAGCGGCACAACCAACGCTGCCGCAGCGTGGATCAATGCGGTTTTGAAGCCGATATTGAGTAACTCGATGTCGCTGAGGCCCAGCTGACCCATGCCGAACCAAGTGGGGGTTCCTACAGCACCGAACGAGACCGGCACGCTGTTCATAATGAGCGTGAATACCGCTACCTGCGCGATGGGGAATCCCATTCCGACCAGAATCGGCGCGGCGAGTGCCGCCGGCGTTCCAAAGCCGCTGGCTCCTTCGATCATAAAGGAGAAGGCCCAACCTACAATCATGAGCTGCGCAACCCGATTGTTGCTAATGCCGTAAAGCCATTCGCTGACCGTCGCCATAGCGCCGGACCGGACCATGGTTTTAAACATGAAGACTGCGCCGCAAATGATCAGAATGGGTGTCAGTGCGGTCAGCAAACCTTTGATGATGTGCGCATTCACAAAGCGAAGACTGTCGTCGAAGTAGAACACTTTGACGGTGTAAACGACCACGGCGACCAGCGGAAGCGCCACATGCGAAGGCAGGGCGTTGCGACGGGTCATCAGGTAGATCAGCAAAACAATCGGGCCAACGGACATCGCTAACGTCATCGATACGCTCCTTGTCTCACTTTCGGTGGCGCTCCACGTTTTTAGTCAGAAGTTTTTTTGGCGAGTTGATCGCAGGCTATTCTGACTGCGGTGCCCTTTGCAGTCATCTGTGTTTGAGCTTTCGTATCTGCACCGCTATTCGCCGTCGCACCGGGCGGACCAGTTCGTCACCGCGGCACTCTGTAAAGCACTACGGTCCGACAGCGTAAGACTAATCGGCTTTGCTCGACAGCATTGACTCATTTCCATGCTCGCTGTGCAGTTTCCCCGTTAACGCCAGTTCAGTTCAGTTCAGTTCAGTTCAGTTCAGTTCTGTGCTGTGCACATGTGGTCGGCACACAGAGTTACCGACTACTATCGTCAGAACCAACCAAATTCTCACAGGTGTCGCACCCTGCTCGATACCGTTGATTTGGACATCTGCTGTTCCTGCGCTGAATGAATCTATCTGTCCCGTAAACTACACTGTGGGTGAATATCTACCGCGAGCCCCGTTGCAAAAAATTCCGGGCAAGTTGCCGCAGAGCACACAAATGGAGGCAGGCAAATGACGACACATCGACTACTCGTGGTTGGCGGTACCGGCACCAATGGCCGGTCCCTGCTGGAACAACTCAAGGCGCAGGATGTGCCCGTGCGTACGCTGGTGCGGTCCGTCGAACGGGCTCGTCCGATGCTGGGAGAAGAGGTCGAGCTCGTCGAAGGTGATCTCTCTGAACCGTCGTCACTCGATGCGGCGCTGGACGGTATTCAGACGGCTTACGTCCTGTTGGCCGTGCTGCCCAATACTGTAGAACTGTTCGCAAACTTTTTCGCGGCGGCGCAGCGTGCCGGTGTTCGCCGCGTCGTCAAATTCTCGGGGCTCGGTGCCTCAGTCGATTCGCCGTCGGAGATCATTCGTCAGCACGCCGAGGCCGACGACATGCTTCGCTCGAGTGGACTGGGTTACACCCTTCTCCGCCCTAATTCGTTCCACCAGAACATGTTGTGGCAAGCGCCGGCAATCGCTGCAAGCGGTACCTTCTACCTGCCGGTGGGTGACGCACGGCAGAGCACGATCGACGTACGTGACATCGCGGCAATCAGCGCACGAGTCTTGTTGGAAGACGGGCACGACGGGGCGACCTACGACCTGACCGGACCCGAAAGCCTGAGCTTTAACGATGTGGCGGCTATTATCGGTGAGGAACGCGGCGAGCCGGTGAGTTTTGTCCCGGTGCCGCAGGAGGTGGCCGAGCAGGCCATGCTGCAACAGGGGATGGATGCGTGGTCAGCACGCGCGCTTGCCGAGATTCAGGCTCTGTTCGGCACGGGGGCCTATGCGGATGTCCTTCCGGATACAGAGCAACTGCTGAAGCGCACACCGACGAGCTTCCGGCAGTTTGTCTGTGACTACAAGCCGGCGTTCGTTGCCGGCGAACATACCTGATGGACCAAGGCTTAAGAGAAGGTAGAACCCGACCGCCAACGGTTTGGCAGCGTTGGTTTTAAGCGCAACGTTTCCTGTGACAGCGAGCTTCTGAGCGGCCAATTGTAGCTGTGATGGAGATTTACCTCCGTGTTGTCGGTTTGTCGGTGTGCTCAAGGGGGTACGCGTCCCAGACATACGCCGGACCCTTCATGATGTGCACCACAACACAGCCGATGGCGATGGTCAGCATCGCGGTCAGGAAGGTCAGCTCGGTCGCGATCGCGAAAATATCCACGGTCTTGATGTGCTTTGCGGCGTCGATACCCGGCTCAACGGGCAGGACACGCACGAGGGCGGCGAGCGCCAGCGGCAGCAGTGAGCCCATAAGGGTGATGAGCGGAATCCGTCTCAACAGCCGGGCCTCAAGACCCGGTGGGGAACGGCGCTCATGGAGCTTTGTGAATAGGGACATGGTCAATGGCCAGGGTACGCAGAGCCCGAGTATGCACCGACAGCGCATGCTGCACGCCAGGGTCAGCGGCAGTGTGACAAAAACAGTCACTTGCGCGACACGAGGCGCTCGAATTGTCAGCTGTCGTCGAGCACTCGCATAGCCGCACCGATGATGCCGGCGTCGTTCAGGAACCGCGCGATATGCACTGGCGTCTCCACCGAGATTTGGTGCTTGTAGCGGTCATACTTTTTGCTCGCACCGCCGCCGAGAATGAAATGATCCGGTGTCATGACGCGGGCGGTCTT
>JBCCNM010000128.1:0-8476 GCA_039025835.1 Pseudomonadota bacterium | reverse complement strand
TTCGACAACAGGTCCGCGACGCGAATCTTGTAGTAATCCGCCACGGTTTTCTGAATGTTTTCTATGGAGACCAACCGCTCCTGCATCGCCAGCAGGTCACGAAGCGCCTCCTTGGCAAAATCCAGGTTAATTGGCCGTCCGGTAAATCGGGAGTTTGCCATGACTCGACGCAGTGCGCCTTCCAGCTCACGGACGTTGGAGCGGATCCGCTTGGCGATAAAAAAAGCGACTTCTTCCGGCAGCTCAATGTTATCCGCTTCTGCCTTGCTCATCAGGATCGCGACCGATGTTTCCAGCTCCGGAGGCTCGATAGCCACGGTCAGACCCCAGCCGAACCGGCTTTTAAGCCGTTCTTCCAGGCCGCTGACCTCCTTGGGGTAGCGATCACAGGTGAGAACGATCTGACGCTGGCCCTCCAGCAGCGCATTAAATGTGTGGAAAAACTCTTCCTGCGAGCGGTCTTTGCCGGCGAAAAACTGGATATCGTCGATTAACAGTGCATCGAGTGACCGGTACGAGCGCTTGAACTCGGAAATCCGGTTGTGCTGCAGTCCTTTGACCATGTCGCCGACGAACCGCTCCGAATGCACATAGGCAACCTTGGCGCCGGGCTTGGCGGCGAGAATCGAATTGCCGACCGCATGCATCAGGTGCGTCTTGCCGAGACCCACACCGCCGTAAATAAACAGCGGGTTGTAGCTGGTGCCGGGGTTTTCACCGACCTGCGATGCCGCCGCCCGGGCAAGCTGGTTGCTTTTGCCCTCAACAAAGCTGTCAAAGGTGAACGCTGGGTTCAGCCGGGAGATGACGGATGACGCCGGTTTGCTGTCGTTATTGCGCAGTGTAATTGACGCCGCCGAGCCCGCCCGCGAACCGACTTCCATAGTTAAGCGTACCGGTGAGCCGGATGCCTGCAGGATCGCCTCGATCTTGTCCACGTAATGGTCGTTGAGCCAGTCAACCACGAATCGGTTTGGCGCCAGCAGCTTCAACTCATCGGCTTGCTCGATCGCCTGCAGGGGCCGGATCCAGGTATTGAACTGCTGCTCGGGAAGCTCGGCCTGCAGTTCCTTCAGGCAGTGATTCCAGAGCGACATCGACGTGTAAACCGGACCAGTGGCGAGAGAGACCCGGCAGTCTAACCCCTGCCGAAGCCCAAAACCAGACGTGCCATATCGGCGTCAATCCAGCGTCGCAAAAGGCACGAGACCCGTTCTATTGACAGCGATTCGGGCTCCGCGTACCCTTGCCGCCCTTTCGTTTGGACGACCCTTTCACGGCCGTCCGGAACCCAGGATTCAAGGCTATGAAACGCACTTTTCAACCCAGCAACCTGAAGCGTGCCCGCACGCACGGTTTTCGTGCCCGCATGGCCACCAAGGCGGGCCGACAGGTCTTAAAGCGTCGTCGCGCCAAAGGCCGCGCTCGGCTGACTCCGTAACACCTCTACCACCGCTATTACTACTGAACCGCGACTCCGGTTCCGGCGTAACAGCAGGCTTTTGAACGCGGCCGCTTATGGCCGCGTTTTCGATGGGGCAAAGCGAAGCCGGGACACGTGGTTTACCGTGCTCTACCGGTCCCACTCCGACAACCCGGCCCGACTCGGTCTCGCCGTTTCAAAAAAACACTGCCGGCAGGCCGTCGACCGAAACCGGATCAAGCGTCTCGTCAGGGAGTCCTTCCGGCAAAATCAGCATGAGCTGGCGGGCATGGATATCGTCGTGTTAAACAAGCCTGCGACACACCGGGCGACCCGGCAGCAGCTTCGCTCAAGCCTCGAGAAACACTGGACACACTGCATCAGCGAATTACGGAAGGACCATGGATAACCAACGTCTCCTGACCTGGGGCCTGTTCATCATGATGGCCTGGTTTACCTACCAGACCTGGAGGCTGGACTATCACACGCCGCCGCCAGAAACTGTCGAGGAAGTCGAGGCGCTTACCGAGACGTCGCCGTCGCCGTCCCCGTCAGCTTCCCTGCCCGAAGTGTCCAACTCACTGCCTGAGGTGCCATCAGAAACGCCGGCGGCACCGCCACCGACGCTTGTCGACACCGCCGCGGAGACGGTTCGCGTGCGTACCGACGTGCTGGATCTGGAATTCAGCACCGCCGGCGGCACGCTGACCCGCGCCGTTATGCTCGGCTATCCGGTCTCAAAGGAGAATCCGGACGTGCTGATTGCGCTGCTCGAACCCGGCCTGGCCAACTTCGGCGAGCTGCGCGTGGGCCTGAGAGGCGACAACAGCCCTTCACACACGGCAATCATGCAAACCGGGTCGCTGGACTACGTGCTGGACGGCGACCGACTCAGCGTGCCGTTCACATGGACCAGCGCGGACGGTGTCAGCGTAACGCGTGAATACATTTTCTCTCGCGGCAGCTACCAGATCGACGTCATACAGACGATTGAAAATAACGGCACGTCGACATGGCGCGGTGACCAGTATGTACAGCTGCTGCGCCGCTTCTTTGCGCCCGAACGCTCGATGTTCGATCCGGATACGTTCTCGTTCGACGGCCCGATTGTCTTCGACGGCGAAAGCTCGGAAAAGCTTGATCGTGACGACCTGATCGAGAAGGGCGCGCATGAATACCGGACACCGGCTGGCTGGGTTGCTTCCATCCAGCATCATTTTTTAAACGCGATCGTGCCAGCGGCTGATGCCGAGCACGTGTTTCGCGTCGAAGTGAGCGACAGCATCATGACGGCCAGTGTGGTCGGCGCGAAACTCAGTGTAGAGCCCGGCGAGACCGCGAGTTTTACGACCGGGGTGTTCACCGGTCCGAAACTGCAGAGCCAGCTGGAAAACTTCGATCGCCGACTGAACCTGACCGTGGACTACGGCATTCTGCACATGCTGTCCCAGCCGATGTTCTGGATGTTGTCCTTTGCCCACGACTACGTCGCCAACTGGGGTCTGGCCATCATCATGGTCACGATTCTCATCAAGCTGGTGTTCTACAAACTGACCGAATCCAGTGGCCGCTCGATGGCAAAAATGCGCAATCTGCAGCCGCGTATGAAGGCTCTGCAGGAGCGCTACAAGGATGATCGCCAGGCGCTGTCGCAGGCGATGATGGACCTGTATAAGCGCGAAAAGGTCAACCCGGCCGCAGGCTGTCTGCCGATTCTTGTACAGATGCCGTTCTTCCTGGCGTTCTATTGGGTGCTGGTCGAGAGCGTGGAAATGCGCCAGGCGCCATTTGTCCTGTGGCTGACCGATCTGTCGGTTCGGGATCCCTTCTTTATCCTGCCCGCGATCATGGGCGTCGCCATGTTTATTCAGCAGAAGCTCAACCCGGCACCGGCGGACCCGGTGCAGGCGCGGGTTATGCAGATCATGCCGATCATGTTCACCGTGATGTTTGCGTTGTTCCCGGCCGGTCTCGTGCTGTACTGGGCAACCAACACCATCCTGTCGATCGCGCAACAGTGGAAAATAAATCGTGTCGTCGAGCGCGAGTCAAAAGACGAGAAAAATCGCTCAGGCAAGAAATCCAAAAACAAGACTGCGGACAGCTGATCGCCTGATCGCGTCGGCATGAACGACATCATCGCAGCCATTGCCACGCCACCCGGTCTCGGTGGCGTCGGCATTGTCCGCGTGTCCGGTCCGAATCTGGGTGACTTTGTGACCCAGGTCGCCGGCTCGATTCCCGAAGCTCGCCGCGCGCGTCTGCTAACGCTCAGGGACGAGGAAGGCAACGCGATGGACTCGGGCCTCGTCCTGTATTTCCCCGCTCCCGCTTCATTCACCGGAGAGGACGTTCTCGAGTTTCACGGTCACGGCGGTCCCGTCGTCATGCAGCTTGTTCTCGACGTCATGCTCGCCGCCGGCGCACGGCGTGCCGGCCCGGGTGAATTCACACGCCGGGCATTCGACAATAACAAGCTGGATCTTGCCCAGGCTGAAGCCATCGCCGACCTGATTGCGTCCGGCACCGAAGAGGCCGCCCGGGCGGCGCTGCGCTCGCTCAGCGGGGAGTTCTCGGCCCGCGTTCACGCGCTCGTCGAAGCCCTGACGCAGATCCGTATTTACGTGGAAGCGGCGATCGATTTCCCGGACGAAGACATCGACTTTCTGTCGGATGCGGCGCTGACACAACGTCTCGACGGAGCCCGCGAAGCGTTCGTGTCACTGCTGGAATCCACCCGAGGCGGACGCCTGTTGCGTGACGGCTTCAATGTGGTCATCGCCGGCAAACCGAACGCTGGTAAATCCAGCCTGATGAATGCACTGAGCGGTGACGACACGGCCATTGTCACGGCTATAGCAGGCACAACCCGCGACGTACTGCGCGAGACCATCAACCTCGACGGCGTGCTGGTCGAGCTCGTTGACACGGCCGGTTTGCGCGATGATGCCGGCGAAATCGAGGAAGAGGGTATCCGGCGAGCACGTCGCGCGATGGAGTCGGCGGACGCCATTATCTGGCTGGTTGACGACCAGAATCCGGACGATACGGCACCGGCGGAGGACATCCCGGTCATTCGCGCATTCAACAAGGTCGACGCATCGGGCGGCACGATCGGGACGCGAGACGACGGTTCGATCGGTCTGTCAGCGACGACAGGCGACGGGCTGGACAGCCTGAAACAGAAAATCGGGCAGCTTGCGGGTGTCGGGCAGACCGGCGAGGGCACGTTCACTGCTCGCCAGAGGCACATTGACGCCATCGATTCGGCTCAAACGCATTTCGAGCTTGGCGTGCAGCACCTGCTTACTGCGCAAGCCGGTGACCTGCTCGCTGAGGAGTTGCGCCTCGCACAGCGGGATCTTGGCCTGATCACGGGCGAGCTGCCGGCCGATGAGCTGTTGGGGCGGATATTTGCCGATTTTTGCATCGGCAAATAGCAAATCAGGAAAAAATCAGCCGCCAAACCGGCCCGGAACAGGGCAAACCACGCTACGAACGGCAATCTGGCCACTCATCCACGGAGTCCGGCCATGCATCGACCTTTCCTGTTTTTGTCCGTCCTGACGTCAGACAACACGGCTGAGACAGCCCACGACGTCAACCGAACACGTGCAGCAGACCTTAGCCCGTCGAGGGCGGTGGATCTGACCACAACCGACGGATCGACCGCCACAGTGCGCATACGCTCGTTCGACCACGATGGCCTGCAGGTCAGTTACGACGATGGCCGGGTTCGTCGTGTCAGCTATGACGCGATCGATACGATTGAGTGCAACCGCAGCAACGGCGGTATCAGGGTTATCGCCGTCGGCGGCGAGCTCGCCATCCTGACCGGGGACGGCGCGCAGCGCGTGGGCAGCGCTGTTCACTAGGACCGTCGGGATGAACAGCCACAGATCGCGTTCGACCTACGTATCACACCAGACGCAACTCGCTACACAGCAGGAAACACCATGCACGGAATAATCGGAGACTTTCTCGCCAGTGACCCGGTCCGCGGTGTCATCGCCATCGGCGCCTTCTTCGCGATGCTGGCAATCTTCAAATGCCTGTCCGGCCTCGCGTTGTTTGGTGGTGACAAGCCCAACTAGCCAAGCAGGCCCTCTCGTCGATACAGCCGCGCGCTGATCGCCATGAACAGCGCACCGATGACCAGCGTCGTCACGACCGACACCGCGATGTTCACCGGCACCACAGGTTCGTTCTTGATCATGTCGACGAGCAGCAGGTGCTGGCTAAGGCTCGGGATAAACATGAACTCGAACTTCGGTCGCACCTGCAGGATGCTGACAATCATGATCGGCAGCGTTGGTGCGAACAGCACAGCGCTGACCCAGGTCTGCGCTTCCTTGTAGCTTTTTGTGAACGACGCCACCAGCGTCATCAGCGATGCGCCGACGAGAATGAAGGGCGCTAGCAGGAAGAACGCCGCGACGGCGGCCAGCGGCCCGAAGTTTGGCGTCATCCCGAGCTTTTGCAGCGGCAGGAAATTCAACACGATCGCAAAGGCGGCGATGCTCAAAGCCAGTGACAGGGCCATGTAAACGCAGGCGCCGAGAATCTTGCCGATCATCAATTGATCGCGCGTGACCGGCAATGACAGCAACGGCTCAAGCGAGCCGCGCTCGCGTTCACCGGCGGTCGAGTCAATCGCCAGGTACATGCCGCCGATCAGCATTGCGAAGATAAAGAAGTACGACATCATGCCGAGCAGAATGCCGGAGCGGCCGGACGGCGTGGACACGTCAACTTCGTCGATATTCAGCGGCCGCATCACCATCGGGCTGACGCCGCGGGCGAACAGGCGCATCGAGGCGATCTGTCCGCTGTATTCACGGACTGCACCGCGCACCCGGCGCATGTCCCGACTCGCGTCCTGGTTGGCTTCGTCGGAGAACACCTGCACGCGGGCCGGTTCACCCTCTGACAGTTTCTCGCCGAAGTCGGCGTCGATACTCAGGACCACGTCGTGCTCGCCGGTCTTGACGGCCTCGATCGCGGCCGCGGTGTCCGCCGGTCCGTCGATGACGTCAATGTTGCGCGTGGCCAGGAAGTTGATCAGGTTCGGTGCGTTTTCTGCGCCGATGACCGGCACCTCGAGCACCGACTCGGCCGACGACAGGGCCCGGTCGATCGACATGTTAATCACCACGGCGAACAGCAGCGGTCCGAACAGCGGCCCCATCAGCACGGCAGTCAGCAAAGTGCGCCGGTCGCGCAGGTTGTCGAGAACTTCCTTGCGCAAAACACTCAGTATCGTCTTCATGCGGCCGGCTCCACGGTTGAAATGGCCTGCACGAACGCGTCTTCCAGGTCGTCACAGCCAGTACGCTCGCGGATGGTGTCGGTGCTGCCCTGCAGTGCCACCTTGCCGGCGGCAACGATGACGATGTCGTCACACAGCGCGGCGACCTCCTGCATGATGTGCGATGAAAACAGGACGCAGCGGCCAGAGTCCTTGAGCTTCAGGATGATGTCACGCAAGGAACGCGTCGCCATCACGTCGAGGCCGTTGGTCGGCTCGTCGAGTATCACATTGTGCGGGTTGTGCACCAGGCTGCGCGCGAGCGCGACCTTGGTGCGCTGCCCCTGCGAGAAGCCCTTGGTCTGGCGGTCGGCAAACTCGGAAATTTCAAGTTCCTCAATGGTTGCTTCGGTCCGTTCCGCGATCGTCTCCTTGTCCAGCCCGCAGAGTCTCGCGTAGTACTCGATGTTTTCGCGTGCCGTCAGGTGCGGGTAGAGGCCGGCACCGTGCGGCAGCGCGCCGACGCGCTTGCGCGCCTCCAGTGAGCTGGCCACCACATCGACACCGTCGATCAGAGCGCGACCGGAATCCGGCCGAATGACCGTGTACAGCACGCGCAGTGTTGTCGACTTGCCGGCGCCGTTAGGTCCGAGCAGACCGGTGATCTTGCCGTCGGGTGCGCGAAAGCTGACGTCGCGCACGGCCTCGACCTTGCCAAACGACTTGGTGATGTTTTCGACGCTGATCATTTGGCAGGCCCCGTGGAGTCGATGAAAAACGGCATGACGTGGGTGCGCGTCTGGAAACATTCCTCGTCGACCGACTCGACGTCGGCGGATTCGACAAACTCGGCAAGAAGCTGCGGCATGCAGCTGACGGCGACCTGTCCGTGCCCCTGGTTGACGCCAATGATGTGCCGCGTGTTGGGCAGCGCCGAGATCGCCCGCGCGGCGTACTCCGGTGGCGTTATCGGGTCCACGTCGCCGGACAGCGCGAGTACCGGCACGTCAATGCTCAGGTTTTCGCGCAGGTCTTCGTCGAGAAAGCCTGCCGGCCAGACCGAGCACATAAGCTGCAGCGCCTTGTACTGGGTGCCACCCATGTAGGTGTCATCAAGCCGCGAGGCGTCGAAATCCAGCGCTTCATAAAACGGCGCATCCTCGGTGCACATGACCGAGTTATGCATGCCCATCGCAAGCGCGTCGGACAGGGAGCCAACGACCATCTGCATCGAGGCGGTGATGGGAATGTCATTGCCGTTGGCGGCGTTGTGAATCATCAGCGGCAGCATCGCCAGCGAGTCCGGCTGGTACAGCAGCAGGCGTACCGCCGAGGCGAGTTCGTTATGACCGAGAGTGACTTCGTCGGGACGGCCAGTGACCGGGTGCAGCATCTTGACCGACCGCGGGTTGTCTTTCAGGTCGGCGACGAGGATGTTGAATTCCTCTTCGAGCTGCGGAAACGCTCCGGCGCAGGCGATGTCTTCGGCACAGCGGGCAAACAACTGGTCAACAGCGCGCTGCGATTCCAGCGCGATGTCCGGGCCGAGCGGCAGGTCCGGCGGCACGACGCCGTCGATGATTACCGTGCGGGTCGTCTCCGGGTAGCGCCTCGCGTAGTGCTGCGCAACGCGGCTGCCGTAGGACACACCATAAATGTTCAGTGCCGGGTAGCCGAGCGCTACGCGCACCGCCTCTATGTCGCGCACGGCAACGCTGGTCGTGAAGTAACGCGGGTCGTGCGGTAGCTGGTCGAGGCACTCCCCGGTCAGTGCCAGCACGTCTTCGTCGGACACGGTGGACACG
>JBCCNM010000127.1:0-8536 GCA_039025835.1 Pseudomonadota bacterium | reverse complement strand
CTGCTGTTCGCGGTCGGCTTCTGCGGCAGTTTCACGACCTTGTCCACGGTTGTGCTGGAAATGAACACGCTGGCCGGGCGAGGTGACTGGCTGGCCGCCGGCGCCTACCTGCTGTTGTCCGTGGTCGGTGGCTTGCTGGCCTTCTGGCTGGGCTATACGGCGCTAAGGGCGCTGGCCTGACGTAACCGCCACGGCGTCCAGCCGTTCAAGAATCTCACTGACGTAGCCGCGCTGTTCCGCTTTCATGAACACGGACCGCAGGCAGCTCACGGCATCGCCTTCCGGCGGCAGGCCGAGTTGGGTGGCGACCGAGGCGTGGTCCAGGTTCATCAGGGCCAGATGCAGATCCTGCGATGCTGCAGCTTCGTCAAAGATGCGCTGATTTGCCGCCGAGATCCCGTGTCCGTCGTCACCTCGTCGCGAATACACCGCGATATCCAGCATCGGCTCGAAAAGATTCACATAGTGCTCGCTGTGTGTCAGCCCATCGACAAAATCGCGCGCAGTCAGAATGCAGTCATCGAGCATCGCCGCGAAGTCACCGCCGGGCACCGACGGCAACAGCCGCTGTGTTGCCCACAGGGCGACCGCCGCGGCGCCAGCGCGGGAGCACTCGAGGCTGATCTCGCCAAGGTGCAGTTCGTCTGATGAAAAATACGTGTACGCCGAATCGTGCTGATAGAAACGGCCGACCGACGGATCGCTGAACAGGATGCAGCCGCAGCCGTAGGGCTGCAGGCCGTGTTTGTGCGGGTCGATGACGATAGAGTCGACCTGCGACAGCGCATCGTAGCGTGCACGGACCGGGTCACTGAGCACACCGGACAGCGTGAAGTAACCGCCGTAGGCCGCATCGACATGGATACGGACTCCGTAACGCTCGCGCAACGCGAGGATTGCATCCAGCGGGTCGACGGCGCCGATACCGGTGGTACCCAGGGTGACCACGACGGTGCCGACGTCGCCGCGCTTCAGCTCGTCCTCGAGTGCGTTCAAGTCCATTGCACCGTCTGCTGCGCAGGGGACAGCGGCGAACGGAATCTTCAAAACATCGGAGATGCGTCCATGGGTGTAGTGAGACTGGGACGACGCCAGCACACGCTTGCCCGGGTGCAGTCGATCAGACACCCATAGCGCCTCCAGATTGGCCATCGTGCCGCCGCTGGTCAGATGACCCAGGTGTGTGTTCCAGCCGACCATCGCGGCAAGGTGCGAAACACAGTCTTTCTCCATCGCCGAGCTGGCGCGACCGCCGTCGAGCGCGTGGTTATTCGGGTTCACCCACAGTGACAGGGCGTACGCAATGCGCGCGACCGGATGCGGTGGCTTGAGCATCTGCCCGGCGTACAGCGGATGGAAGTACGGGTAGTTGTCCGTCATTCGCTGCGCGGTCTCGATCAGCACCGGGCGCAGGGCCTCCATGTCCGGCGCAGTGTCGACGTCCGGCAAATCGGAGAAACCACCGGCGAGGGTGGCGAGCGCCTCGTCCAGCAGGCGAAGCTCGTCAGAGTGTTTCATAAGCAGACCACTGTGGAGTAATTCTCGGGGCTTGGCGCGCAGCAAATGACCATCGGCCGCGTTAGACTGCGTCTATGGACCTGCTCGCTATCGCCGTGCCTTTTTTTCTGTTGCTGCTGCTCATTGAGCTCGCAGCCGATCGTGCACTCACGCGCGGACTGTACCGCGTCAACGATGCCGTAAACAGCCTGAGCACCGGCGTGATCAATGTCACCACCGGGTATTTCACAAAGTTTGTCGGTTTCGCGATCTGGGGTTTTGTGCTGCAGCATCTGGCGCTGTTTACGATTCCCGTGGAGGTATTCGATACGTCACTGTCGGGGCTTGCGTGGTGGGCACTGGCGATCATTGCCTGGGACTTCTGCTACTACTGGTCGCACCGCGTTGGCCACGAGGTCTCGGTGTTCTGGGCGGGGCACGCCGTGCACCACCAGAGTGAGGACTACAACCTGTCAACGGCGCTGCGTCAGCCGAGCACCGGATTCCTGCTTAGTTGGGTGTTTTTCCTGCCCCTGTTCGTGCTCGGGTTCCCGCTGGAGATCCTGATCACGGTCAATGCGATCAATTTGATCTACCAGTTCTGGGTGCACACACAGCTGATTGACAAGCTTGGCGTGCTCGACGGGATCCTGGTAACACCGTCAAACCACCGCGTGCATCACGCGCAGAACACGCGTTACATCGACCGCAACTACGGCGGCATGCTGATCATATGGGACCGACTGTTCGGCACTTTCCAGGCAGAGTTGGACAATGAGCCGCCAATCTACGGTGTGCGTCGCCCGTTAAACAGCTGGAACCCGTTCTGGGCCAACCTGAAGGTCTACGCCGATCTCCTGTCAGACAGCGTGCGAACTCGCGCATGGCGCGACAAGTACCGCGTCTGGTTTGCGAGAACCGGTTGGCGGCCGGACGATGTGGCGCTGCGCTATCCGGCGTCGCACAGCGATCTTGATCACTTTCAGAAATACGATCCGGTGCAGTCGCCCGGCGTCAGGGTGTATCTGGCACTGCAGTGCGTGGCGATTATCGCGGCGACCTTGTGGGTCGGGTTGTTGTATGTCGAATCCGGGTTGGCCGGCGTTGTGTGGCCGTGTGTAGCAATCTGGTTTGCGCTGTGGGCGCTCGGCAGCATCAACGACGGCCAGGCCAGCGGACGTTGGCTGGAGCCCGGCCGATTGCTCCTGACCGCCGGCGCAGCGTGGTTAACCGATACCCATGTTGTTGTCGTTGAAAGCTACGCAGCAGCATCTCTTCTAAGCTTCTTTTTACTCTGCTATTTATTTAAAAAACAAGAGATTATGAAAGAAACCTCGAATAATAATGAGATGCATGCATGACGGTGCAACGTGTCTCTAGCGGTGCACCGTGGGAACGTGTGCACGGCTACTGCCGGGCCGTTCGTAACGGCGCGTTTGTCGCGGTCTCGGGCACCACGGCCGTGGGTGACGACGGCGCCATCGTTGCACCGGAGGATGCCTACTTACAGGCGCAACGCTGCATCGAGATCATTCGACGCGCACTGGAGGACTGCGGCGCCGAATTGTCAGACGTGGTGCGCACGCGTATCTACCTGACGCACATCGACGACTGGCAGGCGGTGTCGAAAGCCCACGCGGAAGCCTTTGGCGATCATCCGCCCGCGAGCACGATGTTGGAGACGGCTCGATTGATCGACCCCGCGATGCGCCTCGAAATGGAAGCTGACGCCATCGTAAGCGACTGACTCGCGTTACACTTTGTGCCCCGCGAGCCGGCGCCGATCGAAAGCGCCGCCGCGTACAACACTTGAAGGACACCCGTGGCCAATATCGACCTGTTACTAAAGCCCAAGCCGCGCGATCTCGGTGAGTTCAGCGTTCGACGCACCTTGCCTGACCGACGGCGTCAGCGGGTGGGACCGTTTATTTTTTTTGATCACATGGGGCCCGCCGATTTCGCGCCTGGCACCGGTGTCAATGTACGCCAGCATCCGCACATCGGCCTTGCGACCGTGACCTATCTGTTTGATGGCGAAATTCTGCATCGCGACAGCCTCGGTTACGTTCAGCCGATCCGGCCCGGCGAGGTCAACTGGATGACAGCTGGCCGGGGCATCGTTCATTCAGAGAAGGTCACCGACGAGGTGTTCGCTAACGGTCAGCACCTGCACGGCCTGCAGATATGGGTGGCACTGCCGAAGGCGCGAGAAGAGATTGAACCGCGTTTCGAACACTACGCGGCTGACGAGATTCCCCGGCCGACGGTAAACGGTGTATCGACAAGCGTCATTATCGGCACTGCGTTCGGGGAAACCTCGCCGGTGCAAACGGAAAGCGAGACGCTGTACGTCGCGCTGGAGATGCCAGCGGACACCCATGTCAGCCTGCCTGCTGCCGAGGAACTCGGCGTGTATGTGGTCGACGGCGATGTTGAGCTGGCGGGTCAACGAATCGGCGGTGGCACCATGGCCGTTCTGGACGACGACCGCACCGGTGACGTCGTAGCGCATGCCGCGTCACGCGTCATGCTGCTCGGCGGAGACCGGCTGGACGGCGAGCGGCATATCTGGTGGAACTTCGTGCACAGCTCCGACAAACGTCTGCAGGAGGCAAAGAACGACTGGCGCGAAAACCGCTTCGCGCGGGTCGACGGCGAGGATGACTTCATCCCGCTGCCGGAGAATTAGGCCGTGCGCGCACTGTCACTCGTCATGATTTGCCTGCTTGCAGGCTGTGCGGCCGGTCTGCAGCTACCGTCGCCGTCGCGCGACTTCCCGGATGACGTGAGCTTCGCCGGCGACTGGAAGCGTAGCGAATTTCGCGAGCAGGACGAGATGGAACCGGACCGGCTTAACCTGCCGAGCACTCGGGAACCCACACCAAGCGTCAGCAATACCCGCGCCAGGCCGGGTCGCAAGGTGCGTTCTTTTCTTGAATTCGGTCGTGAATTGCGAATCACACAGCTCGACACGGCCATCCTGATCAGTTTTGACCGCGCGCTGGTCCGCGAATACCGATTTGGCGAACACCGCATGACCAACGTGGGCCCGATCGTCGCGGAGCGCACCACCGGTTTCCGGGGCAAGGTACTGGAAATCGTGACGCAGGACGATGACGGCGCCGTGATGACCGAATCCTGGCGGCTGCAGCGCAGTGATCGACAACTCGAGCGCAGCGTGGTCATCGTCAAAGGGAACAAGCAGCTGTATCGCCTGCGGGAAACCTATCGTCGCGAGGCGAGTTAAATGGGCGGCGACAGAACAGCAGCCCGGCGGGTGTTAAGGCCACCGTTCCACCGCCGCCCGGCCTGTCAGTTGTCCATGTCGAAGCGGAACCGGTAACGCATTCCGGATGTGGTCTGGGGCACACCGTCGATCACGGCAGGCTGGTAACGGAATCGCTCGGCGGCCCTGATGGCGGCTGATTCAAATCCGCTGTGACTGGAAGCGATTACCTCCACGTTGCTCACGCTGCCGCTCGGCAACACATCGAAAATGACATCGACGTAACCGGAAATCCCGCGTGCTGCCATGCGTGGCGGGAATTGCGGTCGAGGGCGAACCACAACGACCAGTGGGCTGTCTGACACCACCCAGGACACCGCGGTGCTGTTATCGATCGGCGTCGGCGTTGCTGGCGGACCGGTGTGGATGACGTGTTCGTCAGAGCCTGTTTCACGGCGTTGCGGGGGAGGGCGAATCGGGTCGGGCAGGTCGAGCTTTTCAATGAGGTCAGGTTGTCGCAGCTCGGAGTTGTCTATTTCCGGGGCAAATCCCAGGTCGTAGATCGGACGTCCATCTGTGGTGACCGGGTCGCCTTGTGCAACCAGCGCGGTCATTGACAGGATCAGTGTGGCCGTGATCAACAGGGCGGCCGGAAGCGCGCCAGCTATGCGTGTCATCAACGTGAGGTCCTCGATAGCGCCCGCCTGGCTTATACCTAGAACTTAATAGTATAGAAGCATACCTAGAACCACAAAGTAAAGCTTGAATGCCTATTTGTTCGAGGTATAGTGAGTTTATGGCCAGAAGTAATCCCCCTTTCATGAGCGGCGTCCCGGAATTGCTGCTGCTGCGTCTGCTGGCGCAGCGCGAAATGTACGGTTATGAACTCGTGCGCTCGGTTCGGGTCGCAACCCGTGAGTCCATCGCGCTCGGTGAAGGTGTGATTTACCCCGTCCTGCACAGCCTCGAGAAAAGCGGCAGCCTGTCGGCCAGCCGCAAGTCGGTTGGCGGCCGCTCCCGCGTGTATTACGCGCTGACCAGGCGAGGTCAGGCGAGGCTCGAGGAGTTGCAGGGCGAATGGCAGCGTATTCAGGACGGTGTCCGGAGCGCGTTGGAGGAGCCTCTGCATGCTGCGACCTGACTTTATTGGCTTTCGCGACGAGCTGCGCGATTCCGGTGTTTCAGCGGCGGTGATCCGTCGCATGGTGTCGGAGCTCGAAGATCACTACGACGACCTGGTGCAGGCGCATTGCGGGCGGGGTCTCGATCCGGATGAATCCCGGCAACTGGCGGTATCGGAGCTCGGCGAGCTGTCCGGCATTCGCGATGTCGCAGCCCGCCTTCCGGAGTTGCGTAGCTTCCTGCATCGCCACCCGCTGCTTGCGGGCTGCGCGTCACCGCTGCTTGCCGCCGGGCATCGCCTTCAGGCGATCAATATGGATCCGGTGACCGAGCATGCGGCCCGCTGGATGACGGGCGCTGTCATCAGCGGCGTGGTGACGGCCGCTATGTTCCTGTCGCTGCAGTTTGCGATTGCGCTGGGCTGACGAGCGGCGTGTAGCGTCTCAGGCTCGCCTCGAGCTGTAACTTGCCCTTGCGGTGTTGTTCGATCAGCACCGGCAGGTATCCCAGCTCCTCCACACACCACAATGTCGTCACCCGGGACGAGCCCTTGCGCTGGTGCTGCACACCGGTGGCGGTAAAGGTACCGGCTCTCGTGCGGACCTCGCGCTCACCGACAAAACGGATTTCCAGCGCCTTGAACTCATCGACGTCGAACATCGTGTAGTCCTCGCCGCCATCGCCACGCGCTAGCGAGAGCATTAGCCTGTACTGGATGGCCACCCGATCGTAAGTGTCCTGCGGCATTGCCCAGTCGACAGTCTCGCCATTTACGGTGCCCTGCACACGTCCGGCTTCGGTGAATTGCACGTTTGCCCGGCTTTTGTCGCTGCTGAGCTCATCCACGGAGCGGTATTCGACCGGCACAAGCTCGCTGTCGATGAGCCGAAACTCGGACGTCTCATCGATGCGACCGCCGCCCACCAGCCGTGCGATACCGGTCGGTTTGATCACGTGATTGGCCGTGAAAACACCGTCGGCTTCTGTCAGGCGGGTGGTCAGCTTGCCGCCGGCCACGCTTATTTTTACCTTATATTCAGCTTCGTGCGGCGTCAGCTCGGCCGCAAGTGCCGGCAGCGCAAGGACGGCGAGAAGCAGGAGTGTGTAGCGCATCAGAACCTCAGCCCGTGTGTAAAGCGTCTTCGCATTCTCTCATCAGGGACATGACTGCTTCCTGAACGTTCACCCGGTGGGTCTCCAGTTCTTCCATAGGCATGCGTTTGGGCACCTCATAGGGGTCTCCGATGCCGACAACGACGCGTGCGAACGGTTTCGGGATCATGAAGCGATCCCAGCGCTTCAGATACCAGGCCCGATCAGCCGCACAGGCCACCGGAATGATCGGTACACCGGCAATTCGCGCCATCAGGATCGTCCCGGACTTGAACTCGTACTGGGGGCCTCGAGGGCCGTCGGCCGTGGTCACAATGCTGTAGCCACGCTTCATCATCGCCTGCATGTCGCGCAGTGCGAGTGCGCCGCTCTGGTTGGCTGAACCGCGAATGACTTCGGCACCCCAGGAACGTGCAATGCGTTCCGGCACCTCGCCGTCGACTGAGCCGGAAATCAGGAAGCAGGCCTTGAAGCCCCGGTCTGACCACGATCGTACGAGGTTGGAGCACAAGACGTGATGCTGGTGCCAGTAGCACGGCGCACAGAGCTTGAAATCCGCAATGTACGGGTCAATCTGCGCATGGCCGAGCACGGCCTCGTAACGGTAGGTGGCGGTCAGCAGGCGGATGAGGCCTTTCAGGACAGGCAGTCCCAGCGCGTAGGTGAGGCGTCGTCGTAGCGTCATGCGACGTTTTGACGAACGGCTGCGGCGGGATTCGACGGAGGAAAAATCGACCGGTGGTTGTTCGCTCATGGTGACCTGCAGGTGACGAGCGATCGAGTTTGCAGTATCGGAGATTTGAGGGTCAATGTAGAATCGCGAGCCTCCCCCGAGGTACCCCGACACCGCATGACCCACGCAGAGCAGGATTTTCGCCGTCCGCCAGGACCCGACGGGCCGGTCGCGCTGGGCATCGACCCCGAAACACTGCAAACGCTGCAGTCCCTGAGGGAGGAGTACGGCGATATCGTCGCCGTTGAGAAGCCGTCAGGCCGTCTCGCGTACTTCATCAATGATCCGCACGAGGTGCGTCGCATCCTGACGCGCCGCCACGCCAAATACAGCAAGGGTCCGGGCTTTGAGCGCGTAAAGATGCTGCTCGGCAATGGCCTGATCGTCAGCGATGCCGATGTCTGGCGACGCTCACGCACCATGATCCAGCCAGCGTTTACGCGCCAGGCGATCCATCGCCTCGTCGAGGTCATGCGCGAGTGCGCTGAACGGCGCAAGCGGGCCTGGCAGGATGCGGCGCGGGCGAATCAGGTGCTGAACATCAATACGGAGACCAACGACTTCGCGCTGGAGCTGATCCTGGTCAGCATTTTCGGCGACGATTGTGAGCAGATTTTCGGTGGTGACGACAATCCGTTTGCCTTTCTCAGCCAGGATTCGGCGCGTGATCTCAGCGTAGTGATGAAGGCGAGGGCGCTCAGGACCTACATGCTTGAGCTGGTAAACGCCCGGCGCGCGTCCGACAGGACTTACGCGTTCGACTTTCTCGGCATGTATATGAATGCCGAGGACAAGCTAGGGCAGCGTTTTGCCGACAAGGAACTGCTCGACGAGTTGATGACCCT
>JBCCNM010000126.1:0-8608 GCA_039025835.1 Pseudomonadota bacterium | reverse complement strand
GGGGGCCGCGCCATCATGCGGCCGCCCCGGTACATCACACAATCCACATTGTTAAAGAGCGTGTCACCGGGGCACAAAAAAAGCCCTGGTGGTTCATACCTGCCAGGGCCTCTTTGGAAGCTTGCCTGGAAGGTTCGTTAATCGAGCCTTCCAGAGCACCATGTCTAAAAGGCTTATGTCATCGGATCCCCAATGTGGAGATCCCGGGCGAATCGAATCGCGGCCGTATGCCAGCTACGGGCACACAGCATCGGGCCGCCGGGTTGCAAACGGGTCTCATACGAGAGCACGCGGCCGACAAGCGATAGGTTCGCGAGTTGTAAATTTGAAGATTTCATAGGGCGCGCAGTATACGCTGCGGTTTCCTGGTGTCAATAAGAAATATACAAAAGTTCAGGAAAAGTGAACAAACGAAATCGCTCAGGGCTTGGAGATCTTTGTCGGTTTGGATTTCCGCATGGAGGCCAGCCAGTTTTTAAACGACGTTTCCTGCTTGCGATTCATGTCCAGTGCGCCCCCCATCAGCTCGATGGTGTCGAGTACGCGGCCACGAATCGCGCTGCCAACCTGCTCTTCCGGGATGGTCGTGCCTTCTCCAAACAGGATCCACGCCGGTGAGACATTGGTAATGTCGGCGATGGCTTCGATCTGCTTCATGTTCGGGTTGCGAGGCTCCTGCGTTTCCAGGCGATGCAGGCCGCCTTTGGAAAGCTCAATACCGTAGCGCCGGAGTTCCTCACGCAGTGCGGCGGGTTCAAGTTGCGCCATTTCCCGGGCTTCGCGGATGCGCGCCGAGATGCTGTTGTTGTCGGGCTTGGCCGCCAAGGCAGGCCTCTACAGGTTGAGTACGCTCCGTAGTTTATCAAGCAGCAGACACTGAGCCGAGTGTTGTCTAAGGCTGCCGCCTTTGACGCAGTCACCAAGAAAGCGCCGACCCCGGAGACTGACCTCACCCCGGAGCCGGCACCACAGCACACCCGGTTACGGCAGCAGGATGTCTGCCAGCAGGTCGCTGACGCCCTTGCGAACGTCGGACGGTTTCAGCACGTTGATCTCGATATCCTGGTCTTCGTTGTCGATCGTCACGAATGCCTCGTAGGTATCGCCGATCGCGCGGTAGCCCAGTCCGTTGATGGTCGGAATGTTGGCGGTGCCTTCATTGACCTCGGATTTGGTCTGCTCAATGACCTCCTCGGTTGGCAGACGATCAACCACCTCCTGCGTGCTGATCAGGATGTTGCTGGTCTCCTCGATGCGAAACACGTTGTCACGTGCCGTACGGACATCGTTGGCATCGGCGTCGCTCAATACCTTTTCCGACGAGTTTCGGCTGTAAATCGTGTAGCTCTTGTTGAAGGGTGTGCCGAAGGATCGCGAGTAACTCGTCTGGATTCGAACGTTGCGATTGTTGTACGCCTCGCTGAGCGCCGTGCGCAGCGCTTCACGCAGCGTCTCATCATCCGCTTCCAGCGCCCGTTTTTTGAGTTCGAGCATCGCGGCCTTCGGTGCTCTGATGGCATCGTTCGCTTCATCGTATGCACGATCGCCGGCCTTATTGGCGATGTCGTTTTCATCCACGATGTCGTCCAGGCAGACCTTCAATCGGCCGGTGCCCGTGCACTTGTTACGCATATAGGAAAGCGCTTCGGAGCGGGCCTCGCTGCGGGCGGTGCCGGGTATGCCGTTCAGTGTCACCACCGCGGCGTCCATTACCGCCGGCAGACCCTCGCGAATGCCGCGCAGGCTGACCTCAAACTCATAGTCGGAGGCGGCCTGTTCAAGCTCGGCCAGTTTTTGCTCGACTTCGGCAATCTTGCGATCCAGCGCTTCGGTGACAGAGCCCGCGATACCCTGCGAATAGCTCTCCGGGAACTCGACACGACCGACAGTCTGGTCATTGGCAAGCGTCAGGCTGACAGCGAGATCGACATCGTCTTCCGATACGGTGCCCGTCAATGTCACGGTGCCGTTCTCGATGGCGAAGGTGCCGCCGATGTCGGCCTCCGGCAGTTTGCTGTGCCACAGGCTGTCGAGCTCAAAACCGTAGCTGCCGTCGCCGTTCAGGTAGGCGCTGCCGGTGATCTCACCGGTGGGACCCAGTGAATAGGAGGCCGGAAACAGTTCATCGCTGGGGTCGATCAGCAGCGACAAAGCGAGCTGTTGACGATCGAAACCGAAGTCGAGTGTGCCGCTAGCCTCAGCGAGATCGAACGAAAACAGCCCGAAGCCCACCACGGACATGGCGAAATCGAGATCACCATTAAACCCGCCCTTGTACTCGATCTCGGACTCAAGGATGTCGTCCCAGTTGATGTCCGTGTATTGCTGCTCCTTGCGCACCAGTGTGCCGCTGACCTCCAGCAGGTCGACGTATTTGAAACCGATACCCATCGTGCCCTTGTCGATCAGGTTGCCGTTGAACGAATCGAGTTCGGCGTAGGGCAGTTCCGGTGAGAACGGGATAAGTCCGTTCATCGACCTGCCTGAACCGTAGGCGCCGATCAAAGGCGTGCTGCCGTAGCGAAACAGGAAGGTATCGGTGGGGTCGGCGATCAGTAGTGACTGGCCGCCGTATGGTGTGCTGATGGTCAGGCGCTCACTGGATGTTGGGTCCAGCGGGTTGCGAACCTCCATGTCGAATTCGACACCGATGTAGTGCACGAAGTACTTGCGGTCCTCGATCAGTTGGATGTCCAGATCCGGATCGTCATTGATTTCAGCGCCGGTCAGGACATCGACAATGGAGCGAACATTGCCGACGACATTCGTATGCGCCGACGTGTTCGTCGGCACGTCACTGTCACCACTGACACGGACGAGCTTGTCCTCGTTGTCAAAGGTGACGGTCAGGTCTGAATTCGCAAACGTCTGCACGAATTCGCCGGTGGTCAATGCAAGCTCACCGACCGACTGGAACCCACCGTCAATCGGAAACACATCGCCTTTGGCTTCAAAATTCTGCCGGCCAAGAATTTCCGGCATCACCGTGATGTCGAACGGCGTAAGGCTGGCGCTTGCCTGGCCATCACTGACCGATACCTGAATGTCGCTGGCATCGCCGATGTCGCCCTGGAACGGGTTGCCGGAGACTTCACCGGTCGACGAGTTAATCGATAACCAGATCGGTGCATTGCTGAGCGCAAAACTCAGCGTATCGCCGTCGGGATCACTGGCCGTGGGTGTAAAGCTGTACGCATCGCCCACATTGACCGATTCGGCCGGCGTGCCGGAGATGGTCGGTGCATTATTCGCGGCGACCGGCGTGCTGCTGCTGCCGCCGCCGGTCGTGCTGCCGCCACCACCACCTCCGCCGCCGCAGGCGACTAGTGAAAGACCCAAGGCTGCTGCGAGTGCGTGCTTTGTATACTGCATGGTCGAACTCCTTTTGTGTGTGCTTCACAAAGGCATGCAGGGAATCACCGGAAATCGGGTCACGCGGGTTCTGCGGTGGGAGAAACAGTCAGAAGCCGTGCCTGTCGACCCAGAGAAGACTTACCTAAGGCGCTGTCGTGAAGAAGCCTCGCCGAGCGCTCAGGGCGTACTGGACATTGCTGTCGAGCGGGCAATTTCGGAATTCGAGTGAAATCAGGTGGATTAGCTGGATAAGCAGACTGTTTAAGTCGGCAACACTGAGTTTCGGAACGGCTGCGCTCGGCCTGCAACGGACATGCCTGGCGAGTTGGCGCTTGGTCCGTGGCTCAACGCCCTGTTTCTTCCGCGGCTCCCAGAAAATCTTGTTGACCAATTGCAAGTGATGACGTCCGATTGTTATCTTGACCACCGATTCATAAGAGGCGTC
This sequence comes from Pseudomonadota bacterium, assembly GCA_039025835.1. Lineage (GTDB taxonomy): Bacteria > Pseudomonadota > Gammaproteobacteria > Steroidobacterales > Woeseiaceae > UBA1847. The sequence goes on along the minus strand of JBCCNM010000126.1, from coordinate 4,809 downwards.
GAGTCCGTCGCGAAACTGAACGCAACAGGCTTTTTACGTCGTGGGCCGCGACCATCTTGCCGTCTGCGACACTGCATACAGTCGAAGGAAGAGTAGGCATGAAAAATGCGAGGACGATTGCACTCGGGGCGCTGGCCATACTAGCCGCTCCGGCGGGCTTGGTCGCGATGGAGAATATCGATATGGACGGACTCCAGTCGTGGGTTGGCAATCACCTGGACACCACCTGGTCAGGAGAGTCGGAGCTGTGGGTCGACCCGACAAGCGATGCCGAGACCAGTGCTGCCACTCTAAACGTGGGCAGTGACAAGATTGGCTACACATGGGTGTACAAAGGTACTGACCAGTCAGGCGAGCTCCGTTGGAGCGAAGAAACTCTGCAATGGAAGGACAGCTGGCACCAGCCAGAGGGTGTAGCCCTGACTCTCGTCACTGGTCATGGAAGCCTTTTCGCTGCTGAATACAGCTATCCGGTAGGCACAGGGCCTGACTGGCACTGGCGTATCAAACTCGCAGAGCGTCCGGACGGTTCGCTGGTGCTGCAGATGACCAATATTGCCTCCTGGGGTGAAGAGGCCCAGGCCGTGAGAACAGTAGTTCGTCGTTCCGAGTAGCTACCGTCCGTAAACCGAAGTGTGTTGTGGAGGGTGATAGACTGCAATCAACAAGGCGTCATACGAAGCCGACGCGGTCTGCAAAAAATTACCCGTGCGAGCGTTGTTAGGTCATTGGTCGCTTCTTCGATAGTCGCAGTTCGCTGATGATTCTCTCGTAGCGATTGACAGTCAGCCTACGGTCAGGGGCGGTCAGTCAGCTCGGACCTCAAAGTCAATCCAATCAGGATTCGGATTGACGCCCCTCCGGTCTGTGTGAACGCGCTTCATCCCTATTCGCTCGAGTACTCGACTACTTGCAGAGTTCCACTTCGCAGCCGTGGCGGTTACGACTTTCGCCTGTAGATGTGAAAGGCCAAACTCCAGCACTGCCGCCGCGCATTCCTTCGCAAAACCCCGGCCCTGTTCCGCCGGGTGAACCCAGAATCCCATGGACCACTCCCTGTCTCCTTTTTCCCTGCGGATCGAGATCCATCCGACGAAATCTCGGCTTTGCCTGGACTCGATTGCCCAGCTGTATTCCTTTCCAGCAACCCATGACGCTTGAGCTCTGCGCAGCGGCTCCTTGATGTCAGCCATGCTTGAGGGAGGCTCCCAAGCCAGACCGTCGTTGAAGTTAGGAGTTTGAGACGCCGACCAAATATGGGGGATGTCATTTTCGTTTGGATAACGGAGTCGACATCTTTCGGTCTCGATTTCCTGGTCGCGCGATACAACAGTCTCACTGTGGCGATTCATTAGATGTCTCACTTAGCCGCGTTTCCGACTTCCGCTTCGCGTCAGGAGCCGTCAGAAAAGCAGACAGCGGGTAGACGATGAGTCACGGATAATATCAGCCGTTGAGGCGCCTTCCTTAGCAGACATCCGGTGTCCAGCTGCCGCCCGACAGACGCGTTCATCTTCCGAGTGGGCGTCTCGGGACGTTTATGTCATTCGGATCAAAACTGAAAGCCTGTGCTGGCAGCAGTGTTCTTGCCGCTTCCCATGCCGAGACGGACACATCCGCGTAGTAGTGATCCAGCTCTATGCCATCTTGCATGCGAATGCGTGTAACGAAGGCGAAACCATAGCGATTGTGGAATCCGGATGATTTTTCGACGGAGGACATGATGATCCGGGTGTTGGGATCGGGTTTTGGCAGCGACGCAATACGAGCCAACAGCAAGATGGATCCGTAACCCATTCCCTGCTTGTCCGGCCTGACCATCCCAAATGAGAGCGCAGCGGCCGCCGTGTCTTCCTCGGCCTCGCGGATACCGCCAACGGCGAGTAGCTGACCGTCCTCTTCAATACCCAGCCACAGATGGCTGTCCGACGACAGTTCCTCAACGAAAAACTGTAAATAGTCTGGCGGAAAGAAACGGCTCTCATTTTGCTTGTAGATATCGATGCACGATTCGTGATCCGCCGCGCTGATCTCGCGAACCGTTGCCGCAGGGAGTCGTCGTGCTGCTGGCGAGGGGTCGAAGCGACCACCGAATCCGAGCAGGCTCTTGAGGCGGAGAAACAGACGCATTCAACTCGAATCTTTCATTTTGATGCGAGCAGCGTCGGAATGGATTCCTTCGCTGCATCAATGACCGCCTTCACGCGCGCGATACGGTCGGCACCGAAGCGATAGGCGAGATAGACCTGCGTCGGTTTCGTGGCCCAGTCGGGTAAGCAATGAACCAGTCGGCCGTCGGCGATCGCATCGTGAATGACAAAGTCGGGTACACAACAGACGCCAACGCCCGATTCCGCGAGTCTTGCCAGGGCGGCGAAGCCCCGCACTGCGATGTTGCCTTCGATCGAGACCTGTTCGCTGGCCCCCTCCTTGCGTTGATTCTCGAACGTCCAGTCGCTGCTGACCGAGTTGCCGGAGAACACCAGGCAATTCACGGACGCCAGATCGTGCGGGTGCTGCAAGTTGTTTCGCTGCAGGTAGATTGGAGACGCGGCGACGATGCGTCGAAACTCACCCAGCCGATGTGCGACCAGCCGCTCGTCACTGACGCGACCGATTCGAATGGCAAGGTCGATACCCGGATCCTGCAGATCCTCGAATCCGTAGTCGAGGCGCATGGTGACGGCCAGATCGGGAAACTGATCAACCAGGGCGGGCAGAAACCGGTGTGCGACGAGGCCGCCGAAATCCGGTGTCGCGGCAATGCGCACTGTGCCCGCCGTTCTGAAGGTGTCCTCGTGTGCGTCTTCGACAAGGCGAGCGCCTTCGGCGAGGATCGATTCAATGCGCGGCAACAAGCGCTCACCTTCGCGGGTAAGCGAGACGCGGCGGGAGCTGCGAGCGACCAGTTTCACGTTCAGGCGTGATTCCAGGCGGCTCAGTTGTTTGCTGACGGCCGACTTGGCGATACCGAGGTTGTCTGCCGCCGACGTGATCCCTCCGGCCCGCGCCACTGCGCAAAAAACGCGAAGCTCCTGAAAATTCATTGTTCTCAAATAGGAAACTTAATGTTTAAAAACTGCATATTGTTCACATTTAGGATCATATCGATAATCACTCCCAACGCAAAACACGCCTAACGAGGACCACACGATGTCTCAGAAAATATTAATTACGGGCGCCAACGGCGGCTTTGGTGAGCTGGCGACGCGGGCCCTGGTGGAGGCAGGTCACACCGTGATCGGCTCCATGCGTGATCCGGAAGGCCGCAACCGGGCCGCGGCAGAGTCACTCAGGCAAGCCGGTGCGCATGTCGTGGATATCGATGTCACCAGCGACGACAGCGTCGCCGCGGGTGTTGCCGCGGCGATCGAGCAGGCCGGTGGGCTGGATGTTCTGATCAACAACGCCGGCGTCGGTGTGATGGGCCTGCAGGAAAACTACACGGCGGGTGATATGCAGAAGCTGTTCGACATCAACGTGTTCGGTGTCCAGCGGATGAACAGGGCGGTGTTGCCGCTGTTTCGCCAGCAGGGTTCCGGTTTGCTGATGCACGTGTCGAGCCTGCTGGGTCGTATCACGATCCCGTTTTACGGACCCTACAACGCCAGCAAGTGGGCGCTGGAAGCCCTCGCCGAAAACTACCGCACGGAACTCTCGGCGTTCGGCGTTGATGCCTGCCTGATCGAGCCGGGCGGCTTTCCCACCACGTTTATTGATCGTCTGATGCGGCCTAGTGACACCTCCAGAGATGCCGACTACGGTGACTTTGCCGGAGCGCCGGCCGCTGCGCTGGCGGGTTTTGAGGAAGCGCTGGCGGCCAACCCTGCTCAGGACCCTGCGCTTGTTGCCGAAGCGATCGTGAGCGTGGTTGCAACGCCTGCGGGTGAACGGCCGTTCAGAACCGTCGTCGACAAGATGGGTATGGGTGAGCCGATCGACGGGTACAACCAGCATCTCGCGGACGTCACCAAAGGCATCTACACGGCCTTCGGCACGGCCGACATGCTGACGCTGAAGGTGCAGGGACAATGAGCAAGATCGGCGTACTGGGCACCGGCGACGTCGGTCGCACCTTGGCTGCCGGACTGGCAGCAGTCGGACACGACGTGATGATCGGCACGCGCGATCCGGAGAAGCCAGACCTCGCCGATTGGCAAAGCGGCACAGCAAGCGACGTCGAGATCGGGACTTTCGAGCAGGCCGCTGCATTCGGTGATGTTCTGGTGTTCGCAATCGGTTGGTCGAACGTGGATGCGGTTATCGAATTGGCCGGCGAAGGCAATTTCGACGGCAAGGTGCTGATGGATGCGACGAACCCGCTCCGCTTCGAAACACCGGGCGAGCCGCCTGTGCTCGAGCTGGGTCATACCGACTCGGCCGGCGAAGTGATCCAGCGTCGCTTGCCGAACGCGAGGGTCGTGAAAGCATTCAACATCATTGGCTCTCCCTACATGGTGAACCCCGACTTTCCGGACGGCAGCCCCGACATGTTTATCTGTGGCAATGACGACGACGCCAAGCAGACTGCGGGTTTGTTGATCGAGAGCCTCGGTTGGCCGTCACCGATCGACCTGGGCAGCATCGAGAATGCCCGTCACCTTGAGGCCATGGCAATGGTCTGGATCGTGCATTTCTTCAACACGGGTTTTCAGGGAGCGCACGCTTTTAAATTACTGCGCAAGTAAGTAGCGCCTCTGGATTTTCAGCGACTGACAGACAGGTCTGCGTACACAAGAGTGTCATTGCGCGATCTGTCACCGCACAAGGCACCCTGATTCACACGAAAAACAGCGGCCACTCCGGTTG
>JBCCNM010000125.1:0-8685 GCA_039025835.1 Pseudomonadota bacterium | reverse complement strand
GCTAAGTGGCAAGGAGAATTACCTGCAGCTCGAGGAGGTCGGCGCCGCCGAATTGACGGCGGCCGGCTTCGATGTGGATTACCTGGCGGTGCGCCGCGCTGAGGATCTGTCAGATCCGGATCGAGACAGCGATGAGCTCGTCGTGCTTGTGGCGGCGACGCTGGGGCCGGTGAGATTGATCGACAATGTGATTGTAACGATCTAGCTGCTGACGGTATTGCGGCCGGCACCCTTCGCACGGTACAACGCTTCGTCCGCGGCGCGTATCAGCGTGTCGAGATCACCGTCGGCTTCGAGCTCGGACACGCCCATCGAGATCTTCAGCGGCACATTGATCAGTGAATCGCTGCCGTCCGCCGTCGATCCGCAGACGGCTTTTCTGACCCGCTCTGCAATCTCCGACGCGCCGCGTCGGCCGACGCCTGGCAGCAGGACAGCAAACTCGTCGCCTCCGTAGCGCGCAATAATGTCGCCGGGCCGAAACTTGCGTTGCAGAATGTCGGCGACCGCCTTCAATGCACGGTCGCCAGCAATGTGGCCGAAGTGGTCGTTAAAGGTCTTGAAATTGTCAACGTCGATCATGATCAGGGACACCGGCTGACCGCGGTCCAGCGACAAGCGAATCTCACTGGGAAACACCGCCTGCATGGAATGGCGATTACCCAGGCCGGTCAGCGCGTCCGTCGTGGCGTGCTCACGAATCTTCTTCAGCTCGCCATAGTTCTCGGCAATCACGTGGTTATGGCTGCGCACGCGCTCCGACATAACGACCAGCAGGTTCTTCGCGAATGCGTGCGATGCGTCTACCATTTCCCAGAGAATCTTCTGGTGGATTACCAGCACGTGCGTCCGCTCCGCCGCGATGACGTACGCAGAGGGATCGCGACTCTCGATGATTGACATTTCACCGACACAGGCGCCGGGTTCCATGATGGCGAGAGGTTCGGTATTCGGCGAGCCGACGTGCACGCGCAGGCTGCCGGCAAGGACCACATACACGTGCTCATTCGAATGCCCGGGTGACAGCAGTTGTTCACCGCTCGAGAGATCGCGGCGATCGCAGCGGGAAACGAGCTCTTCAATATCGGCAGGTGAAACACCGCTGAATAACGGCAGTGCGTCCAGCAAGGTCGGGCGGTGTCGAGATGAGAGAGCGTGGTCCAATGTGTCGCGCTGTGATATCCCCTGATCGTGCGCGAAGTCTGCAGCATTGCCGCCCGAAAAAGTAACGACTGTGACACAAAATTCGGCTGGCGCAGGCTTGAATCGAGTCGCGACAGTTGGCAGCGATTGCTCAGGTAAAGGATTAACTCGTGCGCTTTTCGTCCTGCTCATTCAGCGCCCATTGCACGTGCTCACGCACCAGCTCGGAGGGATCGTCGCGCATTGACTGCAGCGCTCGTTGAATCTCGGTCGACGGTCGCGCATTGCCGAGGGCGACCGCCAGATTGCGTCGCCACCGTTCATACCCGATGCGCCGAATCGCGCTGCCCTCGGTTTTTTTCAGGAAGTCCGCCTCGTCCCAGTCGGCGAGCTCGCTGAGCTGAATGTCGTCAAGGCCGTGACGCGGCGCGAAGTCGCGTTCATCGGTGGGCGTGGCAAATTTGTTCCACGGACAAAACAGCTGGCAGTCGTCGCAGCCATAAATGCGATTGCCCATCGGGCGGCGATATTCCTCCGGGATCGTCGAGGCGTGCTCTATGGTGAGGTAGGAAATGCAGCGTCGCGCATCAAGTCGGAACGGCGCGACGATGGCGTCGGTCGGACAGACATCAATGCACGATCGACAGCTGCCGCAGTGCTCGGTGGCGGGCTCATCCACGGGCAAAGGCAAGTCGGTGTAAAGCTCGCCGAGGAAAAACCACGAGCCCGCGTCCCGGTTAATGACATTGGTGTGTTTGCCGATCCAGCCGAGGCCGGCTTTTTCGGCGATGGGCTTCTCGAGCACGGGGGCGCTGTCGACGAACACCCGATAACCGAATTCGCCAATGGCTTCGCCGATGCGGTCCGCGAGTTGCTGCAGGCGTCGCCGCAGCAGTTTATGGTAGTCACGTCCGAGCGCGTAACGAGACACATACGCGCGTGATTCGTCATCGAGCAGGTCAATCGCGGCGTCCTGGGGCTCCGGCAGATAGTCCATGCGCACCGACAGAACCCGCACGGTGCCAGGCACGAGTTCATCCGGACGATAGCGCTTGGAACCGTGACGCTCCATCCACTGCATCTCACCGTGCATCGAGTCTGCCAGCCAGTTGCGCAGGTGTTCGCCGGCATCCGCGAGATCGATGTCACTGACACCGACCTGCTGGAAGCCCAGTTCCAACGCCCATGCGTCAATCGATTGTCTCAAACGGTCCGGTTGCACATTGCGTCGCCGAATTGGTCTCGAATACACAGTATAATCAGCAAGATGAGTGATTTACCTGTCGGCGTGTATTCGGTGTCCGCCGTGCGCAATTTCGATCGATGCGCCATCGACCGCGAGGGTATCGCGGGCTACACACTGATGTCGCGTGCCGGCGCGTTTGCCTACCGACAGATACGGGACGCCTGGCCGGATTCCTCCGCGATCGCCGTGGTCTGCGGTGGCGGTAACAACGCCGGTGACGGTTACGTGATCGCGAGACTGGCGCTGTCGGACAACAGGCTGGCCGGTGTTATTGCGCTGGTGCCCCCCGACTCCCTGGGCGGCGACGCGGCAACGGCGTATCGCGAGTTGATTGAAGCCGGCGGATCGGTCCAGCCGTGGGGTGGGCAAATACCGGAGACTGCCGATCTCGTGGTCGATGCCTTGCTTGGCAGCGGCCTGCAACGCGACGTCGACGGTGTTTTTGCCGACGCGGTCGAGGCTATAAACAGCCAGCCAGCCGCCGTTGTTGCCGTCGATCTGCCGAGTGGACTGCAGGGTGACACCGGCCAGGTAATGGGTGTTGGCGTTAAGGCCGACATGACCGTCACCTTTGTCGGTCTCAAATCCGGGCTGTACCTGGGCAGCGGCCCGGCCCTTTGCGGTGCCATACGCTACAGCGGTCTCGATATTCCGGCGTCCTGCCGGGCGACGCACAAGCCGGTGATGCGACGGTCGCAACCCGGCCTCGTCGAGACCCTCCTGCCGCCGCGACGACGGGATGCGCACAAGGGTGATTTCGGTCACGTGTTGGTGATCGGTGGCGGACCGGGCATGCCGGGCGCTGCAAGACTCTGCGCTGAAGCTGCGCTGCGCACCGGAGCAGGGCGAGTGAGTGTTGCGGTGCATCCCGGCAATGTTCTGGCCATCGTCGCGTCGCGTCCCGAGATCATGGTGCACGGCATCGACGATGTCGCAGCTCTCGACCCTTTGCTGCAACGCGCCGACGTCATCGCGCTCGGTCCCGGTCTCGGTATGTGCCGGTGGGCGCGCTCGCTCGTCGCAAGTGTCGAGTCCTCGGGCCTGCCAATGGTCTGGGACGCGGATGCACTGAATCTCGCCGCGGAGCGTCCGTCGGCGATCGATCATCGAATCCTGACGCCGCACCCCGGCGAGGCTGCGCGCCTGCTGGGTATTGGAACAGATGAGATACAACAAGACCGTCTCGGCGCGCTGCACGCACTGATAGAGCGATACGGCGGAATTGTGGTGCTGAAGGGCGCCTGCACCCTGGTTGGCGCAGGCGACGAGAGTGTATTCGTCTGCGATGCCGGCAATCCCGGCATGGCGACCGCCGGCATGGGTGACGTTCTGACCGGCATCATCGCGGGACTGCTGGCCCAGCGTGTCGAGTCTGAAGCGGCGGCTTGGCTCGGCGTCAATCTGCACGCGCAGTCCGGTGACCGCGCGGCCGCTGCCGGGCAGCGCGGACTGATCGCCTCCGACCTGTTTGCGGAGCTCCGCAGGCTGGTTAACCCATGAGCTGTCACTTGCCCGATGAGGCTGCGACGATGCGGCTTGCCGCGCGCTTGGTGGACGCACTGCCGAGCGAGATAGCTGGCTGGACCGTGTTGCTGGAGGGTGAGCTCGGTGCCGGAAGATCCACCTTTGCTCGAGCGTTCCTGCGCGCGCTGGGCCACGATGGTGCAGTGCCCAGCCCGACCTACACGCTGGTGGAGCCCTACGACTTACCGCGCGGCACAGTCTTCCACGCCGACCTTTACCGCATCGCCTCACCCGATGAGCTGGTTTTCCTGGGCTGGTCCGAGATGCAGCGTGGCTGTCGCCTGATCGAGTGGCCGGATCGCGTCGCGAACCTCGCCGATGGCGCGGATATTCGACTGCATCTGGACTACGACGGCCGCGCCAGATGTGCACAACTGTCGGCATTATCCGATCGTGCCGTGGATGTTGTGTCTGCGGCACTGTCTGAACCCAATACTTAGGCATGCGTTTAAGTTAGTCCTTTATCTATCTAATTTTGATAGAAAAAAGTTGGAAAACTGTCGTTTTTTCGTATACTCACCCGACATAATCCGACGGAAGACATGGGGACTTGATCGGGATGTTCAGAGCGATTGCCGTTTTTCTGCTGCTGGGACTGCAGGTGCAGGCTCAGGCGGCCACGACGGTTGAGAACATCCGGATCTGGGCGGAGAACGACAAAACCCGTGTTGTCCTCGACCTGAGCAACCCTGTCGATCACCAGATTTTTACCGTGCGTGCCCCCGACCGGCTGGTTGTGACCTTAAAGGGCGGCCGACTCGACAGATCCCTGGCGACGCTTCCCAGCGGCGCCGGGTCTGTCCGGTCCATTCGCAGTGGCGTTCAGCAAAATGGCAATCTGCACGTCGTGCTGGATCTGAATGCGGCCGTTCGCTCGCGCAGTTTCACCGTGAAACCCAACAGTCAATACGGCGACCGCCTGGTGATCGATCTGCATCGAACCGGTCCCGTTACGACCGTGAAGAGAGCATCGGATCGGTACCAGCGCGGACGTGACATTGTCATCGCGATTGACCCCGGTCACGGCGGACGTGATCCGGGCGCCATCGGTCGCGGCAACACCTATGAAAAAGACATCGTCCTGCAGATCAGCAAGCGCCTGGCGGCAAAGATCAACGCCGAGCCGGGCATGCGCGCTGTCCTGACCCGCGATCGCGATGTGTATGTCGATCACCGCATGCGCATGGAAATCGCGCGCAAGCACGGTGCGGACCTGTTCATCTCCGTACACGCCGACGCGGTCAACGATCCGCGACCGCAGGGTGCGTCGGTTTATGCACTGTCACTGAACGGAGCGAGTGACGAAGCGGCCGCGCAACTTGCCGCTCGTGAGAATGCCTACCTCGGAGACGTATCGCTTGCCGATAAGGAAATGGGACTCGCCCGGGTGCTGTTCAGCCTGTCGCAAAACGCGTCACTGAGCGCCAGCCTGGATGTCGGCAAATACGTCATCGATGAAATTGGTGCGGTCACCAAGACACATCGGTCGACGGTGCAACAGGCCGGATTCCTCGTGTTGAAGTCGCCGGACATGCCGTCGATCCTCGTCGAGACCGCCTTCATTTCGAACCCGGAAGAGGAGCGCAAGCTGCGCAGTGCCGCGCATCAGAATCGGCTGACACGCGCGATCCTGGATGGCGTGCGCAATTATTTCTACCGCAATCCACCGCCGGACACGCTGATCGCTCAGCGGCAACGGCAACAGCCGCAGCGGCTGGTTAGCCATCGCATCGCACGTGGCGACACGCTGTCGGAAATCGCCGAGCGCTACAATGTCAGTCCGTCGACGATCCGCTCCGCGAACAAACTGCGCAGCGACCGAATCCTGGTCGGCCAGACGCTGAAGATACCGGTTTACGCCGGCGCCCGATAGCGTCCGGGCACGGCACCTGACAAAGCCGTGACATTCTGAAAAAATGCCGGGTTTCACCGAACCCGCCGCATGTCCATACAGCAACTCCCCAGCCACCTGGTTAATCAGATCGCCGCCGGCGAAGTGGTCGAGCGCCCGGCGTCCGTCGTCAAGGAGCTGGTGGAAAACAGTCTCGACGCCGGCGCGCGCACGGTCGATATCGAGGTCCTAGCGGGCGGTCAGAAACTGATCCGGATCCGCGATGACGGTGCCGGTATTCCGCCCGAGCAACTGCGGCTGGCCCTGTCGCGTCACGCCACGAGCAAGATCGCGAGTCTCGAGGACCTCGAGTCGGTGGTGTCGCTGGGTTTTCGCGGCGAGGCGCTGCCGAGCATCGCGTCAGTTTCCCGACTGGTAATGACCTCGCGGACGGCTGATATGTCGTCTGCCATGCGCATTGAGTCCGAGCAGGGTGAGGTCAGCGAGCCGGCACCGGCACCGCATCCGCCGGGCACGTCCGTCGAGGTGCATGAGTTGTTTTACAACACGCCGGCGCGTCGACGTTTCCTGCGCACCGAGCGCACCGAGTTCGGTCACATCGAAAAGTGGTTACGGCGACTGGCGCTGGCGCGCCCTGATGTCGGCTTTACGCTGACCCACAATCGTCGCACCGTATTGACGCTGCCTGGAGCGGTGGACGACGCGGGTCGTTCGCAGCGGGTCGCAAAAATCTGCGGCGATACGTTTGCGGATCATTGTGTGTTCATCGAGCGCGAGGCGGGCGATGTCGCGGTATCCGGCTGGATCGGGCTGCCGACCTTCAGCCGAAGCCAGCCGGACCTGCAGTATTGGTTCGTCAACGGCCGCAGTGTCAGCGACAAGACGCTCGCCCATGCCGCGCGCCACGCATATCGTGATGTGCTGTTTCACGGCCGCTATCCGGCCTACGTGCTGTACCTGTCAATGAATCCGATGCTGGTGGATGCCAATGCGCACCCGGCAAAGCTTGAAGTGCGTTTCCGCGATTCCCGACAGGTGCACGGGCTGGTCTCGCAGGCAGTCGAAACGGCTCTGCGTGACACGCGACCCGGCGGTGTTGCACAGGCGCCGACCGTCCATGAGGTCAGTGCGCCCGCATCAGCGAAGCAGTTCCGGTTCCCGTCAGCTTCCCCGCCGAGCCAGGTCCGGGACACGCTGGCGGTGTATTCCCAGGCAGCAGCTCACGCCCCGGCAGCTGTACCGATGCCGCATAGTCGCGAGGACGTGCCACCGATGGGTTACGCGCTGGCGCAGCTTGCCGGCGTGTACATTCTTGCCGAAAACGCCGATGGCCTGATCCTTGTCGACATGCACGCAGCGCACGAGCGGATCGTGTATGAAAAACTCAAAATGAGTTTCGATGACAACGCGATGGTGCGACAGCCAATGCTGGTTCCAGCCGTCATCCGGGTTGCCGAACACGAAGCGGACCTGCTCGAATCATCGCAGGCAGAACTCGAAAAAGTCGGTCTGATCGTCGATCGCAGCGGACCGAGCCAATTGACTATCCGCGAGTTGCCTGCGCTGCTGCGCGACAGCGACGCGGAAGCGCTGGTTCGTGACGTGCTTTCGGATCTGCGGGAATCCGGCGATGCCAGCCGGGTTGAAAACCAGAGCCATGAGACCCTCGCAACGATGGCATGCCACGGTTCGGTGCGGGCCAATCGGCAGCTTGGAATTCATGAGATGAACGCGCTGCTGCGTGAGATGGAGCAGACCGAGAAGGCGGATCAATGCAATCACGGTCGTCCGACCTGGACCGCACTGTCCATGGCGGACCTTGACCGGCTGTTCCTGAGAGGCCAGTGACGCAACCGGTCATTTGCCTGATGGGCGCGACGGCGACCGGCAAGACCGAAGTCGCCATCGGCCTTCGCGAGCGATTCCCGGTCGATATCGTGAGCGTCGACTCGGCACTGGTGTATCGGGGCTTGAACATCGGTACGGCAAAGCCCGAGCCGGATGTGCTGGCGACGCATCCGCACCAGCTGGTGGATATCCTGGAGCCCGAGGCGTCGTACTCCGCCGGTGAATTTGTGACCGACGCGCGCCGCGCGATCGATGCGATTCATGCCGCTGGACGGATTCCGCTTCTGGTCGGCGGAACCATGCTGTACTTTCGCGCACTGACCGGCGGAATTGCGGACCTGCCGTCGGCTAATCCGGCGATCCGTGCCCGGATCGATTCACAGGCCGCCGAAGCCGGCTGGCCGTCGATGCACCAACGACTGCGTGCCATCGATCCGGTGTCCGCCAGCCGTATCAATGAGAATGACAGCCAGCGCATCCAGCGAGCGCTCGAGGTGTATGAGCAGAGTGGCGAGCCGCTGTCAAAATGGCAGGCCAAATCAACTGGCAACCCGCACGCGGCCGGTCTCAGATTCATCAAGATGGGGTTGCTTATTGAGCCGCGGTCGCGCCTGCATAAGCGTATTCAGAAACGACTTAAAATAATGATAAACAACGGCTTGGAAGATGAAGTTAAAGCACTCATGAAACGCCCGGAGTTAACCGCAAAGCATCCGTCGATGCGCTCGGTGGGCTATCGCCAGTTCTGGGAGTATCTCGACGGGCTCACCGATCGGGAAACCGCCAGCAACAAGGCTCTGTTCGCTACCCGCCAGCTCGCTAAACGGCAGATCACCTGGTTGCGATCGGAGCACGAGCTGGAGACGTTTGACGCGCTTGATTCTGCCGTGATTGACGCTATTTCTCGCCATATTGAGGCCGCTTCGAGCTGAAATACGACTGGCCCGTAAACGGGCCTGTGATACCATTTTTCGCTCACTTTGAACGAACTTCGCATCAAGGGCATCCGGCGCCACCGGAGAGCGGGTTCAAAGACACGAAGAAGAAGAACAACAGGAGATCCCGAACCATG
>JBCCNM010000124.1:0-8910 GCA_039025835.1 Pseudomonadota bacterium | reverse complement strand
TCCAGCGCCTCCGGTCTGTGTTCGGTCAACCAGGTGAGCTCGGAGACTGCCAGCACCCCATCAGGCTTCAGGAATCGTCGCCAGGCGGTTACGCCGGCTTCGAAGCCCACGTTGTAGATCGCCCCCTCCGACCAGATGACATCCAGCGACTGGTCGTCAAACGGCAGGGTTTCCATCGATGCCTCGAGACAGGTGATTCGCTCGACGACATTTCTTTCATCCGCACGCAGTGCCAGCCGGGACAGGAAGGTATCAAAGAGGTCGACCGCGGTGATGTGCGCATCGAGTGCCTCCGCCAGCACCAGTGTCGATGCGCCGGTGCCGCAGCCGATATCGGCGATCTCGAGCGTTCCTTGCTTGTGCAGGTCCGCCAACTCGATGGCGCGACGGGTCTCGCGTTCGCCGCCCGGCCCCTGGCGCTCGCCGTCTTTGTGCAGGTCGATCAGCAGTTCCAGCTCGTCCATGTGCCTATCCTACCTAACACAACGGCGAAAACAGGCCGCGATCGCCCACCGCCGCGGTTATAGCGCTGACCGAAAGCGGGAACTGATCGATGGTGTGCGGCCACGAGTTCTGTAAGGATGGGGGCTGTTTCGACAGAGGTTCAGTCCCGATGAACAACTCGATCAACACGTCCCGTCGCCGCCTGTTGGGCGGTCTCGTCGCCGGCACAGCGCTGGCCGGTGTGTCTGCACCGCTTGTCGCTGCAGAACGTCGAATCAAGGTTTACAAAAGCCCGACTTGTGGCTGCTGCGTTGACTGGATCGACCACCTCGAGGACAACGGCTTCACCGTCGAGGCCTTCGACGTGGGTAACAGCGAAGCCCGCGAGCGCCTCGGTATGCCGATACGCTACGGTTCCTGCCACACCGGCGAGATTGACGGCTACGCGATCGAAGGCCACGTACCGGCGCGCGAGGTCCATCGCCTGCTTGATGAAAAGCCACAGGCTATCGGCTTGTCGGTACCGGCGATGCCGCGAGGTTCGCCCGGCATGGATGGGCCCGCCTACGGCAACGTCGTCGACCCCTATGACGTCCTGCTGATCGATTCGGACGGCAACGCAAGCGTTTACCAGTCCTACCGTTAGGCGGCGCCGCACGCCTCGCAACCCGTCGCGCCAACTGGTAGCCTCCGGCATCCTGTACCCGGAGTGTTTCGCATGCGACTTCTGCTTGTCCTGTTGCTTCTTCCGCTGTCGGCGCTGGCTGACGAGCGCCCGTCCGCCTACTGGCCCGACGCAGATTACGATCCGGCCATCCCCACCGTTAATGACGTGCTCGGCTACCGGATCGGAGATCGCATCGTTCCGCCGGCCGATATCCTGCGCTATTTCGAGGCGCTGAAGACAGCCGCACCGGGCCGCGTCACGATCACCGAGTACGCACGAAGCTGGCAAGACCGTCCGCTGTATTACGTCGCCATCAGCTCCGCGGACAATATCGCGAACCTCGAGACCATCAAGACGAACATGCAGCGTCTCGCCAACCCTGCAGGCACCACGCCGGCCGAGGCAGAGGCGATCATCGCAAACCAGCCGGCGGTGACCTGGCTGTCCTACGCTGTGCACGGCAATGAGATCAGTCCCTCCGACAGCGCCATCGTCACGGCCTATCACCTGCTCGCCTCGCGAGCCGACGAACGCGTTGGCCGCATCATGGCAGACACAGTGGTGGTGATTGACCCGCTGCAAAACCCGGACGGGCGTGCACGATTTATCCACAACTACGAAAACGAGCGCGGCCTGCAGCCGGACGCAGATCGCCTGTCGGCGGAGCATAACGAGCGCTGGCCCGGCGGCCGGATGAACCATTACCTGTTCGACCTGAACCGCGACTGGTTCAAGCTGACCCAGCCCGAGACGCAGGGACGCGTGCGTGAGATTCAGACGTTCTTCCCGGTCGCTTTCGTCGATTCGCACGAGATGGGATCGGATACGACCTACTACTTTTCACCGGAAGCGATTCCGTACAACCCGCACCTCGCCGCGGACCAGCGCGCCAGCCTTGAGCTGTTCGGTCGAACCAACGCTGGCTGGTTTGATCGCTTCGGCATTGACTATTTCACGCGCGAGATCTTCGACGCCTTATACCCGGGCTACGGCGCGAGCTGGCCGTCGTATTTCGGCAGCGTCGCGATGACCTATGAGCAGGGCTCGGCGCGCGGACTGGTGGTGCGTCAGTACGACGGCGAACTACTTCACTTCAGTGAGACCATACGCAACAACGTCATCACGTCACTGGCCACCGCGGAAACGGTTCAGGTCAATCGCCGCAAGCTGCTAGAAGACTTTTACGACTACCGCGTCTCCGCCATCGAGGAAGGCCGCAGTGGAGATATCCGCAGCTACCTGGTCCCGGCGCAGGCCGACCAGGACGGCGCCGACAAGCTGGCGGGCCTGATGACGCTGCACGGTGTTGAAGTACGCCGTGCAACCGAGTCGTTCCGCGCCTGCCGGCAGAGCTACCCGGCGGGCAGCTACATCATTGACCTGGCACAGCCGGCGAAGCGCCTGATCCGCACGCTGCTCGATCAGGATGTACCGATCAACCCGGACTTCATGGCGGAACAGGAGCGGCGTCGCGCCAAGGACTTGTTTGCCGAGATTTACGACGTTACGGCGTGGTCGTTGCCGCTGATGATGAACATCGATGTCGATGCCTGTTCGCAGGCGGTGTCGGCGAGCAGTGAAGAGGTCGGCGAACGACTGGTTACGCCGGGCAGCCTGGCCGGGGATCGCGATGCGATCGTCTACCTGGTGCCCTGGGGTGAAGCCAGCGCAGTCCGCCTGACTGTTGCGGCTCTGCAGGACGGTATTGCCATCAAGAGCACGGACAAGGCATTTACCCACATGGGGACTCGCTACCCGGCCGGTACCGTCATCATTGACGCGGCGGACAATCGCGACGACCTCGGTGAATGGCTGGCTGTCGCGGCAGTCGAGGCCGGCGCCGAAGTGGTCGGGGTTTCGGACAGCTGGGTGACGGACGGGCCGAATTTCGGCAGCAACAACGTGGTCCGTTTGCCGTCATTGAAGGTGGCGATGGCCTGGGATCAGCCGACCTCCCCGTACAGTGCCGGCGCCACGCGCTTTATCGTCGAGCAGCAGTTCGGCCTGCCGGTGACGCCGATCCGACTGCAGCAACTTCGCTCTGCCAACCTGCAGCGCTACCACGTCCTGCTGCTGCCGGAGACCTCGTCTGGCGGCTACGCCAGCGCACTCGGAGAGAGCGGTATCGCCAACCTTTCGGAGTGGGTCCGCGAAGGCGGCGTGGTCATCGGCCTCGGCAACGCGACCCGATTTCTTGCGGATGCGGAGATCGACTGGTTGTCGGTTCGCCGCGAGGAAGCGGCCATCGTCGCTGAAGACGACGAGGGCAAGAAGCCGACTCCGGCTGCCGAGGAGGAAGACGGCAAGTCGACCGTAGCAGGCAGCGTGATCGACAGCGCTGAAGCCTTCGAGGCGGCAATTGCGCCGACCGAAGCGTCGCCAGATCGCGTACCCGGAGTGCTGGCACGGGCAACACCGGATCCGGACCACTGGCTGGCCGCCGGTGTCGCGCCGGAGTTGCACGTACTGGTTCGTGGCAGCGACATTTACACGCCGGCGAAGCTCGGCGACGGCACCAACGTTGTTCGTTTCCGTGACGCCGATGGTCTGCTGGCCAGCGGCTACCTGTGGGAAGAGAACCTTGCGCAGCTCGCCTACAAGCCGTTTGTGGTGCACGCCGGTATGGGACGCGGTGAAGTCATTGCGTTTACCCAGGACCCGACCGTCCGCGCCTACCTCGACGGCCTGAACGTGATCCTGATGAACGCGATTCTGCGCGGCGCGGCACACGCGCGCCCGGTGCGCTAGATCCAGCCTTTTTGCTGCGCCAGCCGGGCCGCTTCGGTCCGGTTGGCGGCATTGAGCTTGCTGAGTGCGGCCGACAGGTAGTTGCGCACCGTGCCCTCACTCAGAAACACGCGCTGGGCGATATCGCTGTTCGGCAGGCCCTGCGCCGCGAGTCGCAGGCATTGTTGCTCGCGATCGCTGAGCGGATTGGGCTCGGTCCACGACGCCGCAACAAGCTCCGGGTCAACGACACGCTGCCCCTGGTTGACGCGACGGATCGCATCGGCGAGCTCACTGGCCGGCGAGTCCTTCAGGACGTAGCCACGTACACCGGCCGTCATCGCTCGTTCGAAATAGCCGGAGCGCGCAAACGTGGTCAGTACGATGACCTTGATGCCTGGGCAGGCATCGGCCACGTGAGCAGCGAGATCCAGGCCTGAGTCGCCCGGCAGCTCAATGTCGGTGAGCAGCACGTCGATCGCGGTGTTCGGCAGCTCGGCACGAGCGTCCTCGGCACTGGTTGCGGTGCCGACAACGTGCAGATCGGATTCGCGTTCGAGCAGGGCGGCGAGTGCACCGAGCACCATCGCCTGGTCCTCGACGAGAAACAGCTTCAGCACGTCAGTGGCCACGTCGAGCTCCCTTGTCGAGCGGCAGGCGGATCGTGACTCGCACGCCGTTGTCGTTCTCGATCAATAGTGAGCCGCCCATGTGTTCAACGCGCTGGCGCATGCCCGTCAGGCCGCGCCCCGGATCGCCGTTGAGCCCCCGACCGTCATCGGCGATCACCGCCTGCACCTCAGTGCCAAGACTATTCAACTGCAGCGCACAGCTCGATGCATCCGCATGTCGAATGACATTGGTGACCGCTTCTCGAAAGCACATCGCGAGGGCGGTCTCGATAGGCGCCTGCAGATCGGTGGCGTCGATGTCAGTGGTGACGTCGACGTCCGCATCGTGCAGAGAGGCCGTCAGCGACGTGAGCTCCGCATCCAGCGACAACTCCCAATAACCGGACAGTGTCGCCCGGATTTCCGACAGGCATTCACGCGCGACGTCGTTGATGGCGCGCATTTCCTCGGTGGCTTCGGGCGCCGCGTCAGCGCTGATCTGCGCCGCGAGGTCACTCTTCAGAGCGATGATTGACAGCTTGTGACCGATCGTGTCGTGCAAATCGCGGGCAATGCGCTCACGTTCGGCAATACGCGCGAGGTGCTCGGCCTCGGCGCGACTTTGTTTCAGGGCAAGCTGGGCGTCTTCGGTGCGACGCGTGGCAATGCTCAGCCCGCCGAGACCCACAGTCAGTAACAGCGCGGGCAGGAAAAAGCTCAGGTCGAGTTCGAAGCCAACGCTCAGCCCGATCACGCTGGCGGCAATGGCAGCAATCACCGCGGCCGCCTGGCGCGGGGGAAACGCGCGACCGAGGAACCACGACGGGTATGAGAAAAACACATTTGCGCCGGGATTGATCGGCGCCATCAGTACACCGAGCCCGAGCATCACCAGCGCGGGCATTCGAAGCCGGCTCGGCTGGTGGTAACGCTGAAACGCCGCCACAAAGGCCGCGAGAAAAATGACCAGGACAAGAGCAGAAACCGCTATTTCCCAGGGTGGCGGAGTGACATAGAAAAACTTGATGAAAAAGAAGCCCAGGAAGGCGAGCCACGGCACGACAAACCACAACGCCACATCCCGCGACGACGGGTCGCGGGCTGCGGATGTTTCGGTTGTTTCAGTCAATGCTGACACTCGCCCGGAGCTGCTGCGCCCAACGGTACGATGGTACAACGACCAGCGCTTCGTCGAAGCTCTGTGCCGCTTCCGCCGCATTGCCCTGACGCTGCAGCGCGATGCCGCGCCAGGTATGGATATCGGCCTTGCCCCATTCGAAGCGACCGGTGCCGTTGATAGCGATCTCTGACAACGCCTGATCCAGCTTTTGCATCGCTTCTTCACGATCACCGCCGTACAGCGACGGTTTGTTGAGCAGCGCAATGGCGTCGATTAGCAATACGCGGGGATTCTGCGGTTCGAGCTCTGTTGCGCGTTTCATCGCCGCGTTGGAGCGCATGCCGTAGGTGAAGCCGCGTCGCATCGGTCGGATGCTGATGCGCATGCCGAGCGTGGACGACAACAGTGCCCAGGCTTCGGCCGAATTCGGGGACTGTTCCAGCAGGGCTTCGAGGGTGGTCTGCGCTCGCTCAAGTGTGGCGTCGGCGACGTCTTCATTGCCCAGGCCGTACTGGACACTGGCGAGGCGCCAGTCGAGGTATGCGGCCAGCAACGATTCCGAGGCGACAGATTCATTGAGTTCGCCGCGCATGGCCTCCAGCGCGTCGAGATCGCCGGTGTAGTAGGCGTTGTTGATGTCCGCTTCGCTGACTGCCGCGGCGGCAGGCAAGGCAATAAAGAACAGCGACAGGCAAGCGAGCAGGGTGATGCAGTGTTTCATGAGGGTCTCCTGGCTAATGCGTTAAGTGACGACGCTATGCTCGCGAATACCGCATGCGGGTACAGCTGAAGCTTGTCACGACATGCCCATGACATTTGTCAGGAGTTGCAAGAACCCACTGCGCTGCCGATACTGGTCAGCGGCCTTGCTTGAGAAGTCCACCATGCACCAAACCCTACGAATGGCGTTGATTGCCGCCTGTACTGCACTGTCCGCCTGCACGACAACCGATACGGTCGCGCTGGCCAAAGAGTCGGCCGGTGTTCTGTTCGTCGCCGCGTCGCAGGGTGAGTACGTCGATGCCTGCACTGTGCGGCGTAATTCGGATCTCGAATGCCAGGTGGAGTTCGAGGAGACGCGCGGCGAACACCAGGCTTACTACCGCGAACAGCAGACACGCCGTCGCCAGCAGTCGGTCGACGCCCTGTCCGAGGAACTCGCCGACTACTTCAACGACGTAGAGCAAGGCTCCGGCAAGTTACGCTGAGGCGGCACTGCTGTCTGCAGGCGATGCCAGTGTCGAGCGATGCAGCAGCCAGTACAGTGCTACCCCATACAGCGAGAAAATCAGTGCTGTCCCGGCCCACCACAGCGGATGCAGGTCGAGATACAGGTGCTCGCGTTTCTCTGCGTCCTTGAACACGAAAACCGCACCCACGATTGCAATAGCCAGACTCGCCAGCGTGATAATGATGGTCCAAAGCCATCCCAGTCCAAACAGGTTGGAGGTCAGTTGTGCCAGCTCTTGTCCCAAGTTCGTCTCCCGATCAGTCCAGTGAAAAATCAACAGCCGCTTTCGCGTGAATCTGTGTTGTGTCGTACAGCTCGATGTCCGTGTCCGATGCTGTGACCAGCAGACCGATTTCCGTGCAGCCCTCGATAACAGCCTCCGCGCCACGGCTCCGGAGATCGTCGATGATCGATAGAAACGAAGCACGCGAGTCGTCGCGGATTTCGCCAAGGCAGAGTTCGTCGTAGATCACCTCATTAACCCTGTGGCGCGCATCGGCGTCCGGCATCAGCACAGTCAGCCCCTGAGCTTCGAGTCGCTCGCGGTAGAAGTCCTTTTCCATCGTAAACCGTGTGCCGAGCAGTCCGACACGGGAAACGCTGTCGCTCTTGATTTGCTGAGCGGTCGCGTCGACCAGGTGCAGCAACGGAATCGAGATTGAGTCGGCCACAGCATCCGCGACCAGATGCATCGTGTTGGAACAGATCAACAGGCAGTCGGCACCGGCGGCCTCCACCTGTTGCGCAGACTGGATGAGGACATCGGCGGCAGCGCCCCAGTCGTCGTTTGCCTGCAGGATTTCGACGTCGTGAAAGTCCACGCTGACCATCGCGATCTTCGCCGAATGCAGGCCGCCCAGACGGCGGCGCACGTCTTCATTTATCAGCCGGTAATACGGTGCCGTCGATTCCCAGCTCATGCCGCCGAGAAGGCCGATCGTCTTCATTGACCTCGGTTGCTCCGTGGTATCAGATGTTGCCGTTAACCCTGAGCATACGGCATGACAAACGTTCACATCGACCAGATACGCATACCCTCCACCGACGACTACCCGCTGGCGGCGTCGGTGTACGGCGATTGCGATGACCGGCTTGTCATCATCAACAGCGCCACAGCGGTGCCGCGTCGCTTCTATCGTCATTACGCCGAGGCGCTCGCGGAGGCCGGGTTCCGCGTGATTACCTTCGATTACCGCGGCATCGGCGAGTCCCGGCCCTTATCGCTCCGGGGCTTTCCTGTGCGCAGCCGGGACTGGGTGTTCGGCGACATGGCCGGCGTGCTGAAATTCGCCCGCAAGGCCTACAAGCCCGGCAAGCTGTTTCTTGTGGGGCACAGTATCGGCGGCCAGCTCGCCGGCTTGCTGGATCAGCCAGATGCTATCGACGGCATGCTGACGATGTCGGCGCAAAGTGGTCACTGGCGCCTGCAGGGCGGCGAGCAGAAATGGGTAGTCGGTTTTCACGTGCACGTAACCTTGCCACTCGCCGCGCATCTGTTTGGCTACGTGCCTTGGAGTCGCATGGGGTCTGCGGAGGATTTACCGAAAGGTGTGGCGCTCGACTGGTCGCGCTGGTGTCGCGACCGTCGCTACGTGCTCGGCGATGACAGCCTGCCTCTGGAGCGCTACCGGGCGTTTGGCGCGCCGGTCCTCGCCTACAGTGTCGATGACGACAAGTGGGGCACCGTCAGGGCGGTCGAGGCGATGATGCAGGCTTACCCCAATCTTGAGCGACGTCACATCGTGCCGACCGAACACGGTCTGCAGCAGCTCGGTCACTTCGGCTTCTTCCGCAAAGATGCCGCGGCACTTTGGCAGGATGGGATCGACTGGTTGTTGGCCAAATAGCCGCGCCACCCGGTTGCGCTTGCCTATAATGGGCACGGATAACGAGATCGTGTGGGATCTTCTGTGACAACATTCAAAGTAAACGGCGAGACCGTGACCGTCGACGCCCCCAGCGATATGCCGCTGTTGTGGGTGCTGCGAGACGAACTGAAAATGACCGGCACCAAGTACGGTTGCGGCATCGCCCAGTGCGGCGCCTGCACGGTCATGTTCAACGGCACGGCGATGCGTTCCTGCCAGTTGCCGCTGCAGATTCTTGACGG
>JBCCNM010000123.1:0-9043 GCA_039025835.1 Pseudomonadota bacterium | reverse complement strand
GCTGCACTTCCATCGAACGTTCCGGCGTGAGCTGGATCCGGTCGCCATTCACCGGCGACTGGAACTCGACGCCCGCCTCGGTCAGCTTGCGCATGTCGGCCAGCGAGAACACCTGGAAACCGCCAGAATCGGTCAGGATGGGGCCGTCCCAATGCATGAATTCGTGCAGACCGCGGTGCTTGCGAACAATCTCGGTACCCGGGCGCAGCATCAGGTGAAAGGTGTTCCCGAGCAGGATCTCGGCGCCCGATGCCGCGACCTCCTCCGGCGTGACACTTTTCACCGTGCCGTAGGTGCCAACCGGCATGAACGCCGGTGTTTGTATCGTGCCGCGTTTGAGCGTCAATTCACCGCGGCGCGCGAAGCCGTCCGTCGCCGACGTTGTGAACTTCATTGCGCGGGCTCCAGCAGCATCGAATCGCCGTAGCTGAAAAAACGGTAACGCTCATGAACAGCGTGGCGATACGCATTGAGGATGCGCTCACGACCGGCGAAGGCGGCGACTAGCATAATCAGCGACGACTGCGGCAGGTGGAAGTTGGTGATCACTGCGTCGACGCTGCGAAAGCGGTAGCCCGGCACGATAAACAGCTCGGTCTCGTCCTGAAACGCTGTGGCCTCTCCGGTCGACGCTGACGCGGCCTCCAGCGAGCGAACCGCGGTCGTGCCCACAGCAACGATGCGTCCACCGGCGCGACGGGTGTCTGCGATCTCTCGGGCCGCCTGATCGCTCACGGTAACGCGTTCGCTGTGCAGGCGATTGTTGGCAATATCGTCATCGCGCAGTGACTGGAAAGTGCCTGCGCCAACGTGCAGCGTGATGAAACTCCGTGCTACGCCCATCGCATCGAGCTCATCGAACAACGCTTCGTCAAAGTGCAGTCCGGCGGTCGGTGCGGCCACCGCACCCGGCTCGCGGGCGTACACGGTCTGGTAGCGCTCAATGTCCGAGGCGTCTGCTTCGCGTTCGAGATACGGCGGCAGCGGCACCTCGCCCTGGCGGTCGAGCAACGCAAGAAGGTCGGTGTTGAAATCGAGCTCGTACAACGCGCCGTCGCGGCCGAGCACCGTCGCCGACGCGTCACCGTCGAAGTGCAGACGGCCGCCCGGTTTTGGCGACTTACTGGCCTTGATGTGGGCCAGCGCGGTCGTGACCCCGGTGACCCGCTCGATCAGCAACTCGATACGGCCACCGGTATGTTTCACGCCATGCAGCCGAGCACGAATGACGCGCGTGTCGTTCAGGACCAGTCGGTCTCCGGGCTCCAGCAGGGATGGCAGCTGATGAAAGCCGAGATCGTCGAGTGCCGCGGAGACGTGCAGCAACCGCGAATCCCGACGCTGATCGGGCGGGTAGCGCGCGATCAGCTCATCGGGCAGTTCGTAGTCAAAGTCGGCGAGTAGCATGGGCGCGTAGGGTACCCCAAGCGCGCCCGGTGCGTGATCAGGTTTCGGACTCCACGATAATGACCGATTGCTGTTGCCCGTCGGGCACGATCACCGACGGCGCAAGAGCCTCCGGTACGACCATGACCGGTGCGCCGGTCGGCGCGAGCGGCGGTGCCGGCGGCACAACCAGGCCGCGACGATCATCCGGCATTTCAATCTTCAGGGTTCGCTTGCGCTTGTCGCGAAGGATATTCAGGTCCAGGGATTCGCCGGGTTCGTACGAACTCAGAATGCGCATGGCATGCCCGACTGACTCCGGCTCGCGACCGTCGATTGACTTGATTACGTCGCCGTCCTGTAGCTGCAGCTCACCGGACTTCGGCGCGCTGACCACCAGCAGGCCGCTGTCGGTGCCGAAGTAGCGACCGAGCCCCTCACTGAGTTCTATGATTTCGAGATCCGACCAGGCGCGGCCGGCAAACGGGAATGCAAAGCTCAGGCCGAAGCGCGAACGCACCTCGGGCGCGACACGGAAATTGACATCCGGGTCACCCGTTAAGAATTCGTATGTGGTTGACCCTTCCGGCATTCGCCACGCGAACACGTTGGACTCCACCTGCCGCGGCTCCAGCTCCACACTGCCCCTGTTGCCGTCACGCAGATAGTCGAGTTTCAATTTGTCGCCCGACTCAACACCGCGCATGAAATCCAGCAGTTTCTCATTCGCGACTCGGGCATTCTCCGCCGCCAGTGACTCGTCGTTGATCGCGGTAATCTGGTCTCCGGCTTCAAGGCCCGCGTCGGCTGCCGCACCGCCCGGTGTTATGCCGGAGACCGTCACGCCGTCGACGGCGTCGGACGTATCATCGGTATTGATGGTGATGCCGAGTCGCGGTGTATTGTCGCTGGTCAAAAGGCGCATCTGGCTTGCGCTGATTTGCGGCAGGTTGCGTTGGCTCAGCTCAGCGATCTGACGCGCGGCCTCGGCCAGTCGGCGCTCGGCCTCCTCCATGCGAACACGCACCTCGGCGCGCTCCCGCTCAGTGCGGCTTTCGGTCTGCACGAGCCGCTCAATGATCGCGGCTTCCTCTGCCATACGACGCTCGGCCTCACGCGCTTCAGCCGCGGCTCTCTCAAGGCTGTCGTCTTGCGCCTGCGACTGCGCACCCAGCATGAACGCCGCTGCGATGACCAGGATTTTCAAAAATGTCTTCATTGCTTCTGCTCCATTACAGCGCGGTGCGTTGCGCCTGCGCATAACGCAAACCCACCAGTGATCTCATCAGCCTGACGCGCTCACGCCAGTAGATTTCCAGTTCGTCATCGGTCAGCGTGCTGTCCGGTGTGTTCAGTTCGTAGTCGATCGACGCGATGCGGTCTTCAAGTTCACTGATCGCCGCGGCCGTGCCGGCCTTCTGCACGCGCGGTCCGGCAGGGATCGCACGCAGACTGGCCTCCAGCTGCCGCGACTCGACCATCAGGGCTTGTAGCCCGGTCAGCGCGTTGTCGTTGCTAGGCAGAGCTTGAGGCACGGTCATCGCGTTATTGGCGACCGTCGAATCGTCGGGATCCTGCGACGGCAGCACGAGCACAGCGAGCAGCATCGCCGCCGCGATGCCGCTGCCGACAAACCAGTGGCGCGTCGAACGACGCGTCGTCACCAGGCCCTCGGCCTCAGCCTGCTCGCGTATCCGCTCCCAGACGACCCTCGGCGGCATCGTCTCGGGCAGGCGGTTGAGTCCGTCGCGCAAAGCGACGTGTTCGTCTGCGGTGAGCCCGTAAATCATGTCGTCATCCTTCTCATTGCCGTCCATGTCAGTAACTCCTCACTACGGCACCGGCCGCGTCGGTCTCGTCGCTGGCCAGCATCGGTCGCAGGCGCTGGTAGGCACGCGACAACTGCGACTTTGAAAAACTCTCTGTTTTGCCCATGAACTCCGCAATTTCCTTGTGCGTGAATCCTTCGACATCGTGCAGCCAGACCACGGTGCGGCTGACATCCGGCAGGTTGTTGAGCGCCGCATCGAGGTCCATCGCATCCTCCGGATGCCGCCCCGGTTCGACGCCGGTATTGATCTCGTCCCAGT
This sequence comes from Pseudomonadota bacterium, assembly GCA_039025835.1. GTDB lineage: Bacteria > Pseudomonadota > Gammaproteobacteria > Steroidobacterales > Woeseiaceae > UBA1847. The sequence goes on along the minus strand of JBCCNM010000123.1, from coordinate 5,567 downwards.
CCTCGCCGAGTTGTTGTGAGCGACTGGTCCAGGCCGAACGCAGGAACATCAGCGCCTTTGACACCGCGATCCGGCGAATCCATGTGCCGATCGACGCCTCGCCGCGAAACCGGCCGATGGAGCGCATGACCTCGATAAAGGTCTCCTGCACCAGGTCTTCGGCATGTGCCGGCACTCGGGTGAAGCGCAGGCACAGCGAATACACCGGTGTCGCGAAGGCCCGGTAGAGAATCTCGTGGGCGCGTCCGTCGCCGTCGGCAGCCCGGCGCACAATGGCCGGGTCGATCGTGATATCGGCAAACTTGCTCATAGTTGTCATTCTAGATGCGCGCCCGGTGAAAAGCGTCGCAACGACGAAGTTTGGCTTTTCTGCCTGAGCTAGCGTGGCCCGGATGTCGCGCATATACTGTGCCGCGCGCAGCGCACCCACCTGATTGCCGGGGTGGCGGAACTGGTAGACGCGCCGGATTCAAAATCCGGTTTCCGAAAGGAAGTGAGGGTTCGATTCCCTCCTCCGGCACCATCTCAAGGACGAACCACCCTCAATGACGCCCCCGATGAAATTCTGCTCACTCTGCGGCGGCTCGATCAGCTACCGCGTACCGGAGGGAGACAACCGGGAGCGCGCCGTGTGCGACAACTGCGGCGCCATTCATTACAGGAATCCGCTGGTGGTCGTCGGCTGCATCGTCGAGCACGAAGGTAAGGTCTTGCTGTGCAAGCGCTCGATCGAGCCTCGCTACGGATACTGGACGATCCCGGCCGGTTTCATGGAACTCGGCGAATCAACCGCCCAGGGTGCCGCGCGCGAAACCCTGGAGGAAGCCCTCGCTGAGGTGGAGATGGGCCGCCTGTTCGCGTCTGTGGACGTCGTGCGTGCGGGGCAGGTACACGTGTACTACCTCGCGACGCTCAAGGGCAGTTTCGGTGCCGGCAGCGAGACATTGGACGCCCGGTTGTTCGCGGAAGACGAAATACCGTGGGACGACATCGCCTTTGCGAGCGGCAAATACGCCCTGCAGCGGTATTTTGAGGACGCTGGAACGGATAATGGCGTGCATGAACACGCCATTCAGGGGTAGTTCTCCAGCCCGGACGCCCAGGCCAAACGGATCAGTTACGAGCGGCCTGCGGGGTACCGGCTTTCTGTGAAAGACGCTGCGCGAGTGTCTGCGGCGGCAGATAACCCCCAAGCAGTTCACCGTCCTCGAGCACGATCGCCGGCGTACCGGAGAGTCCAACCTCCCGACCGAGCGAGTAGTGATTCTCGATGATCGACGCATCACAGGCTATGGACGCGAACTCGCGGTCCAGCTTGGCGTTGGTCAATGCGGCGCCGCGGTCGGCGGAGCACCAGACCTCCTCCGAGGTTTTCCAGGCTTCTGACGACGGGCCGTTGCGCGGATACAGGAAGTAGCGCACTTCGATTCCGTTGGCCATGTATTCCTCGATCTGCGCGTGCAGTCGGCGGCAGTAACCGCAATCGACATCGGTAAAGATCCACACCGTGTGTTGCGGATTCTCCGGGGCGAAACGGATCACCTCGTCGTCGCTGACCGACGCCACCAGCGCTCGCCGAGAGTCGTTCCTCGCGGCTTCCGTCAGGTTCACATTGGCGTCGAGATCGATCAGGTCGCCCTGCAGTAGATAGCGGCCATCAGCGGACACGTATGCGATCACCGAGCCCTTCTGCACGACAAACCAGTCGTCGAGCGGGCTGGCCTTGACGTTTTCCGGCTCGATGACGTCGAACATGGACGCGATCTTGGCCCGGACGGACTCGAGCTCGTCATTACTGTCCTGCGCCATCAGCGACAGCGGCAACAACAGGGCGGCGAGGAAAACGGTGGTTTTTGGCATGGCGGCTTGCTCTGCTTTGATCCGGAGGTTATGCGGTGCGGAGTCTAGCACCTGAGAGCGCTAGGACACGGCCGAAAGCCGACGGTTCCGCCGGCATCTCTCATACAGACCGGTGCCGGGGCGCGGATATTACCGGACCGGCCAGGTCACACAACGCTAGCCGCGCGGATGATGCTCGCTGTGCAGTTCCTTGAGCCGCTCACGAGCCACATGTGTGTAAATCTGCGTCGTGGACAGGTCGCTGTGTCCGAGCAGCAGCTGCACGACGCGCAGGTCTGCGCCCCGATTCAGCAGGTGCGTCGCAAAGGCGTGGCGCAGGCTGTGCGGTGACATCTTCTTGCGAACACCGGCTTTGTCGGCGTAGCGCTTGATGATGTGCCAGAACGCCTGGCGCGTCATGCGGTCACCGCGGCGCGTCGGGAACAGGTAATCGGTCTGGCGTTCCAGCAGGATTTCCATGCGCGGACCGTCAATGAACTCCTTCAGCCAGCGCTGCGATTCCTCACCCAGCGGGATCAGGCGCTCGCGATCGCCCTTGCCGACGATGCGCAGGACGCCCTGGTTAAAGTTGACCTGGGACTGCTTAAGGTTGATCAGTTCGGAGACGCGCAGACCGGTGGCGTACAGCAGCTCCAGCATCGCGCGATCGCGGTGACCGAGGGGCTCGTCCACGTTCGGTGCGGACAGCAGTGCATCGACTTCGTCCTCGGTCAGCGTCTTCGGCAGCGAACGGCCGATACGGGGCATTTCGATTTCGGCGGTCGGGTCGGTGTCGCGCAGCCCTTCGCGCATGATGTAGCGGAAGAAGCGGCGGAAGCTAGACAGCTGCCGTGCCGTTGACCGCGGCTTGGCGCCGCTCTCGACGCGGCTTGCAATGAAGGCCAGCAGATCGGCCTTGTCCGCCTTGTCGATCGGTTTGTTCTGTTCGGACAGGCCTCGCGACAGCGTCATCAGATCGGCGCGATAAGCACCCAGCGTGTTCTGCGAGAGACCACGTTCCATCCAGATCGCATCGAGAAAACGGTCCACCAGCTCCGTTGACTGGGAGACGACGTGAGACTGCTCGTTGTTCGGATCAGTGCTTGCCATAGTTTGATCGGGTCCTGTCGTACGTATCCGCGCGCTCAGCAACACTGTCCCTGTGCTGCCTGACTGTTTAGGATATCGAGCGTCCGGCACGGTGCCGGGCGCGATCCCCAAGCGTCGGATTTTTCAAGATTTTGAGTATGATGAGAGCGCGTCATAGTCGGCGTGACCGGCTTCACAGAATAAGACATAAGCTGACCGGTTTCATCGGCCGGAACGCAAGGCGCTGCGCGGGGTTGGCGCCATGAGCCTGCAGCGCCTGTTGCAGCTTCCATTCTGCCTGTACGGCTGGCTGGCAACCGTGATCTCCGTCGTATTTGCGCTGTTGTCCGCGCTGCTCGTGCCGCCGCGGGCCTGGCGCGAGTGGCTCGCCGCCTTTGCCTCCCGTCTGCCCTTTCTACTGACCGCCACCCGGCCAAGCATCGAAGGCCTCGAACACTTGCCGGAGGGACACAGCGTGGTCGTCGCCAACCACGCCAGCTACATTGACGGGCCGCTGCTGAAAGGCGTCCTGCCGCCGCGCTTCTCGTTTGTCATCAAGGGCGAGATGCGCAACATCCCGGTGGTGCATTTTTTACTGCGTCGCGCCGGCGCTCGATTCGTGGAGCGCACGGAGACGTCCGCCAGTGCCCGCGATGCGCGAACGATCGTGCGTGCTGCCCAGGGCGGTGCCAGTCTCGCGTTTTTCCCGGAAGGCACCTTCCGCGAAGAGCCAGGCGTCGGCCGGTTCCGCGCCGGTGCGTTCATGGCGGCGATCAAGGGTGGCGTCCCGATCGTGCCGGTCGCAATCACAGGCTCGCGGCACATGCTAACCTGCTCCGACTGGATGCTGCGCTGGTCTCGCTTGTCAATCCGGGTTCTGGAGCCCATCTCACCGGATGACCCGGCCTTCTCACATCACCGCACACTCGCCGAAGCAGCTCGACAGCGCATTCTTTCCGTCCTCGATGAGCCGGATCTGCTCGAGGCGCCGGAATCCGTAGCCTGACACGGGCTCCGGCGCGCAAGCCACTACCGTCAAACAGATATTGTCCGTACACGCCCATTCGCCGACAGTGCGACTCCCCCGCACCTGCAGGAGCCATCCATGAGCGCAGATTCCATCGTCATTGTCGCCGCCCGCCGCACACCGATTGGCGGCTTTCAGGGTGTGCTGTCGCCGGTCTCGGCCTCCGACCTCGGAGCCGTTGCCATCAAGGCGGCCGTAGACGACGCCGGCGTCAATCCTGACAGCATCAATGACCTGTTAATGGGCTGCGTGCTGCCGGCCGGTGTCGGCCAGGCACCCGCACGAATCGCGGGACTGGCGGCTGGCCTGCCGCTAAGCGTCGGCGCGAGCACGCTGAACAAGGCCTGCGGCTCCGGCATGAAGACCACGATGCTGGCTCACGACCTGATCAAGGCCGGCTCCGCCAGGGTGGCTGTCAGCGGCGGCCTGGAATCGATGACCAATGCACCGTACCTGTTGCCGAAGGCGCGCGGCGGTTATCGCATGGGCCATCAGGAAGTCATCGATCACATGTTCTACGACGGCCTGCAAAACCCGGCCGACGGCAACATGATGGGACACTTTGCCGAAAATACCGCAGAGAAATACGGCTTCACGCGGGACGCACAGGACGAATTTGCCATCGCGTCGGTGACCCGTGCACAACAGGCCGCCGAGGCCGGAGCCTTCGATGCCGAAATCGCAGCGGTGACGGTGACGACGCGCAAAGGCGAGACCGTGGTCACGGCCGACGAGGGTCCGCAGACGGCACGGCCGGAGAAGATTCCGACGCTGCGCGCCGCCTTCCGCAAGGACGGCACCGTCACGGCGGCAAGCTCGTCGTCCATCTCCGACGGGGCCGCTGCACTCGTGCTGATGTCCGCGGCGGAAGCCGAGGCACAGGGGATCGAACCGTTGGCACGCATTGTCGGCCATTCCGGCTTCGCCCAGGCTCCGGAGTGGTTTACGACCTCACCGGTGTTCGCAATCCGGGCGCTGCAGGACAAACTGGGCTGGACGCCGGACGATGTCGATCTCTATGAAATCAACGAGGCGTTTGCCGTCGTGACGATGGCAGCGATGCACGACTGCGGCATCGATCACGCCAAGGTGAACGTCAACGGCGGTGCCTGCGCGCTCGGCCACCCGATCGGCGCTTCCGGTGCGCGTATCATCGTCACGTTGCTGCACGCGCTGCGTGCTCGCAGCCTGAAGCGCGGTCTCGCGTCGCTGTGCATAGGTGGCGGCGAAGCCACGGCACTTGCGATCGAACTCATCTGACTGTTGTAAGGACTCAAGGTATGGATATCGCGAACGCAAAAGCCGTCATCAGTGGCGGCGCCTCCGGCCTCGGACTCGAAACGGCGCGACGCGTCGTCAACGCCGGCGGTCACGCCGTACTGCTCGACGTTAATGATGAACAGGGCCAGGTAGCGGTCGCCGAACTGGGCGAGCGTGCGCAATTTGTCGCCACAGACGTCACCAATGAGGACGCCGTCCGCACCGCCATGCAGGCTGCGAAAGCGTTCATGGGCGGTGCCACGCTGGCCGTTAACTGCGCCGGCGTCGCCACGGCCGGACGCACGCTGGGTCGTGAAGGACCGTGGCCGGCCGACAACTTCGCGCGCGTCGT
>JBCCNM010000122.1:0-9106 GCA_039025835.1 Pseudomonadota bacterium | reverse complement strand
GCAAGCAGTATCTGTACGGTATTCGCTGTCAGGTCACCCGCCGCGGTGGCCAGCGATCGACGAAAGCCATTCGACAGGCTGGTGGACAGCATCAACAGCTGGCTGGGCCCCGGTGTGCTCATCAACACCAGCACGGTAGCGACGTACAGCAACCAGGTATCAGTGCTCATGTATCCGGAGACTCGAGCACGCGGCGCATCAACCCGGCCAGTGCCGTGTCGGGCTGTTCCTCTGACATGGCACTGAGCAGTGATGACCGGTTTTGCGCCGGCTGATTTTGGCTGGCCTTCGTCTTGCCGTCGATTCGAGAGATCGTAATCTCAAGGCCCACGAGACCCGCGACCAGTCGACGGGTGTAATTCTCCGGTGCATCGGACACCGACCACGGCTTCGAACGCTGCGACTCGTTGCGATCGGTCAGGTCCTGAATCTGGGCCAGCACCCAGTCCGGGTCGTCGACCACCGAAACCTCTCCGTGAACGTGCGCCACCGAGTAATTCCAGGTCGGCACCACACGCCCATGCTCCTGTTTGGTGGCGTACCAGGACGGTGAGATATAGCCGTCAGGCCCGGCAAATATCACCAGGCAAGGTGTTGCATCGCGCAGCGGACTCAACGGATTTGCGCGCGGGATATGCGCTCTCAGGAGGCCGAGACCGTCGATGCCAGCATCGTGAACAAACGGAATGTGGTTGGCGTCCAGCCCTTGTTCACCGCTGACAACCAACGCACCCAGCGGCGCGGCCGCAATAAGCTCGAACAGCGCGTCGGTTTGCGACTCGGCGAAATGCTTCGGCGTGTACACAATGCGTGACCGTCAATCGAGTCCCGCCGCGAGCAGTCGGCCGAGGGGTTTGCTGGCCACTATAGCGATCACACCCGGCACCAGTAACAGACCGCTGTACAGAAGCAGCGGCGCCATAAAGCGCCCCTCAGGTACGACGAAGATGCCTGCCAGAATCTGAATCAGCACGGCACCGACAAAGGCGAGCCCTGCGAAGCGGAAAAGGACAGTGGCGAATCCGGCGTGTGTCATGGCAGTTTCTCCCTGCGGACGGCTTACGAGTAGTTAAACGGCGTTCACCGCCAGTCTAACGGACCGGGGCAGCAAGCCGAAGCGCGATACAGCTTACCCGATCGTCGCCGGCTCGACCGTCGCGAGGAATACTCGATCGACCTGCGGATCGTTGCCGAGCAGGAAGGGGTGGCTGCCAACATCAACAAAGCCCTGTTTCGTATAGAACGCGATGGCCCGCGGGTTGTGCTCCCAGACTCCGAGCCAGATATGGCCGGCGCCGGACTCACGGGCGACGTTATGCACGCCTTGCATCAATCGCGATGCCAGCCCGGTGCCGTGAGCTGATTGATCCACGTAAATGCGATGCAGCTCGATGGCATCGTCCACAGTCACGCAGTCCGGCGGTGGTTTTTTCATGATCTGCGCAAAGGCGACCATCATGTCACCGTCAAAGGCCAGCAGCGTGACATTATCGGGATTGCCGATCTCCTCGAGCTGCTGCTGTTCGCCGAAGCTGCGCTGCATATGAAGCTGGAAGTCCTCCGGATCATTGTGCGCGGCAAAGGTCTCGTCGAAAGATCGCCGGGCAAACGCGGCGAGCTGTGCTGCGTCGTCGATCGTCGCTCGTCGAATCACGACACCTTTCTTGCCGTCGACACTCACGGCTGCTCGACAGACCGCAAGGTGTAGACGAAGGCATCGACTTGTTCGCCATCGTCGAGCGTCGCCGTTGTCACAACACGCCGGTACTCACCGCCCTCGAAGTCATCGAGCGTCGACCATTCGTTGACGAGTTCATCGGAGGACAGCAGGTAGCCGTCAACGCGCATGGCGCCGTTGTCGAGAATCAGCGCAGGATAACCCAGCTTGGCGCCCCAGCCGGCCTCGGCAAGTCGGCCAACGACGGACGCGCGTTGCCAGGTGCCGTTGACGTGAGCGAGCACGTGCTCGTTGGGACCGCCGGGCTGCAGCGTGCCGTAGACAAACAGGCGATGCATGGCGAGCGGCAGTCGGGCGCGATAAGCCCTAGAGTCGCATCAGGACCGAGCCCCAGGTGAAACCGCCACCGAAGGCTTCCATCAGCACGAGCTGCCCTTTCTTGACGCGACCGTCGCGAATACCAACATCAAGTGCCATCGGCACAGACGCAGCCGAAGTATTGCCATGATCCTGAACCGTGACAATGACCCGGTCCATCGGCACATCGAGTTTTTTCGCCGTCGCCTGGATGATGCGGATATTGGCCTGGTGTGGTACCAGCCAGTCGAGTTCTTCTTTCGGGATGCCGGCCTTGTCGAGGACCTTCTGCGCGACGTTGCCCAGCGTGTTGACGGCGACTTTGAAGACTTCCTTGCCGGTCATCATGATCGCCGCTTCTTTGGTGCCAGCCTTCTCGAGATTCTTCGACACGCCCACCGGATAATGCAGCAGATCCTTGTACTGTCCATCGGCACCGAGCTCGCAGGCGATGATGCCTGGCTCGTCGGACGGTTCAACAATGACAGCACCGGCGCCGTCGCCGAACAGCACACAGGTGTTCCGGTCTTCCCAGTCAATCAGCTTGGTGATGCACTCGGCGCCAATCACCAGCGCGCGCTTTGCCATGCCGGACTTGATGTACTGGTCCGCCGTCGTCAAGGCGTAGATAAATCCGGTGCAGGCAGCCTCCAGACCGATCGACGGACACGCCGGAATACCCAGGCGATGCTGCACCAGTGTCGCGATGTTCGGAAAGATGAAGTCGGGAGACGTCGAGCCGATGACCACAAAGTCGATGTCCTCGGCCTTGACGCCGGCATCGTCCATCGCGATTTTAGCTGCCTCGACGCACATGTCGGACGTGGTCTGGCCATCGGCAACCACGTGCCGGCGTTCAACGCCGGTGCGCGTGCGAATCCATTCATCGCTGGTATCCACCATTTTCTCGAGGTCGAAATTGGTCAGGATTCTCTCGGGCAGATAGCGCCCGGTCCCTACGATGCGTGAATGCGTCATGCTGCTTCCCGTTCCAGCAGATTCCCGATTTGCTGCGGAACCTGGTTTTCAACTTCGATCACGGCGGTGTCTATGGCGTGCAGGAATGCCTGCTCGTCCGCGCCGCCGTGGCTCTTGATCACGATACCATTAAGCCCCACGAGAGTCGCACCGTTGTAGCGGCGCGAATCGGTGTCCTGGGCGAGGGCCCTCAACACCAGCCCGGCGAGTACAGCCTGGAGTTTGGCGAACCAGGAGCGGGTGAAAGCGCGCTTCAGGTAGTGACGAACCAGCGCCACAGTGCCTTCCATCGTTTTCAGTGCGACGTTACCGGTGAAGCCGTCGGTGACGATCACGTCGGCCTTGCCGCGGAAGATGTCGTTGCCCTCGATAAAGCCCACGTAGTTCAGCGACGACGCCGACAGCAGCGCAGCCGCTTCGCGGACCGTGTCGTGGCCCTTCACGTCTTCGGCGCCGATATTCAGCAACGCCACGCGAGGAGACTCGACGCTGGCGATATCCGACGCAACGATGGAGCCCATCAGCGCGAACTGGAACAGCTGCTCCGCTGACGCAGACGTGTTGGCACCGAGGTCGAGCATGTGCAGTGAGCCGTCGATCGCCGGCAGTTCGGCGAGAATCGCCGGGCGGTCGACACCGGGCAGGGTTTTCAGCACGAATTTCGCCGTCGCCATCAGGGCACCGGTGTTGCCGGCACTGACGCAGGCCTGTGCGTCTCCCTGCTTGACGAGGTTGATCGCAACACGCATCGACGAGTCTTTTTTCTTGCGCACAGCATCCGCCGGCGCGTCGGTCATGCTGACGACTTCCGTGGCGTGCTGGATGCGGACGCGGGATGCGTCGCTGATGTGCTGACGGACAAGATCGGCAATCAGGGTCTGATCACCGACCAGGATGAGTTCAATCGACGGATGGCTGTCCAGCGCGGACGCAGCCGCACGCACAACGACCTCGGCACCGAGGTCGCCACTCATCACGTCTACAGAGATGATCGACGGCGAAGCCACGCTGTGAAACCTTCACGCGAGTGAAGGGTCAGGCGATTTTATTCTTCGTCGACGTCGATGTCAGGTTGTGCGACAACCTGCTCGCCACGGTAAAAACCGTCCGGCGAGACGCGGTGACGCAGATGCGTTTCACCCGAAGTCGGGTCTACCGACAAGGCCGAGCTTTTCAGCTTGTCGTGAGAACGACGCATGCCGCGGCGCGACGGCGTCTTGCGATTCTGTTGTACTGCCATTATTCGTCTCCGAACTTGTCCATCTGCGCTCGCAAATCCGCGAACGGCTTTACCGTGCCCTCGCGCTGCGACGACTCCTGGTCGATCACGGCCGCGGGGCCCGCACTGATTTCCTGCATTGGCGACAAGGGCAACTCCATCACCAGTGCTTCATCCACTATGTCGACGGGTCGAAACGTGACTTCTTCCAGTTCCCACGTATCGAGTTCCGACGAACCCTGTTCTTCCGGACCGAGCAGCTCCGCACGCAGCGCCGCCTTTAGCGGCTGCCTGAAAGCTTCGAGCGAGCGCTGGCACACCAGCGTCGCATCGGTACGGGCTTTTATTTCGACAGCGACACCCCGATCACGGGCCGTCGATGGCGAAAACACCAGTTGCCCTGACACCCGGGTGTCGGCCCAGTCCGCTGGGTAATCCGCAGCATCCAGCGCAGAAAGCTCGTTCTCAAGCGCCGAGTACAGTCGCTCGAAGAACGAAATTTTCTCTTTAAAATCAATGACCTGCATTGTCGCCAGCCACTCCGGCGGCGATTTGCGGTCCAGCAGCGGATTGCCCATCGCGCGCGCATGATAAGGAGCCAAAAACCGTGTGTCAAAGCCACCGGTCGGGCAAACTCGCGAATTCTGCCGAATCCCCTAGAATCCTGGAGTACGACGCACAAGCGACTGATTTACCAGCGATTCCCGAGAACAACATGCAAAACCCGAGTGCCAGAAACATTTTCCTCGCTTCCACGTCGATGTATCGACGCGGCCTGATGGACCGTATTCTCACTAGCTACGAAGCGGTCGCCCCCGGCATAGAGGAGTCGAATCCGGACGGGCTGCCGCCCGACGAGCTCGCGCCTTACCTCGCCCGCCGCAAGGCTGAAGCCATTGCCGCGAAAGCACCGAACGGACTCGTGATCGGCGCGGACCCGGTGGCAATACTCAACGACCGGGTTCTCGGCAAGCCGGGGGATCACGCCACCGCCGTGGAACAGCTGCTCGCAGCGTCAGGCAAAAGCGTGCGCTTTTTGACCGCGGTCTGCCTGCTGGACCCGGTCGGGCGCAATCGCTACGAACACACCGACATCACCACCGTGCGCTTCAAACCCTTTGACCGACGGCTCGCCGAGGCGTATCTGAGAATCGACGAGCCCTACGACTGCGCAGGCAGCTTCAAGGTTGAGTCTGCCGGCTTTGTGCTGTTTCGCTCGGTAGAGAGTACGGATCCGACCGCGCTGATCGGTCTGCCGATGATCTGGGTCACCGACCGCCTGTTGGAACTGGGCTATCTCCTGCCCTGACGACGCTGCCGATCGACGTAGGCCGGGATGCCTTTATTGAGGAAGGCCTCCAGATCGTCGGCCAGCGGTGCCGTGAAATGGCGATCGTTGCCACTGTCGTCCGGAAATGCGATCGACTGGGCGTGCAGGAAAAGACGCTTCAGACCAAATTTTCCAGCCTGCGCGTTGAATGCCTCATCGCCGTAGCGATCATCGCCAGCCAGTGGATGCCCCGCATGCAGACCGTGCACACGAATCTGGTGCGTACGCCCGGTTTTCGGCGAGCACTGCAGCAGGCTGAATTTGCCGTAGGTACGCGACAACTGGAAACGCGTCGCGGCGTCTTTGCCCTCCGGGCTGACGACCACGTGGCGCTCGCCGCCCTTGCGGTTGGTTACCAGCAGCGGCGCATCGATAACTGTATCGCCGTACTGCCAGTCGCCGACAACGAGCGCGAGGTAGTTCTTCTCGACCCGTCCTTCCCTGAACAGGGCATGCAGTTCACGCAAGGCGCTGCGCCGTTTGGCAAGCACCAGCACGCCGGATGTTTCGCGATCGAGTCGGTGCACCAGCGACAGGTCGCGCAGTTCGGGCCGCGCATGGCGAAGCATTTCGATAACGCCGTGACTGATGCCACTGCCGCCGTGCACGGCCACGCCGGACGGCTTGTCGACGACCAGCAGGCGCTTGTCCTCGAACAGCACGCGAGATGCCATCGCGTCTGCGTCGGTGCTCCGCGGCCCGGGTTTGTCCTCGGCGAGCCGGACTGGCGGGATACGAACTTCATCACCGGCCTGCAGACGGTATTCCGGCTTGATCCGTTTGCCGTTGACGCGGACCTCACCTTTCCTGAGCAGCCGGTAAATTCGACCCTTGGGCACCCCGGGCAACTCACGACGCAGAAAATTGTCGATACGCTGGTCGGCGAATTCGCTGTTGACGGCCACTTTGCGGACCTGGCTGCGCTGGGATTCAGCGTCGGACTTTTGCTGCATGATCAATAGCTTGATGGTGGCACCGGGTGTGATATATTACGCGCAGCTTCGAGAGCGGACCTCTTACCCCTTGAAGCGCTTAAGGACTCCAAGTGGCACCCGGTTCGTGGTCCGCCACCTGATCCGCCAGCATATTACATGGGTCTCGCCGGTTGCGAGACCGGATTTCAATGGCAGCGAAACACGCGATGCCAGAGCGGCAGGAGCCGCCCAGGAAATCATGACAGGAATACTTTTCGTTCTGCGCCTCGTGCAGATCGTGACAAGCTTGAAAGCAAAGATCGGCCTCGCCTTTCCGCGAGCGGCCGCCCCTGTCTCGTTCCTTCCACTTCGCCTCAACTCGCTGCCCGTGACTGATAACGCAGGGCAACATGAAAAGAATGCTAATCAATGCGACTCAGGAAGAAGAGTTGCGCATGGCGATGGTCGACGGCCAACGCCTCTACGACCTCAACATCGAGGGCCCGGCCAGCGAACGTAAAAAGGCCAACATCTACAAGGGCAAGATCACGCGCATCGAGCCCAGTCTGGAAGCCGCTTTTGTAGACTACGGCGCCGAGCGCCACGGCTTCCTTCCGCTCAAGGAAATCTCCAGCGAGTACTTCGTCCGTGACCCGAAGGGTGGCGGCAAGCCGAACATCCGCGACGTTCTCAAAGAAGGTCAGGACATCGTCGTCCAGATCGATAAGGAAGAACGTGGCAACAAGGGTGCCGCGCTAACCACGTTTGTCAGTCTCGCCGGACGCTTCATCGTTCTGAAGCCGAACAAGTCCCGCTCCGGCGGCGTATCCCGTCGCATCGTCGGCGGCGATCGCGACCTGGCCCGCAAATCACTGAACGACATCGAAGTGCCTGACGGCATGAGCGTCATCCTGCGCACGGCAGGCATCGATCGCAGCCCCGAGGAGCTCGCCTGGGACCTCGAGAACCTGTTGCGCGTCTGGCAAGCCATACTGAATGTCGTCCTCGAGCGCCCGTCGCCGTTTTTGATCTATCGCGAGAGCAACGCCATTGTGCGTGCGCTGCGCGACTACCTGACCAACGAGATCGGCGAGATCCTCATCGACGACGAGCAGACTTTCCAGGAAGCGCGCGAGTTCGTCGAGCAGGTCATGCCGCATAACCTGAAGAAGCTGAAGCACTACACCGACCCGGTGCCCTGCTTCACCCGCTTCCAGATCGAGTCGCAGATCGAATCGGCCTTCACGCACGACGTCAACCTACCCTCCGGCGGCAGCATCGTGATTGACCACACCGAAGCACTGGTGGCTATCGACATCAACTCGGCGCGCGCAACGAAAGGCGGCGACATCGAAGCCACCGCGTTGAATACCAACCTCGAAGCCGCCGATGAAATCGCTCGCCAGCTTCGACTGCGTGACCTCGGTGGCCTGATCGTCATCGACTTCATTGATATGGGTCCGCAGAAGAACCAGCGTGCGGTAGAAAACCGGCTGCGAGATGCAGTACGGCAGGACCGCGCGCGCGTACAGATCGGCAAGATTTCACGCTTTGGCCTGCTCGAGATGTCGCGTCAGCGACTGCGTCCGTCGTTGGGCGAGTCGAGCTACCACACCTGCCCGCGCTGCTCGGGTATCGGCACGATTCGGTCGGTCGAATCGCTGGCCCTGACAATCCTGCGCATTCTCGGCGAAGAGGCGCGCAAGGAACGCACGGCCAAGGTTGTCGCTCAACTGCCGGTTGAAGTTGCGACCTACTTGCTGAATGAAAAGCGAGATTGGGTACACAACCTCGAAACCCTCCACGATACCCAGGTGGTCCTCGTCGCAAACGCGTCGCTGGAAACCCCGCACTACGATGTCCGTCGCGTACGGGATGACCAGGCGGAGTTGCCCGAGAACGCCGGCGCGAGCTACGAACTCACCGAGGTTGAGGCCGAGCCTGAAGTGCCGCCGTCAATGGAAGAAAAGAAACCGGCCGAGAAAGCCGCGGTTGGCAAGGTAGAGCCGGTCTCTCCGGCGCCGCCGCGCAAAGAGCCGCCGGCCGAGCCGCAGGTGGGCATCTTTGTGAAGCTGTGGCGTGCCCTGTTCGGCACCGGCGACAGCGAAAAGAAGAAGCCGGCCAAGCGTTCACGCAAGACGCAGTCGCGCCGCAGCCAGGACAACCGGCGTGGTGGGCAGCGCAAACGCAACGAGCGACGTGGCAACGAAAAGCGTGCCAGCGACGAAAAGGCCGAGGGCGGCAAGCGCTCCCGGCGGTCGCGAAATCGCCGCAAGTCATCGGGTGACAAGCAGGCCGCAGACAAAACGGCCATCCAGCAGCGCGCGCCGAAAGACACGGCGAAAAAACAGGACAAGCAGGCAGCCCAAAAGGACTCGCAGGACAAGACCAGCGACGCGCCGGCAGCTGCCCAGGCAGGCCCGGCCGGCGACGACGCCGCGCCGAAGAAGCGCCGCCGCAGTCGCGGTGGACGCCGTCGTCGGCGTGACGGCGAGCGGGCTCCGCAGACCGAGCAGACTGTCGCGGCGCCAGCTGTCGAAGAATCCACTGAGGTGACCAGCGCAGAAGCCGAAACTCAGCCGCCGAAAGCGCGCACCGATGAAGAACGTGCACGTGACAAGGCGCTCGAG
>JBCCNM010000121.1:0-9143 GCA_039025835.1 Pseudomonadota bacterium | reverse complement strand
CCCGCACAAGCGATGTCGAAATATCCTGAAGCAAATTTCATAAAGAGCGCAAACGCCTTGAACCAGTTTGTGCCGGATGCCGGTGCCGAGGTCGCTTTTGCGGGTCGGTCGAATGCCGGAAAGTCGAGTGCAATCAATGTGTTGGTAAACAGACGGCAGTTTGCCAGAACGAGCAAAACCCCTGGCCGGACTCAGCTCGTCAACTTTTTCAAGCTGACCGCAAACACCCGGATCGTCGACCTTCCCGGGTATGGCTTTGCCCGGGTCTCCGACAAGATGCGAGCTCATTGGGGCGAGCTGCTGTCCGGGTATTTCCAGGTCCGGCAGAGTCTGAAAGGACTCGTGCTGATCGTCGACATCCGGCGGCGCCTGACCGACTTTGATCGTCAGATGATCGAGTTCGCGGAAAGCGTCAATCTGCCCATTCACGTGCTGCTGACCAAGTCGGACAAGCTGAAGCGCGGTCAGGTGGCAAAGGCAGTACTCGAGGTCCAGCGTGAACTCGGCGAGCGGGCGTCGGTGCAGGCATTTTCATCGCTGAAGCGCGACGGTGAGAACGAAGCGCGGCAGGTCATGGAGCGCTTTCTTGGCCTGACGGCGGCCTGAAGAAGGCCCCGGATGCCTAAGGGCCGACATCCGGGGCGATTGCAGCCGGTATCGGGGCACTGGCTGCCGCCTGTTCAGGGAGGAAACAGGCGAGTGCCGTTTTGTTGCACTCAGTCTGTTTGAGTCTGGACTCGGTCTAAAGTTCCGTTCCAGCGTCGCGCAAGGACGGGTTCGTGGCTAGTGCGCCTCGTCCCAGTTAGCGCCGCGGCCGGCGTCAACCTTCAGCGGCACGGTGAGGTCGGCGGCGCTGCTCATCAGCTCGCAGACACGGGCCTCCACCGTGTCAATTTCAGTGTCGGGGACTTCGAAAACCAGTTCATCGTGCACCTGCATGATCATCCGCGTGCCGAGGTCCGACGACGACAGCCAGTCGTGCACACGAATCATCGCGCGCTTGATGATGTCGGCTGCCGTGCCCTGCATGGGCGCATTGATGGCGCTGCGTTCGGCGTACTGTCGGCGCAGCACATTGCGAGCATTGATCTCCGGCAGGTACAGGCGACGCCCGAAGACGGTCTCGACATAGCCTTTTTCGCTGGCCTTTTCGCGAATGGTGTCCATGTAGTGCTTGACGCCCGGATAGCGGTCGAAATACAGGTCAATGTAGTCCTGTGCCTCGCCGCGTGACACGTCGAGCTGCTTCGCCAGCCCGAATGCGGACATGCCGTACATCAGGCCAAAGTTAATCGCCTTGGCCGAGCGACGCTGATCGGCACTGACCGCGTCCAGCGCCACACCAAACACCTCGGCTGCCGTTGCGCGATGCACGTCCTGATCACCGGCGAACGCGCCGAGCAGACCGTCATCGGCTGACAAGTGCGCCATGATGCGCAGCTCGATCTGCGAGTAGTCAGCGGCGAGTAGCTGGTGACCGTCCGGGGCCACAAAGGCCTGTCGAATACGTCGGCCGGCTTCATTGCGAATCGGGATATTCTGCAGGTTGGGGTCGGTTGACGACAGTCGACCGGTTGCCGCGACGGCCTGGTGGTACGAGGTGTGGATGCGTCCGGTGGACGGCACGATCTGCTGCGGCAGCTTGTCGGTGTAGGTGCTCTTCAGCTTGCTGACGCTGCGGTAGTCGATGATGACGCGCGGCAACTCGTAGTCGTGCGACAGCTCGACGAGCACGTCCTCCGCCGTGGACGGCTGGCCTTTCGGTGTCTTGCGAATGACCGGCAGGCCCTGCTGCTCAAACAGGATCTCTTGCAGTTGTTTCGGTGAACCGAGATTAAACGGTGCTCCGGCCAGCTCGTGCGCCCGTGTTTCCAGGGACGCCATGGACTGCATCAATTCGTGGCTTTGGTCCGCGAGCATCTGGCGATCGACGAGCACACCGTTTTCCTCCATCTGCAGAAGGATCGGCACGAGCGGCTGTTCGATGTCTTCGTAGACCGACGCAAGTGCTGGTTGCTGCTGCAACGCGTCCCACAGCTTCAGGTGCAGCTGCAGCGTGATGTCGGCATCTTCGGCCGCATAGGGCGACGCCGTCTCAATGTCGACCTGGTTGAAGGTGAGTTGTTTTGCACCTTTGCCGGCGACGTCCTCGTAGTGGATGGTCTCGCGGTCGAGGTAGTGCCGGGCGACCGAGTCCATGTCGTGCCGGGTGGCGACACTGTTCAGTACGTAGGACTCGAGCATCGAGTCAAACCGCATGCCGCGCAGGCGAATGCCGTGCCGGGCGAGCACGTGCGCATCGTATTTCAGGTGATGCCCCAGCATGGCTTTTTCCGGGTCCTCAAGCAGTGGGCGCAGGGCGTTGAGCACCTCGTCGCGATCCAGCTGATCGGGCGCACCCGGATAATCATGCGCCACGGGCACGTAGCAGGCCTTGCCGGGTTCGGTGGCTATCGACACGCCGACCACCTCGGCCTGCATGTAATCGAGACTCGTGGTTTCGGTGTCGAACGCGATGACCTCCGCTTTTTCCATCGCCGCAATCCAGCGGTCGAGGGCGTCGCGCGTGAACACGGTCTCGTATTCCGCCTGCGTTGCGGGCGCGTCGGTCGGATCGTCCCCCGCATCGCCATCGAGCTGCCGGAGCAAGCTGCGCAGCTCGAAGTGAGCATACAGTTCGCGAAGCGCGTCGGTGTCCGCGTCGGAGACCACCAGGTCTTCGATGGACACATCGAGCGCGACGTCTTTGCGGATGGTCGCCAGCTCCCGCGACAGTTTTAGCTGGTCGATGCTGTCGCGCAGGTTGTCGCCGACCTTGCCCTTGATAGCGTCAGCGTTGTCGATGATGCCGTCTACCGAGTCGTACTGGTTCAGCCATTTGGCCGCGGTTTTTGCGCCGACCTTGGGGACGCCCGGTATGTTGTCGGAGGCGTCACCGACCAGCGCCAGGTAGTCAATGATCTGTTCCGGGTACACGTCGAACTTCAGCTTGACGGACTCGCGGTCCAGCACGCTGTCGTTCATTGTGTTCATCAGCGTGATGCGGTCGTCGACGAGCTGCGCCATGTCTTTGTCGCCGGTGGATACCAGCACGTTGATACCGCGCTTGCTGCCCTCGGTGCACAGCGTGCCGATCACGTCGTCGGCTTCGACGCCCGCGACGCGCAGCAGCGGCAAGCCCATCGCCTCCACGGCGTCCAGGATAGGCTGTATCTGCGAGCGCAATTCATCCGGCATCGGCGGGCGATTCGCCTTGTACTCCGCGTAGATTTCGTCGCGGAAGGTCTTGCCGGGTGCGTCGAACACGACTGCAACGTGCGCATCCGGTTCGTCGCGCACGAGCTTGTTGATCATGTTGAGCACGCCGTGCAGCGCGCCGGTAGGCTCGCCGCTGGAGTTCGTGAGTTTGGGCAGTGCGTGGTAGGCCCGGTACAGGTACGACGAGCCGTCGATCAGAACGAGGTCAGCCTTTGGGTTTTTCGACATCTTCGTCCGGCTTTTCCGGGTCGCTCGGGGCGGGCTGACGGATTTCACTGGGGTTGCCCGGCAAGTATAGCGGGCCACTCTGGCCACAGCCGACCAGCAACAGACCGAGCAGGCAGGCAGCAATCAATCGCGGCATGGGAAGACTCCTCGTCAAACGAACGCCGATTATAGGCGGAGCGGCCTAGCGGGCATAGCGCGCACCGACCTTGCGGTACGCATCCCGGAAGCTCATGCCTTCCTCGGTCACCAGCCGGTACGCTTCTTCGGTCGCAAAAATACTCTCGTCGAGACGGATATTGTCGGGGCGGAATGTGAGGCCGTTCAGCAGGTGGGCAAGAATATCGACGCTGTCGACTGCCAGATCGATACCCCGGAACAGCGGCGGTTTCAGCCGCTGCAGGTCGCGGTGGTAGCCGGAGGGCAGCTTAGCCGTGATCACCAGCGCTTCATTCAGGCAGCCAAGCGCCGTCGATGACGAGGCACGCAGCAGTTCGAGCACGTCCGGGTTGCGCTTTTGCGGCATGATCGACGAGCCGGTAGTGACATCGCCAGCCAGGTCGATGTAGGCGAATTCCTGCGTGTAGAACATCAGCAGATCGGACGCCAGTCGGCTAATGTCATTCAACAGCAGAGTAATCTCGAACAGCAGGCTGCTTTCGGCCTTGCCGCGCGACAGTTGCGCCGCGGTCACCGGTGACTGCAGCTCGGCAAAGCCGAGCTTCCTGGTCGTCAGTTCGCGATCCAGCTCGAGGCCCGGTGTGCCGTAGCCGGCGGCACTGCCCAGGGGATTCTTGTCCATGCGCCGTTTCGAAGCCGTAAGGCCCTCGCGCGCATCGGCGAAGGCTTCGGTAAAACCGCCGGCCCACAGGGCAACCGATGACGGCATCGCGTGCTGCATGTGCGTGTAACCGGGCAGCTCGAGCTCACCCTGACCGTCGACCAGCCCAATGAGCGCGTCATTCAGTTTCTCGACACTGTTACTCAGCCCGTCGACGGCATCCTTCAGATACAGCCTCAGTGCCGTCAGCACCTGGTCATTGCGGGAGCGGCCAAGGTGGAGGCGACCACCAGCGGCACCGATGGCGTCGGTCAGGCGCGTCTCCAGTGCGGTGTGCACATCTTCATCTTCCAGCGCAATGTGCCATTCGCCGGCGGCGTGCGCGGCTTCGAGCTCTTTGAGACCCTCGCAGATCGCCGTGCAGTCATCCGCCGACAGGTGACCGACCGACGCCAGCATTTCCGCGTGCGCAATGCAGCCGCGCACGTCGTAGGGGACGAGCCGTTCATCCAGCAGGTGATCCTCGCCGGCGGTGTAGCGCAACACGCGCTGGTCCAGAGGCAGGCCCTTGTCCCACAGACGGATCACGACGCGTCGCCCTGTTCGGCGGCGGACAGGGCCGCGATGTCGTCCACGACCAGCGTGCCGTTGCCTTCGTTGGTGAAGACTTCCAGCAACAGGCTGTCGGGCAGTTTGTAGGAAATGACGTGCACGCGATTAACACCGTTGGATATCGCGGCATCGATCGCGGCGGCCTTGGGCAGCATGCCGTCGGCCAGTTTGCCGTCCTTGCGCAGCGCGGCAAGCTGTTTTCGATCGATGTAAGAGATCAGTGACGCCGGGTCATTGATGTCTTCGAGAATGCCGGCGGCGCCCGTGGAGAGAATCAGTTTCTCGGCGTTGAGTTCGGCTGCAATCGCAGCCGCGACCGTATCGGCATTGATGTTCAGCAGCGTCCCGCTCTCGTCACAGGACAGCGGGCTGACAACCGGCATCAGTCCGCTATCGAGCTGCTTTTGCAGAATGTCCGCCTCGACCGAGTCGATATCACCCACGAAGCCGTAGTCCACCGGGTCGTCGTCGCCACGATCGACCGGCGGTCTGCGATGGGCGCGGATGAGACCGGCATCGACACCGCTGATACCGACCGCCGGGATTTGCAGGTCCCGGCAGACGGCGAGGATACGTGTGTTGATCTGCCCGTTTAGGACCATCGTCGCAACGTCGAGTGATGCACCGTCTGTCACGCGACGACCATCGACGAATGTGGTGTCGACGCCTAACGCGGTGGCAAGCTCGGTGGACTGTGGTCCGCCACCGTGAATCAGCACCACGCGGACGCCGACCTGGTGGAGGATGCCCACCTGTTCCATCAGTGCGCGTGTGGCCTCCGGGTCTGCGAACACCTCACCTCCCACCTTGATGACAAACGCCTTGCCCTTGAACAGGCGGATGTAGGGCGCTGCGTGCTTCAGTGCGGAGACGACAATGGCGCGATCGCGGGACGTGCTCATGCGCCGGCTCCCATCATCTGGTAGAGCACCGCCATCTGCGCCAGCATTCGATTACGGGCCTCCGGGATGACGACGCTGCGCGGTCCGTCGAGCACCGATTCACTGACAACGACACCGCGTCGAACGGGCAGGCAGTGCATGAAGCGACAGTCTTCAGCGGCGTTATCAAACCACGGATCGTCGACACACCAGTCTTCCAGCTCATTGCGCAGCGCCTGATCGCCAAGACGATCACCGTAGTGCTTGGTGGAGGACCAGGATTTCGCGTAGATAATCTGCGCGCCTTCCATCGCCTCGACGCGGTTGTCGGTTTCGACGACCGAACCGCCCGCCGCTTCCGCCGCCTGTTTTGATGTTTGCATGATCGCGTCCGGCAGTTCGAAGCCGTCCGGACGCAGCACGGTGACGTCCATGCCACGTCGCGCCGCCATGTACAGCGTCGACGCCGGCACGGCGAGCGGCAGGGCTTTCGGGTGATAGGCCCAGCTCAGCACAAACTTGCCGCCGTTGGCCGGCACACCGAGATCGTCCATGGTCTTCCAGTCAGCCAGGTTCTGGCAGGGATGACCCATCGCTGACTCCATGTTGATCCACGGTGTATCGATGAGGCCGGTCAGCGAGTTGAACTCGGTTTCGGCCATGTCGTGCTCGAGGTTCTTGCGTTCTGCGAATGCTCGAATCCCGATCGCGTCGCCGTAGGACGCGATCACCGGGACCGCCTCGCGAATGTGCTCGGCCGCTGCACCGTCCATGACGATACCGGGGCGCGTCTCGAGGCCGTGAATCGACATGTCCGGCGAAATGACGAAAGAGCCACCGCCAAGGCGCGTCATTGCAGCCTGGAAAGAGGCCAGCGTGCGCAGGCTGGGGCTTAGAAAAAGCAGTGACAGGACTTTGCCCTTCAGGGCTTCAGGTTCCGGGTGTGCGTCGAGCCGATTCGCCAGCGCAATCAGCGCCTGGATCTCGTCGTGGGTAAAGTCAGCTAGGTCGTTGAAGGATTTCATCTGTGTGTCCGTGGTCAGTGGTTACCGGGCGGGATCGTTTTCAGGGCGTCGGCCAGGTGCTCGACGTGCCCCGGCTCGATCACCAGCGGTGCAAGAATGCGCAGGGAGTGCGGGTCGGCGCTGGTGCCGGCCAGCACGTCCTGTTCGATCAACGCGTCGCGGACTTCCCTGGCTGGCCGATCACAGATCAGGCCGAGCAACAGCCCCATGCCCTGGATGCGTTCGACCGGTCCGACATGGCAGATCTCGCGAATCTGCGCCTCGCGTGCGCGGACGTTGGCCAGCAGGTCTTCCTCGATGATCGTATTGATGACAGCGATAATCGCGGCCGCTGCAACCGGGCCACCGCCGAAGGTTGTGCCGAGGTCTCCGACGCCGAACTTGTCGGCAATCGCTTTGCTCGCGATCACCGCGCCGCAGGGGATACCGCCGCCGAGGGATTTTGCCGAGGTCAGGATATCCGGCGTGACGCCGTGTGCCTGCACGCCGAAAAAATGCCCTGAGCGTCCCATGCCGGTCTGCACTTCGTCGGCGATCAGCACGACACCGTGTTTGGCCGTGATCTCACGCAGCGCGACGACAAATTCGTGCGACAGATCGTAGCCGCCGGCGACACCCTGTACCGGTTCAAAGATCACGGCGGCGATGCTGTCGTCGATCAACGCCTTTGCGCTGTCGATGTCGTCGCGCACGATGAACTCGACGTCGAACGGTTTGTTGGCGAAGCCGTACCAGCGGTCTGAATTCCATGTGACGGCGGCCGCCGCGGCGGTGCGGCCGTGGAAGCCGTGCGTGATCGACAACACCTTGTTGCGGCCGGTAGCAATACAGGCCATGCGCAGCGCGTTTTCATTCGCCTCGGCGCCGGAGTTGACGAACAACACGCTGCCGAGACCGTCCGGCGACACCGACAGCAGTTTCTCTGCGGCTTCCGCGCGGACCTCCACGGCAACGGCGTTGCTTTGGAACAGCAGCGTGTCCACCTGCCGACGAATGGCGTCCGACAGGTTGGGGTGACCGTAGCCGAGTGCGGCCACGGCGTGGCCGCCGTACAGGTCCAGTATGCGTCGGCCGTCGTCGGTGATGATGTCGCAGCCGGCAGCGCGCACCGGGACAAACGGGAGCTGCCCGTAGACGGGCATCATGGTTTCGGCTTCGCGGAGTCGTGGATCGTTCATATCGGTGTGTCTTTAAGTCCAGGCCGGGGCGACGGCTGACAGGCCGGTGGTGTCCGGCAGGTCCCAGAGGCGATTCATCCATTGCATGGCACCACCTGCGGCGCCTTTGACGAGGTTGTCGATGGTGCTCATGACGAGCACGACGTCGTTGTCCACCGCAACGCCGATCTCGGCGTAGTTGCTGGCAACGACATGCTTGATGCGCGGGGTACCCTCGACGACGCGCACAAACGGGCAGTTGGCGTAGGCGTCGGCAAACCGGGCGCGGACGTCGTCAGCGCTGGCGGGGCGTGAGAGTTTTGCCTGCACGTTGGCGTAAATGCCGCGCGTGAACGGGCCGGAGTGCGGGACGAAATGCAGTTTTGGCGTTACACCGGTGGCGGCGGCCGTCATTTCGGCGACTTCCGGCGCGTGACGATGGCCCAGCGGCTTGTACGCGTACAGGTTGCTGTGGCGTTCCGGATGGTGCGTGCCGTCCGACGGCGAACGGCCGGAGCCGGTGCTGCCGGTGATGCCCGTGATGAACAGGTGTTCGTCGCTCAGGCCGCTCGCGACCAGCGGCACCGCGGCGAGTAGCATCGCGGTGGCGAAGCAGCCCGGGTTGCCGATGTGCTCTGCGGGTTTGCCGGCGACGTGTTCCGGCAGACCGGATGCGAATTCCTCGATCAGCGACGGCGCACCGTGGCCGTCGCCGTACACCGCCGTGTAGGCGTCCAGCGTGGCGTAGCGAAAATCGGCCGAGGCGTCGACGACGTGGGCATTGACGTTGCGGGCGGCAAGGCGTTCCAGTGCGTCAGCGATGGTGCCGGCCGATGTGCCGTGCGGCATGGTCGAAAACACGGCAACCTCGCTGCCGGTGTCGAGTTGCTCCACCCAGTTTGAATGCGCCGAGAAATTCGTGTCTGCAAGTTGCGCGGCAAGATGCGGAAAGGTTTGTGCAATCGCCTGGCCCGCCCGGCTGTCCGAGACGGCGGCGGCCAGTTCGAACGTGGGATGTGCACCCAGCAGGCGTAGCGTTTCGCCACCGACGTAGCCGGTGGCGCCGAGGATGGCGGTCGGAATACTCATGCGTGTTTTGCCTGCACGGCTTTGGCAACGTGATCGCCGAGAGCGACGCCATCGGACAGTGCATTGATCGCCGACAGCGATGCCTTCTGGCCGATTTGCCCGACGCCCACGGCGT